>JBIQHU010000280.1:0-2161 GCA_044508395.1 Mycobacterium sp. | reverse complement strand
AACGGCCAGCGTGAGCGTCGTCTGGCCGGGAGCGGTTGAGACATCAGTCATCTCCGTCATCTCGATATCGGTTGGCGAAGATCTGGGCTTTCTCGGCGAGCACGGCTTCGGCCGACGGTAGCCCTGCATCGTGCTCCAGATGGTTGCGGATCGTGTTTCGATCGGCTCCCAATCGCTCCAGGACGCTCGAGAGAATCAGGTTCTGTCCAGCCAGGGCTTGTTGTGTAGCGAGCCTCGCAATCACGAGGATCTCTTCGGCGAGTTGGCTTTCCGTCATATCGACTACTCGCGGTGAGAGGTCGATATGTGCAGGTTGACCACTCGCCATCGCACTGACCGACACTGTTCCAGGAGGATTCGTCACGGTGAAATAAACCGCCAGGACAGCATCGTCGTCGGTATCAGGAGTCGGCGTCTCTGCTGCAGAGTTGTCCTCGGGCTCCTCGATCAGGTTGGTGAAGTCGAGCGCATCGGGCGACGACTCGTCTTCGGGATAGCCGTCCCAGGCGTCGTCATCCCAGTTGTCACCCACTCACACCCCGCATGTATTGATGTTCCCGCCTTCGGCGGAGTCGGTGTTGTCGTAGTTTGCGGCCGCAGTGGTCAACTTTTCGGCGAGCTCGGTGGAAACCTTCTCCATCTTTCCACCGGCCGTCCGACGGGCGGCCTCGACCGCAGCCACGGCGAGATTAGTTGCACCGCAAACGAGTCCGTGGGTGTCTAGAACATTCCGTGCCGGGTCGACGATTGATCGATTCGCTCCGGTGATCTGGTCGACTGCCGTGTGTTGCTTCTCGGCCAGGTGTCGGATGTGATCAGTGAGGACCGAGAGGTTCTTCTCGTAATCGGTTGGCATTGAGATCCTTTCGCAAAGGTTTAGGATCGGGCGGCGGTCACGGGGGTTGCGCTATCGCCGCGAACACCATGAGTGACGGGCGCGCGTTGGCTGGTATGAGCGGCGGGTGCTGCCGCTGCCGGGACCCTGGGCGGCGGGGCGGTCGGGGTAGCGGGTGGCGGCCCCGCAGCCGCGGGAGCTTTGGGTGTCGCGGGTGGAGGAGTGCTCGGCGTGGTCGGGCTCACGGGCGCTGGATTCCCGTAAGGCGTAGCCGGCGGGCCGTAAACGATCGGTTCTTCCGGGCTGGGCACCGTGTATTTCGTTTCCGGTAGTGACCGCGACGGGGGCGCAACCGGGCTGTAAGGGTCTTCCGGTAGTTTGTCCGCAACCCTGTCATAGCGGGGAAGTTCTTCCTCCGGATTCTTCGGCATCGAAAATACCTCGCACCCACCCATGGGCTTACCTGACGTGTCTTTCGCTGCGCCTTCGTACCCATCGAGCTGGTCGCGGATGCGCAACGCGTTCTGCACGCTGTTCGTGAGCAGCTTGCCGATCGCGTCAGCCGCGATTCCCGTTGCTGTGGCGGCGGCGGCCGTATCCAGTAGCACCTTGAGTGCGGCGCTGGGAGCCGTGGAATTCATCGCCATGGTTGCGTAGTCATATATCTTGAGCCATTCGATCTGGTCGTCGAGGGTTTCTCGAGTGCGGCTAACCTGCTCGGCCTCGTCATCGAGGATGTTCGCAACTTCGAAGTCGGCGTTTTGTACCTCGAAGGCGACCCGTCGATGCGATGCGTTCACCGCGTTGTAGACCTGTGAGGCGGTTCCGTCCCACCGATCGGTATGTGGTTCCGCGCCGATGAGAGTCGCCACCGCGTCCCCAAGGTGATCGCTCGAGCCGCGGAATTCATCGCCGTTGGTCGGATTTCCCGATCCCGTGGTCAACTTCATTCCATCGATCGCCAATTGCGCGAGCCATAGGATCTTGGACTCGGCCGGCACCAGACTCTTCATCGATTTGAATGCCGTCGGTAGCGGTCCTACCCCGAACCCGAGGCTTGCCAGGCCTTCGGTGACGTCTCCGACATCGTCCGCAAGTTTGAAGGCGTCCTGAAGAGCGCCGCCGACGTCTCTGTCGAGGAGGTTGTCGACGAGACTCGCGCCGTCTTTGGCACCGTTTACAACACCACTGGCAAGTTTGAGGGGACCGTTCGCGAAATCACCCACACTGTCGGCAACACGGTCGAGAAAACCCATGGATGCGCCCCCTTCGTCCAGGGGAAGTTTAGCGGCGCCATTGCACGATCCAGTGCGGCAATTTGAGTCG
>JBIQHU010000123.1:0-16444 GCA_044508395.1 Mycobacterium sp. | reverse complement strand
ACAGAATTGGGTTACTGTAACTGCATGGCACAGAAACCTGTCGCTAATGCGCTGATCCTCGAACTCGAGCCGGTCGTGCAGCAGGAGCTGCGTCGTCACATCGACTCGGAAGAACTCTGGTACGCCCACGACTACGTGCCGTTCGAGCAGGGTGAGAACTTCGCCTTCCTCGGCGGACGGGACTGGGATCCCTCCGAGGTGACGCTGCCGAAGGCGATCACCGACGCGTTGGAGATCCTGCTCATCACCAAGGACAACCTCGCCGGCTACCACCGCGAGTTCGTGTTCAGCTTCATCCTCGAGGAGAAGTGGGGCCGCTGGCTCGGCCGCTGGACCGCCGAGGAGCACCTGCATGCGATCGTGCTGCGCAACTACCTGGTCGTCACCCGCGAGATCGACCCGACCGCCAACGAGGATGTGCGCGTCGAGCACGTGATGAAGGGCTATCGCGCCGACACCTACAGCCAGATCGAGCGGCTGGCGTTCATGGCGTTCTTCGAGCGCTCACACGCCGTGTTCTGCCGCAATCTCGAAGCGCAGATCACCGAACCGGTGCTCAAGTCGCTCGTGGGCCGTATCGCCAAGGACGAGGAGCGCCACGAGGAGTTCTTCCACAACCTCGTCTCGCACCTGCTCGAAACCCACCGCGCGGAGACGATCACCGCGATCGCACGCCGCGCCGGTGAACTCGAGGTCGTCGGTGCCGACATCGACGCCTACGCCGACAAGGTCGCCAACATCGCGGAAGCCGGCATCTTCGGACCCGATCAACTGAAGCAGGTGATCTCCGACCGGATCACCGCATGGGGCCTTGCCGACGAGCCCGAACTCGCTCAGTTCACGCAGCGCTAACCGTTTACCACGGCGCGCCTGCGCGGCGCATATGCCGCCGCGGGAGTAGCGTCATTTGCGATGGCTAGCGACATGCTCTGCTATCCGGGCGGTACCGATCGTTTCGATCACGAGAGGACCGGCCCCGGTCCGAATGCCGCTGCGTCCGCCGAATGGTTCGCGTGGGGCCGCGCGGGCTCGAGGAGCGCTACGTGACTGATTCGCCCTTGCGGACCTATGTTCTCGACACTTCTGTGCTGCTGTCCGATCCGTGGGCATGCACGCGGTTCGCCGAGCACGAAGTCGTGGTCCCGCTCGTGGTCATCAGCGAACTGGAAGCCAAGCGGCATCACCACGAGCTTGGCTGGTTCGCCCGGCAGGCACTGCGGATGTTCGACGATCTCCGCCTGGAACACGGACGGCTCGATCAGCCGATTCCCGTTGGTACACAGGGCGGTACGTTGCATGTCGAACTAAACCACAGCGACCCGATGGTGCTGCCCGCGGGGTTCCGTACCGAGAGCAACGATTCGCGCATCCTCACCTGTGCGGCCAACCTCGCCGCAGAGGGCAAGCTGGTGACGTTGGTGAGCAAGGACATTCCGCTGCGGGTGAAGGCGGGCGCCGTCGGGTTGACCGCCGACGAGTACCACGCTCAGGACGTCGTCACGTCCGGTTGGACCGGCATGGACGAGGTCGAGGTGTCGGCCGAAGAGATCGACGCGCTGTTCGCCGAGGGTGAGATCGATCTGGAGGTGGCCCGAAACCTCCCGTGCCACACCGGGATCCGGCTGTTGGGTGGAAGCTCCCATGCGCTGGGCAGGGTCAACTCGGAGAAGCGGGTGCAGCTGGTCCGTGGTGACCGCGAGGTGTTCGGCCTGCGCGGCCGCTCCGCGGAGCAGCGCGTCGCACTGGACCTGCTGCTCGACGAATCGGTCGGCATCGTCTCGCTGGGCGGTAAGGCGGGCACCGGAAAGTCGGCGCTTGCGCTGTGCGCCGGACTGGAGGCTGTGCTCGAGCGCCGCACCCACCGCAAGGTCGTGGTGTTCCGGCCGCTCTACGCGGTCGGTGGGCAGGATCTCGGATACCTGCCCGGCAGCGAGAGCGAGAAGATGGGCCCCTGGGCGCAGGCGGTTTTCGACACCCTCGAGGGGCTGGCCAGCCCCGCGGTGCTCGAAGAGGTGCTGTCTCGCGGCATGCTGGAAGTGCTGCCGCTGACACACATTCGCGGTCGGTCGCTGCACGACTCGTTCGTCATCGTCGACGAGGCGCAGTCGCTGGAACGCAATGTGCTGCTGACCGTGCTGTCGCGCCTGGGCGCGGGTTCGCGAGTGGTGCTCACCCATGACGTGGCCCAGCGCGACAACCTGCGGGTGGGCCGCCACGACGGCGTGGCCGCGGTCATCGAGAAGCTCAAGGGTCATCCGTTGTTCGCGCATATCACGCTGCTGCGCAGCGAGCGTTCGCCGATCGCGGCACTGGTCACCGAGATGCTGGAGGAGATCAGCCCGGGCGCACTCCCCTGAGGATGGCGATTTCGGCGTGCTGGGTATCGCTCAGCGTGACTTAGCACGCCGAAATCACTCTTTGCGGCGGCTCCGCACGAGGAACCAGCCCGCCGCTGCCGCACCGCTCAACGCCAGCACCCGGTCCGCCCGCTCGGCTCGGGGCAGGTCGATCAGCGACACCAGGGCCAGCATCGCGAACCCGGTGCGCAATGCCGGTTGGCAGGTCGCCGTGGTGACCAGTGGGGTGGCCTGGGACACCATGGGCGACGGGGTCGGGGGAGCCTGGTCGACGCGCACCTATCCTCCTGGAGTATTCAGTTCCGGCGTCTGACGCTAATTCGTCGCGGTGCGGTGGGGAATAGGGAGTTTCCCTATCGCTTGGCCGAACTACGCGCGGCCGATGTGGCGGCCGAGCTCGGCGCGCGACTTGATGCCCAGCTTGCGGTAGACCCGGGCCAGGTTCGCCTCGACGGTCTTGGGACTGATGAACAACGCATTGGCGACGTCGCGGTTCTTCATACCCGACGCGGCGAGCTCGGCGACGCGCTGTTCGGAGGAGGTCAGTCCGCCCGAAGGCTTGACCTTGGCGCGCGCCAGTTCGGCGCGGGCCCGATCGGCCCACAGCGGAATGTGGTGCCTTTCGAAAACGTCAAGCGCGGCCTGCAGGTTCGCGGTCGCGGAGTCCTTCTTCCGCAGTCGGCGATTCAGCTGGCCGAGCAGCAGTAGCGTCCTCGCCCGCTCGAACGGCATTGGCACGCGCTCGTGTTCGGCCACCGCCCGCTTCGCCGCCGCGTGCGCGCCGTCGAGGTCACCGCGCGCCGCCAACAGCATGCTGCGGCACCGTGCGCCGACCGCCGTCATCCAGGCGCGGTCGAAGGTGCGACCATTACGCTCCAGCGACTCGACCAGGGGCTCGGCCTCGGCCAGCCTGCCCAACTGGACGAGGGCCTCGACGGCGTCCGGCAGAAACATGGCACCGGGCAGTTCGGTGGGCGTGGACTCGGGATCGATGGCCGACAGCATCGGCGACACCGCTTCGACGGCGTCCGCGTAGTGGCCTAGTGACAGTTCCAGGAAGGCCAGGGTGGCCAACAGGCGATCGCCGAGTCGGAAAGTACCTGTCCGCCCGACGATCTCGAGGGCCGCGTTGATCATGTATCGCGCTTCGGTCTCCTGGCCGGCGAACACGGCCAACGGTGCGCGCATGCTGTGCGCGAGGAACAACGGGGTGCTGCCGGCGAGTTGACCGGCACGGTCGGCGGCATCCTCGGCGACGAGGTTGGCGTTGACGAAGTCACCCGCCCACATCGAACTCAGCACGACGTGCTGAGCGATGAAGACATACTCGCCTTCCTCGCCCTTCTCCATGCAGCGCAACCGGATGCGTTCCAGGGCCTCGCATGCCGCCTCCAGTTCACCGGTCCACTCCAGCAGCAGGGCGCGCTGCACGCTCGGCCGGAACACCAGCGGTGTGAAGGCTTGTTCATCCTCCAGTTCCACTGCGCGACTGAGGCTCTCGCCGTCCAGTCCTTCCCCCGCCATGAAGCCCAACATCACCCGCATCCCGAGGGCCAGGCTCAGCAGGTGCGGCTGGCCGAGCCGCTCAGCGACGCCCACCGCGCGGGTGGCGGTATCCTTGCCTTCTCGAATCCGGTTCGCGTGCATGAGCGAATACGCCAGCGTGATCAGGATCTGAACCCGCAGCGGGCTGTTCTCGTGCGCATCATCGAGGGCCTGGTGCAGCACATCCGTGGCCTCGAGGAAGCCCTCGGTGTACAGGCGCACAACCGCCAGGCGGCACAAGGCTTCTGCCCGCAGATCTCCCGGTGGCAGCCGGTCGAGGGTCTCGCGAAGTACCGCGGCCGCCCGTTCGTGGTCGCCGGCGTCGAAGTGGTGCAGCGCCGAGCGCAGCCGGCGATCGGGTGTGTCGCCGCCCAGGCCGATGGCCAGGTCCATCAGTTCGGCGGCCGCCGCGGGGGCGCCACGCGCACGCGCCGATTCGGCGGCCCGGTCGAGTGCGCGCAGCGTCAGGTCGTCTCCGCTGGTGGCTGCCAGCGCCAGATGCCGTGCGCCCACTTCGGGTTCGTCGACGAGGGCGGCGAGCCGGCGGTGCATTGAGCGCCGTCGCGCGGGTGCGGCCTCGGTGTAGACACCCCTGGCCAGCAGAGGGTGCGCAAAGTGGATCCGGTTGCCGTCGATCGCGATAATGCCCTTGCTCTCCGCGATTTCGAGAAGATCGACCAGCTGATCGTCACCGCCGATCGTCGCCTTCGACACCAGATCGACCGTCGGCGCCGCCATACACGACGCCGCGAGCAGCGCCTCGTGGACATCGGGGTCGAGGCCCGTGAGCCGGTTCCGGACAATCTCACTCAGTGTGCGGGGGAGTCTCGTCGTGGCCTGTTCATCCAGTTCCCTGGCCAGCTCGATGGCGTAAAACGGGTTTCCGCCGGAGATTTCGTAGATGCGACCCATCGCCGGGCGCGAGAAATAGCGCTGCAGCCGGGTCGCGACCGCGCTATGCAGTTCGCCAATACTCAACGGGCTCAGTCGGATACGGTTGACCGCTTCCGGTCGCGGCAGTTGGAGCCACGCTGTGCTTGCACCGTCGTGCAGTCCGGTGCGCACGCTGCCGAGAATCCCGACGGATCCGGTGAGCCGGCGCGCGACGAATGCCAGTACGTGGACGCTGGAGGGATCGACCCACTGCAGATCGTCGATGGCCAACAGCACCGGTCCTGATTCGGCGAGCCGCTCGATCACTGCCAGGAACGCCGCGGCGACGGCGCGCTGGTCGGTCGCATCGCCGGTGTCGGCACGCAACAGCACCTGGTCCACCGCGCGCAGTTGCGGGGCCGGCAGGTCGGCCCACGTGTCGGGATCGACGTCGCCGAGCATGTCCGCCAGCGCCGTATATGCCAGCACCGACTCGGCGGCCGCGGCGCGGGTGGACAGGACCCGGAATTGGCGAGCGGTTGCCTGGTCGACGGCGGCCGACCACAGCGTGGTCTTGCCGATTCCCGGCTCACCTTCGAGCAGCAGCGCGGATGGCCCGACGGCGGTCGCGGTCAGAAACGACGCGACCGCGCGATGCTCCGTCGGGCGGCCCTGTAAACCAGCCACTCCAGTCCCCGGCACGTAGATGGACCCCTGCACCCCCCGACTCCTGGCGGAACTGGCGCCAGTCGTCGCAGCGGTGGCAGGTGGCCCTATACCCCCTACGTTCCGGTTCTACGCTCGCCGAGCGGTTAGCTGGTGCCGTCCTTGACCTTGGCCATCGCCAGCACATCGAGGCGCTTGTCGAGTTCGTCGAGCGACAGCTTGTCGCCGATGAGCCCGCGGTCGATCACCGTCTGGCGGATGGTCTTCTTCTCTTTGAGCGCTTGCTTGGCGACGGCGGCGGCCTCCTCGTAGCCGATGGCCGAGTTCAGCGGCGTCACGATCGACGGCGACGACTCGGCCAGCTCGCGCAGGCGCTCTTCGTTGGCGACGAGGCCGTCGATGCAGCGCTCGGCGAACAGCTTCGCCGAGTTGGTGAGGATCTTGAACGATTCGAGCAGGTTGCGGGCCATCATCGGGATGTACACGTTGAGCTCGAAAGCGCCGTTGCCGCCGCCCCACGCGATCGCGGCGTCATTCCCGATCACCTGCGCGGCGACCTGGGTAATCGCTTCCGGGATAACCGGATTGACCTTGCCCGGCATGATCGAGCTGCCAGGCTGCAGGTCGGGGAGCTGGATCTCACCGAGGCCGGTCAGCGGACCTGAGCCCATCCAGCGGATGTCGTTGGCGATCTTGGTCAGCGATACCGCGGTGGTGCGCAGTGCACCCGACGCTTCGACCAGCCCGTCGCGGGCGGCCTGCGCCTCGAAGTGGTTTGCGCAGACCCGCAATTCGCCCAGCCCGGTGAGCTCGGTCAGTACTGCCACCACCCGCGCGTCGAAATCGTCCGGCGCATTGAGGCCGGTACCGACCGCCGTGCCGCCGATGGCCAATTCGCCCAGCCGGGGCAGCGTGGCCTTCACCCGTTCGATGGAGGCTTCGACCTGGCGGGCGTAGCCGCTGAACTCCTGGCCCAGTGTCACAGGGACGGCGTCCATCAGATGGGTGCGGCCGGACTTGACGACCGTGCGCCACTGGCGCGCCTTCGCGTCCAGCGACGCGTGCAGCACCTCGAGCGCCGGAATGAGGTGGCGCACCGCGGCTTCGGTGGCCGCGATGTGGGTGGCGGTGGGGAAGGTGTCGTTGGACGACTGCGACATGTTCACGTCGTCGTTCGGGTGCACCGTCACACCATTGCGGTCGGCGATGCCGGCGATCACCTCGTTGGTGTTCATGTTCGAGCTTGTGCCGGAACCGGTTTGGAACACGTCGATGGGGAACTGGTCGTCATGCAGCCCGTCGGCGATCTCACCGGCGGCGGCGATGATGGCGTCGGCCTTCTCGGGGGCGAGCAGGCCGAGATCCTTGTTCACCTGCGCGCAGGCACCTTTCAGCAGGCCCAGCGCCCGGATCTGGGTGCGCTCCAGGCCGCGGCCGGAGATCGGGAAGTTCTCCACCGCGCGTTGGGTCTGGGCTCGCCAGAGCGCGTTGATCGGCACCCGGACCTCGCCCATGGTGTCGTGCTCGATGCGGTACTCGGTGCTTCCCGCAGCGCTGTCGGGCATTTGTGCTCCCTGTTCGTTGGTGAGTGTTCCGGTTACGGCAGCGGGTACACAGCGTTGCTGTCGCCGGTGAAATCGATCGCGGAGTATTCGTTGAGTTTGGAGAGCCGGTGGTACGCCTCGATCATCCGTACGGTGCCCGACTTACTGCGCATGACGATGGACTGCGTGGTGCAGCCGCCGCCGTAGTAGTGGACGCCCTTGAGCAGGTCGCCGTCGGTGACGCCGGTCGCGCAGAAGAAGACGTTGTCCCCGGAGACCAGGTCCTCGGTGAAAAGGACTTGGTCGAGGTCGAGACCGCGGTCGATCGCCTTCTGTCGTTCTTCGTCGTCCTTCGGCGCCAGTTGACCCTGGATGGCGCCACCCATGCAGCGGATGGCGGCCGCGGCGATGATGCCCTCCGGGGTGCCGCCGACGCCGACGAGCAGATCGGTACTGGTGTTCGGCCGGCATGCCGAGATCGCGCCGGCCACGTCACCGTCGGAGATGAGCCGGCAGCGGGCGCCGGCGGCGCGGACGTCGTCGATCAGCTGCTTGTGCCGGGGGCGGTCGAGGATGCAGACGGTGAGGTCTGACACCGACACGTTCTTGGCCTTTGCGACCCTGCGGATGTTCTCACCGATCGGGGCGGTGATGTCGATCGCGTCGACGGCGTCGGGACCCACCGCGATCTTGTTCATGTAGAACACCGCGGACGGGTCGTACATGGTGCCGCGCTCGGACACCGCGAGCACCGAGATCGCGTTGGACAGGCCCTTGCTCATCAGCGTGGTGCCGTCGATCGGGTCGACGGCGAAATCGCATTCCGGGCCGTCGCCGTTGCCGACCTCTTCGCCGTTGTAGAGCATCGGCGCGTTGTCCTTCTCGCCCTCGCCGATCACCACGACGCCGCGCATCGACACGGAATTGACCAGCTCACGCATGGCGTCGACGGCCGCTCCGTCGCCGCCTTCCTTGTCGCCGCGGCCTACCCACCGGCCTGCGGCCATCGCTCCGGCTTCGGTCACTCGCACGAGTTCAAGGGCGAGGTTACGGTCAGGTGCTTCACCACGCGCGGGAGTCATGCGCAGATTGTCCCATCCGCGGGCCGGCCGTTGGGACCTGGGATACTGGCGGCCATGACCACCCAGCCGCAGCCGGCTCCGAAGCCAGCTAAGTCGCGGCTGCTCCAGGACGGCCGGGACATGTTCTGGTCCATGGCGCCGCTGATTCTGGCCTGCATCGTGCTGGCCGGGGTGCTGGGCATGTGCTCGTTCCAGGCCGGCGGGCCCGCCGAGGGGCCGGTTCCCGCCTACGACGCACCTCGGGCGCTGCAGGCCGACGCCGACGCCCTCAAGATCCCGATCCGGGTGCCCCAGCTGCCCGAGGGATGGCTGCCGAACTCCGGCAGCCGGAACGGCATCGACGGCGGCCGCACCGATCCGACATCGGGGGAGCGCCTCCGCGCGGTCAGCTCGACCGTCGGATATCTGGCGCCCAGCGGGATGTACGTCAGCCTGACGCAGAGCAACGCCGACGAGGACAAACTCGTCGGCTCGATCGAGGACGACCTGTATCCGACGGGCGTCGAGGACGTCGATGGTGTCACCTGGGTGGTGTACGACGGCGGTGACCGCGACGGGCGCCCGGCCGAACCCCTGTGGACCACCCGGCTGAACGGACCGAAGGGTCCGGCGCAGATTGCGATAACCGGTGCCGCATCCACCGACGAATTTCGTACGCTGGCTGCGGCGACGCAGAGCGCCTCGCCGTTGGCTGCCGCATAGGAGAAGAGATGACCGCTCCGGACCCCAATGTCGCGGGCCAAGGGGCTCCGGAAGCCGATCTGACCGGCTGGACCTGCGCACCGTTCTCAGCCGCGGGCTACACCCACGACGTGTACCGCAAGGGCGAGGGTGCGGGTGTGGTGCTCATTCCCGAAATGCCGGGGTTGCATCCGGGCGTGCTCGCGCTGGGAAATCATCTGGTGAACAACGGGTTCACGGTGGCGGCGCCGTCGTTGTTCGGTACGCCAGGGGCGCCTGCCGTCCGGCCGGGAGCGGTGCCCGTCATGCTGCGTGGTTGTGTGGCAAAGGAATTCGCGGGTTTCGCGACGAACGCCGATCGGCCGGTCGCTCATTACCTGCGCGCACTGGCCCGCGACCTCAACGCCTCGACGCCGGGCAAGGGTGTCGGGGTGATCGGTCAGTGCTTCACCGGCGGCTTTGCGCTTGCGGCCGCGGTCGACGACAGCGTGCTCGCGCCGGTCCTCAGCCAGCCGTCACTGCCGTTGCCGTTGACTCCCAAACAGCGGCGGGACCCGGGTCTGTCCGAAGCGGAGCTGAGAATCGTAGAACGGCGCGCGGCCGATGAGGGATTGTGTGCTCTGGGGCTGCGATTCACCGAGGATCCGCTGGTGCCGGCCGCACGGTTCAAGACACTCAAGGATCGTCTGGGCGATGCGTTCGAGGTCATCGAGATCAACTCGAAGAAGGGCAACGAGCACGGTTTCGGAAGGATGGCGCACTCCGTGCTGACGCTGGAGCTCCGCCATCAAGAGGGCTATCCGACCGACGCCGCGCTCAAGCGCGTCGTCGAGTTCCTCACTCAGCGCCTGAAGTAGTCGCTGGCCCAGTCGGCACGTTCTCGGCCTCGGCGTCTTCTTCGGCGTTCTCCTCCGTGGACTTCTCCTCGTCACGCTTCTGCTTGACCACACGGCCCAACCGCCGGAATAGGTTGCGCCGCTTGGGTTTCGCATCCTGCTCGTCAGGGTCGAGCAAAGGCACGCCCTTGTAGACGGCGAGGTACACGCTGATCGTCGTCACGATGACGATCATCAGGACGGGACCGATCACGATGCCCCATGCGCCGAACATCGCGATGCCCGCGAACACCGCGAGAAGCATCAGCGCGGAGTCCAGGCGGGCTGCCCGGGGAACGAGGATCGGTCGCAGGAAGTTGTCGATGTTGGTTATCACGATCACGTGGAAGAGGATCACGAACACGCCGCCGAATACGTTGCCGAACAGGATCATTCCGACACCGAACGGAATCGTGACGATACCGCTGCCCAGCGGAATGACCGACAACGCCGACAGCAGCACCGCGAACAGGAAGAACCCCTGATGGAATCCGGCGATGTAGATCGAGACCGCACCGGCGACACCCTGGCAGACGGCGATGACGAACTGTCCCATGACGGTGCCCTTGACCATGGCGCCCATCTTCGACATGTAGAGGTCGGTGATCTCCTCGCCGAGGGGGTTGAGCCGCCGGATGAGCAGCAGCACCTTGTCGCGGTTGGTCAGCAGCGAGATGAACACGTACAGGAACAGGATGGCCGACGTGATCGCGCCGAACGCGCCGCCTGCGGCGCCCTGCAGCAGACCGAGCAGCCATTTGCCGACTTCCTGCGCGACCGTCGTCATCGAACCGCGCAGCGACTCCGGGGTGATCGTGATCTCGACGAACGGCAGGCGGTGCAGCAGCTCGTTGGCCAGCACCAGCGACCGATCGCCCAGGGCGGAGAGGTCGGTCCGTTCGACCCAGACGGCGACGCGTTCCACCATGTTGGTGATCTGGACGACGGCGAGGAACACGAAGAGTCCCAACGGGACGATCACCGCCGCGAAGGCCGCCAGCAGTGTCAGCGTCGCCGACAAACCTGCGCCGACCCGCTTGTTCAGCCGCGTGTAGAGCGGTTGGAACAGGTATGCCGCGACCGCGGCGACCACGATCAGGATGAAGTATTCACGCAGGAAGTACGCGCCGAAGAGGATCGCGACGGCAGTCGCGATCGCCAGCGCACGCTTCTGTGTCAGCGTGAATTCGGTGTTCATCGCGCTATTTCTAGCGGACTTTCGACCTCGCCTCAGCCTGTTTGGCACGTTGGCCCTCGATGAACCGCATCGACAGGCGGTTCATCAACGTCGGCGTCAGCCGTGCGAAGAGCCACTGGGCACGGGCGATCCGGGGCTTCACCAATATCGCCTTGTTCTTCGCCACGGCGCGCAGGACGTCGCGCGCCAACAGGTCGGCGTCATACGGCTTGCCGCCCTGGGCTTGCAGGAAGTAGTCGCGGCCGACGAATCCGCCGACCGCACCCTTGTCGAGGATCGGCGTCTCCACCGCGGCCGGGCACACGACGAGCACACCGACGCCACGTGGCACGGCCTCCGATCGCAAGGCCATCGACATGCCGACCACCGCGTGCTTGGTGGTCACGTAGCTGGTGATCTGGCCGGCGGCCGTCAAACCCGCCATCGACGCGGTGTTCACGATGTGACCGTGGCCCTGGCGCAACATCACCGGATAGGCCGCCGCGACGCCGTGCACGACGCCGCGAATGTTGATGTCGATGATCGCGTTCCACTGGTCCAGCGTCAGCAGTTCGGTATCGCCGCCCCAACAGATTCCCGCGTTGTTGAACATCAGGTCGAGCCGGCCGGCGCGGTCGACCACCTCGTCGACTGCGGCTTGCACGGCCGCGGCGTCGGTGACGTCGAGGCGCGCGGACCGCGCCTTGCCGCCAAGCGGCGCGGCGGTCCGCTCGGCGGCCGCACCGTCGATATCGGTGCACACCACCTCGGCGCCGGCCGCGATCAATGCCCGGCACAGTGCGGCGCCGATCCCCGAGCCGGCGCCGGTGACGATCGCCTGCTTGTCTGCGAAACTCATGGCTGTCTGTTCTTCGCGCGAGCGCTCATCACTGGGCCTGCGCCAGTTTCATGACATGCCCGAGCACGTCCGGATACTTTTTCAGGTGCGCGCCGCCGTTGAGGTCGAGGACCTCGCCGGTCAGCCATGAGTTCTTCGGCGAGCAGAGGAACACCACCGCGGCGGCGATCTCCTCCGGCTTGCCCGCGCGCCCGATCGCGGTGTTCTCGACGTAATCCTCGACGAGGCCGGGTATGAGCGATGATCCCGCCGTCAGCGGTGTATCCACGAAACCGGGCGCCACCGCGTTGACCCGGATACCGCGCGGCCCCCATTCCAGCGCCGCGACCTGGGTCAGCATCGACAGGCCGGCCTTGGCCGCGCAGTACGCGCTCATCCCGACGGCAGGTTGGCGTCCGTTCAGGGAACTGATGGACACCAGCGAGCCGCCTTCGCCCAACTGCTGCCCGGCGTACTTGGCCACAATGAACGACCCGTTCAGGCAGACGTCGACGACGCTGCGGAACTCATCGACGCCCAGGTCGGTGATCAGGCCGAGGCTGCCGAAGCCCGCGCAGTTCACCACGACGTCGAGCGGGCCGATCTCGGCGAACAGCCGCTCCACCGAGGCCTCGTCGGTGACGTCGACCTGCGCGGCGGTGTGCGGCTCGCCGAGTTCGGCGGCGCGATCCCGGCCGCCGTCGCCCTTGAGGTCGGCGATCGTGACGGTGCAGCCATCACCGGCCAGCGCCTGCGCCGTCGCCCACCCGATGCCGGACGCCCCGCCGATGACAACCGCCTTCCTGACCGCCCGCTCCCTACCGTTGCTCATCCAGTTGCCCTTTCGACGGATGTGGAACGTGTTCCAACCTAGCGCTTTGGCACACTCGGTTCGTGGCTGAATTGAAGATGTCAGAGTCGATCTACGTGGCCGTGCCCCCGCAGGAGCTGTACGCCCTGGTGTCGGACGTGACCAGGACGGGGCAATGGAGCCCTGTCTGTAAGGACTGCTGGTGGGATGAGGGCCAGGGCCCTAAGGTCGGCGCCTGGTTCACCGGCCGCAATGAGCTCCCCGAGCGCACCTGGGAGACCCGCAGCCAGGTCGTCGCCGCCGACCCCGGCCGCGAGTTCGCCTGGGAGGTCAACAACGGCTGGGTGCACTGGGGCTACACCTTCGAACCCGAGGGCGACGGCACTCGACTGACCGAGCACTGGGAGTTCCTGCCTAAAGGGATCGCCGGCTTCCACGAACGCTGGGGCGAGCAGGCAGAGGCTCAGATCGAACACCGGCGCGCCTTGGCGGAGAGCGGCATCCCCGCTACGCTCGCCGCGATCAAGAAGGTCGCTGAAACCGGCTGACGCGCACGTTGGTCAGCGCTTGACGCAGCGGAACCCGATGTGGCTCATGCCGGTGTCGACCGGCTGCGGTCGGCGCGCGGCGGGACGGTAGCGCAGGCAGTAGACGTCCGCGCACAGGAACGAGCCGCCCTTGACCACCTTCCGCGGCACCTGGAACTGTGGCTGACGCGGATCGTAACTCTCTGAGGCGCAACAGGGTTGGCTGTCACGGGTCGGGCCGTACCAGTCGGTGGTCCACTCCCAGACATTGCCCGCCATGTCGTACAGGCCGTAGCCGTTGGGCGGGTAGCTGCCGACCGCGGTGGTGCGTCCGTACCCCTTCTCGGGCCGCCACGGAAAGTCGCCGTGCCAGTAGTTGGACAGGGGCTGGTCCGAGCCCTCGGGTTCGTCGCCCCAGGTGTATTCCGTGTGGTCGAGTCCGCCCCTGGCCGCGGTCTCCCATTCGGCTTCGGTGGGCAACGACATACCCGCCCACTCCGAATAGGCTTCGGCGTCTTCGTATGCGACGTGGACAACCGGGTGGTCGGCGCGTTTGTCGATCGACGACAGCGGGCCGACGGGATGGCGCCACGACGCTCCCGGCGTCCATGTCCACCACGAATTGAGGTGTCGAAGATCCACTGGCCCTTGGGTACGGGTGAACACCATCGACCCCGGCTGCAGATTTTCCGCAGGCGCGTCCGGATAGTCGGCGGGGTCCAGAGGGCGCTCGGCCACGGTGAGATAACCGGTGGCGTCGACGAATTCGGCGAACTGAGTGTTAGTGGCGGCTCTGGCCATCATCCAGAAGCCTTCGACACCGGTGGGCCGTGCCGGCGCCTCCTCGGGGTAGTGCCGATCGGAGCCCAGGACGACGGTCTGCCCAGGGATCTACACGAGGTCATCAGTCACCGAAGACGACCGCCCAGTCGTTCTTCATGCTCACGACGGTCCAGCCGTACTGTGCCGCATGGTCGAGCGCCCGCTCCGCGCCCGCGGTGTAGTGGAATTCGCGTTCGGCATCGTCGTGCAGCACCAACAATCTCAGTGCCGCGGCCCCCGGCCGTCCGGAATACTGCAGCATCTCGTCATCACCGTTGGAATTGCCCGCCGACAGGATCGGGCGTCTGCCGATTCGGCTCCAGATCCGCACCGGCTTCTCCGGGCCGTCGTCGAAGATGTCCAGCGCCGGCTGGATCAGCAGATCGCCGTGCCCCTCGGCCTCACCGAATTTCAGACCCTGAGCGCTGCCCACCACGCGCTCGGGCGGGATTCCGTAGATCGCTCCGGTGATCGGGCGCATGAAATCACGCCCGCCACCGGAGACGATGTAGCAGGTGAAGCCGTGATCCTCGAGATACCGCAACAACTCGACCATGGGCGCGTAAACGCATTCGGTGTACGGCCGGCACAACGTGGGGTGCTTCGCTTCGCCGAAGAAGCCCGTAACCCGCGCCGCGTGGTCTTCGACGCTCATCGACTCGTGCAGCGACATCACTGCCTGCGCAAGCACATTCAGATCTGAGTCGTCACCCTGGTAGTGCTTGGTGATCGCACCGCCGAACCACTGCAGCTCGCCGGCGATCGCTGCCTGGTACGGCTGTTGTGCGGCCAAGGATCCGTCAGTCGAGGCTTTCTCCGCCAGTCTGCGCACGATGAAATCCAATTGGATGTACAGCGGCTTCTCACACCACAGCGTGCCGTCGTTGTCGAACACGGCAACCCGCGCTTCCGGAGCGACGTAATCCGGCCCTTCGGAGGTGACAAGTCCCACGAAATCGACGATCGCGGACTTCGTGGGACCGTCGATCCACGACTGGAGCACTAGTCTCCCGCTAGGAATTCTTCGAGCTTCTTGACGATTTGATCGATGCTGAAGCTAGCCGGCGGGTGCCGCGGCGGGAACTCTCTGAAGGTCTCGAGGAACATGGATGCCATGGCCGTCGCGTAAAAGGCGAAGTAGTCATGCCGCAGGAACCACTCGTAGTACGTGTTCGACGTGATGTCTGCGTACTCGAAAGGATCGGTGCGCAGGTTGAACAGCTTCGGCACCCGCAGCGGTATGAACGGCTCCGCCCATGTCCGCAACGTGCCCTGGCACCGCTGCTCGGCGAAGACGATCTTCCAGTTCTCGAACCGCATCGCGACCAATTCGGCGTCGTCGTTGAAGTAGAAGAACCCACGGCGCGGGCTGTGTTCCACCTCGCCCAGCAGATAGGGCAACAGGTTGAACCCGTCGATGTGAACCTTGTACTCGACGTCCCCGATCCGGTAGCCCTTCTTCAACTTGTCCATGACGTCGGGATCGCCTGCTGCCGCAAGCAGTGTGGGCAACCAGTCGTGGTGCTGGACGATGTCGTTGGATACCGTGCCCGCCTTGATCTTTCCGGGCCAGCGAATCAATTCGGGAACCCGGTAGGCACCTTCCCAGTTGGTGTTCTTCTCGCTGCGGAACGGTGTGGTGCCGGCGTCCGGCCACGAGTTGCGGTGCGGGCCGTTATCGGTCGAGTAGATGACGATGGTGTCGTCGGCGATGCCGAGTTCATCCAGCACGTCGAGGACGGTGCCCACGTTGCGATCGTGATCGATCATCGCGTCGTGATACTCGGACTGCCATAGACCGGCCTGCCCGCGACTCTCCGGCTTGATGTGTGTGTACAGGTGCATGTGGGTGAAGTTGCACCAGACGAAGAACGGATTGCCCGCGGCGTGCTGCCGCTTGATGTAGTCCACCGTCGCGTCAGCGATGTCGTCGTCGATGGTCTCCATGCGTTTGGCGGTGAGTGGTCCGGTGTCCTCGATCACCTGCTTCCCGACCGGACCGAACTTCGGGTCGTCGGGTTCGGTCGACACCTCGTCGATCGCCTTGCATTTGAGCACGCCGCGCGGAAGCGCCGTCTCATGCAGTCGCGGGAATTGATCCTTGTGCGGGTAGTCGAACTGCTCGGGTTCCTCCTCGGCGTTGAGGTGATACAGGTTGCCGAAGAACTCGTCGAAGCCGTGCACCGTCGGCAGGTACTTGTTCAGGTCGCCGAAGTGGTTCTTGCCGAACTGACCCGTCGCGTAGCCGAGCGGCTTCAGCAGTTCGGCGATGGTGGGGTCCTCGGCGGCCCAGCCGATGTCCACACCCGGGATGCCGACCTTGCTCATTCCGGTGCGGTAGACGCTTTGCCCGCTGATGAAGGCGGCACGACCCGCGGTGCAACTTTGTTCGCCGTAGGAGTCGGTGAAGCGCATGCCCTCGGCGGCAATTCGGTCGATGTTGGGGGTGCGGTAGCCCATCAGGCCGTCGCTGTAACAGCTGAGGTTGGAGATCCCGATGTCGTCGCCCCAGATGACCAGAATGTTCGGTTTACCGTCAGGCATGTCGACACCTCGCCTCGTTGGACGTCGAACTCGCTCCTCAGAGAAAGGCTAGCCTCGATCTTTCGTGAGTGAGCTCGGAACGGGGTGTCTGAGCTTGTCTGG
>JBIQHU010000122.1:3469-16491 GCA_044508395.1 Mycobacterium sp. | reverse complement strand
CTACAAGGAAGACTTCAACGACAACGAGCAGTGGTTCGCCAAGGTAAAGGAGCCACTCTCACGTAAGCAGGACATCGGCGCCGACCTAGTCGTCCCCACCGAGTTCATGGGTGCGCGCGTGCACAGTCTGGGTTGGCTCAACGAGATCAGTGACGCCGGTGTGCCCAACCGCAAGAACCTGCGAAAGGATCTGCTGGACTCCAAGGTCGACCCCGGCCGAAAGTACCTCGCGCCCTACATGTCCGGTCTCGTCGGTATCGCCTATAACAAGGCCGCTACGGGCCGCGACATCACCAAGATCGAGGATCTTTGGGATCCGGCGTTCAAGGGCCGGGTCAGCCTGTTGTCCGACACGCAGGACGGCCTAGGCATGATCATGCTGTCCCAAGGGAGTTCCCCCGAGGATCCGAGCACCGAGAGCGTGCAGAAGGCCGTCGACCTGATCCGCGAGCAGAAGGACAACGGCCAGATTCGGCGCTTCACCGGCAACGACTACGCCGACGATCTCGCCTCCGGCAATGTGGCCATCGCCCAGGCGTATTCGGGTGACGTGGTGCAGTTGCAGGCTGACAATCCCGATCTGCAGTTCGTCGTTCCGGAATCGGGTGGCACCACGTTCATCGACACCATGGTGATTCCGTACACCACGAAGAACCAGCCTGCCGCCGAGGCGTGGATCAACTACATCTACGACCGGGCCAACTACGCCAAGCTCGTCGCGTTCACCCAGTTCGTTCCGGTGCTGTCGGATATGACCGAGGAACTCCGCAAGGTGGACCCCGCGGCGGCGGACAACCCGCTGATCAACCCGCCGCAGTCGACCCTGGACAACGTGAAGTCGTGGCCCGCGCTCTCCGACGAGCAAACCCAGGAGTTCAACACGCTGTACGCAGCAGTCACCGGCGGCTGATCGATGGCAGGTGTCGCCAGCAGCAGTCGGCAGCGGAGCAAGGTCGCTCCGTATCTGATGGTTCTGCCCGCGCTCGTCTATCTCGGAATCTTCTTCGTAATACCGTTTTTCACCTTGGCGCGGACATCGCTGTCGTCGTCGGGTGGGTCGGTGTATCTGCCGACGCTGACGTTCTCGTGGAACTTCCAAAACTATCTGGACGCGTTCAGCCACTACCAGGACCAGATCGTCCGGTCGTTCACCTACGCCCTGGCGGCCACGGTGTTGTGTCTGGTGCTGGCGTTCCCGCTGGCCTACGTCATTGCGTTCAAGGCGGGTCGCTACAAGAACCTGATCCTCGGGTTGGTGATCCTGCCGTTCTTCGTGACGTTCCTGATCCGCACCATCGCGTGGAAGACGATCCTGGCGGACGAGGGCTGGTTGGTGAGCGCATTGGGCACCATCGGTCTGCTTCCCGAGGAGGGCAGGCTGCTGTCCACCAGTTGGGCGGTGATCGGCGGGCTCACCTACAACTGGATCATCTTCATGATCCTGCCGCTGTACGTCAGCCTCGAGAAGATCGACCCACGGTTGATCGAGGCGTCCAAGGATCTGTACTCGTCGAACGTGCGCAGCTTCACGAAAGTCATTCTGCCGCTGTCGATGCCCGGCGTGCTGGCCGGGAGCATGCTCGTCTTCATCCCCGCGGTGGGCGACTTCATCAACGCCGACTATCTGGGTAGTACGCAGACGACGATGATCGGAAACGTCATCCAGAAACAGTTCCTGGTGGTCAAGGACTACCCCGCCGCGGCGGCGCTGAGCCTGGTGTTGATGCTCATCATCCTGGTTGGCGTGCTGCTCTACACCCGTGCGCTGGGTACGGAGGATCTCGTATGACGCTCGCTGCCATGGAGGCCGCCACCAGTCCGGCACCGGCGAAAAAAATCAGGGGCAATCCGCGGTGGGGCGATTTCCTGTTGCGCATCGCCGCCGGGCTGGTGTTGTTCTACCTATTCTTGCCGATATTCGTCATCATCCTGTTCTCGTTCAACAAGCCGGCGGGCAAGTTCAACTACACGTGGCAGGGCTTCACGCTGGAGAACTGGGCAAACCCGTTCAAATATCCGGCTCTGACCGAGGCGCTGAAGCTGAGCCTGAACGTCGCGGCGGTCTCGACCGCGATCGCGCTGGTGTTGGGCACCTTGGTGGCCATCGCCCTAGTGCGGCAACGCTGGCGGGGGCAGAGAGCCGTCGACACCTTCCTCATCCTTCCGCTCACCGCGCCAGAAGTCGTGATGGGTGCGGCGCTGTTGACACTGTTTCTCGACTTCGGCTGGGCCGCGGGGTACACGACGATCCTCATCGCACACATCGCCTTCGAGGTCAGCTTCATCGCGATGACGGTGCGTGCCCGGGTGCGCGGGTTCGACTGGACGCTGGAGGACGCGTCGATGGACCTCGGCGCCAGCCCGCTGCGCACGTTCTTCAAAGTGACACTGCCGCTGATCATTCCGGGGATCGTAGCGGCCGCGATGCTGTCGTTCGCACTCTCGCTGGACGACTTCATCATCACGTACTTCGTCAGCGGGTCGACGGTGACCTACCCGCTGTATGTGAACGCCGCCGTCAAGGCCGCGGTGCCGCCGCAGATCAACGTGTTGGCTACCGCGATCCTGGTGATCAGCCTGATCCTGCTCGCGGCGGGAACCCTGCTGCGACGCAAGAGGTTCGAGGGCTGACTACAGCGTGACGGCCACCGACACCCGGCCGGCGGCGTCACGCTGGGCGACGGCGTGGCCGGTGCGGTCCTGGCCGCCGTCGAACTTCACCAGGGTGATCGGGGCGCCGTCGCCGAGGAAGTTGCGCCACCACGTCTTGTCGTCGGGCGACATGACGTTGATGAGTATGCCGTCGGGGGTGCGCCGGTAGCCGATAGGCGTCTCGATGGTCTTGCCGGAACGTCGTCCGACGTAGCGGATGTTGATCATGGTGCGCCGCACCAACGGTCCGAGGACCGGCGCATCGATGAGCGCGCCGAACATCTTGTTCATGGGCCCGATGAAGGGCGAATTGAAGAATCCACTTGCCATGAACCCGAGCGTAGTTAGGAATTGACTCCGGCGGGTACGGGCGCCTGCGTGCGGGCACCGCTACGCGCCGCCCCGATCCCGGCTGCCACCACGAAGCCGATCCCGACGATCCCTGCGGCGCCGGGCATTTGATGCAACACCATAAGCCCGATGATCATCGCGAACGCCGGTTCGAGCGCCATCAGCGTGCCGAAGGCGGCAGTGGTCAAGCGCCGCAGTGCCAGTAGCTCGAGGGCGAACGGTACAACCGGCAGCAGAATCGCCAGGCCGATGCCGATCAGCAGAATGTCGAGGGTCATCCGCGGCAACACCGCGGGACCGACCGTGACGGTGGCCACCAGTGCGGCGACGGGCATGGACACCGCGAGACCGTTGATGCCGGCCACCTGGTCACCGACCCGCTGGGTGAGCAGGATGTACGTCGCCCAGCACACGGCCGCGCCCAGCGCGAACATGACGCCCACGGGATCGATGACGCCGGCCCACGGCTGGGTGAGCAGCACCACACCGAGCCCTGCCAGGCCCGGCCAGACGAACCGCTGCCTGCCCCTGCCGTGCGCCACCGCGACGCCGAGCGGGCCGAGGAACTCCAACGCGCTTGCTGTTCCCAGCGGAATCCGGTCGAGGGCCGCCATGAACAGCAGCGTGATCGCCGCGGTGACCACACCGAGCACGACGCACATCCCGAAGCTGGAACGCGTGAACGCGGCACGCTTCGGCCGCACGATCAGCAGCAGCAGAACCCCGGCCCACGCCAGACGCAGCCACGCAGCGCCCTCGACGCCAATCCGGTCGATCAAGGTGACCGCGATCGCGAGGCCGAGCTGAACGCAGAGCATCGAGCCCATCGCCATGAAGGCTCCGGTGCGCGCCTGGTTCGTGGTCACTCCTGCATTGAACGGGACGCGCACCGTTCACGTCCACGTGATTTTGCCGGACATATCGTTCATGAATTATGAACAATTGCGCAGTCCGCCAGTCTGTCGCCACCTCGTTGTGGCGTAGTTTCTCGACTACGTCTGCCCGGGACGTACTGCGACTACCGCCACACTTCGCCTCAACCACTAGTGTCTGAAATCCGCCGCGAGTTTGAGAGACGTCTCACCAGGGTTTACATATCAACTTCCCAGGTTTCGTTTAGGTCGTTCCTAACCGGTGGACTTACGTTTGCGGTGTCACACCAATGCCCCGACGAGCTGCGCCCCCGAAAGCTCGGAGGGGCTGCGGTGTGACCAAAAAGGTGGTCCTGGACGACCATCCCGGTTAGGCGGCACGCGAGCGGAACCCCCCCATCGCTCGCGTGCCGCGCTTTCATTTTCCTCTGCCCGTTTCTCCGTCGTGAACAATTGCCCAATGGACACCCGGCGGCTTTCGCTTCTGCTTTCGCTCTCGCGCCTGGGCTCAATGCGGGCGGTGGCCGATGCACACCACCTCACGACGTCGACGGTGTCGCAGCAGATTGCGACCCTCGCCAGGGAAGTCGGCGCGCAGCTGATCGAGCCCGACGGTCGCCGGGTCCGGCTCACACCCGCGGGTGTACGGCTGGCAGACCATGCGGTCACGCTTCTCGCGGCGATCGACAGTGCACGCCTGGACTTGGATCCCGAGGCCGAGCCGTCGGGCACGGTGCGGGTCGGCGGATTCGCCACCGGCATCCGGGTGTCGCTGCTGCCGATCGTCGCCGACCTGGCCGAACGGTATCCGGATGTCCGCCTGGTGATCAGCGAGTACGAGCCCATCGAGGCCTTCGCGCTGCTGACCGACGACGACCTCGATCTGGCCCTCACCTACGACTACAACCTCGCGCCCGCCTCGCCGGGCCAGGTGTTGCAGACCGAGGCGCTGTGGTCGATCACCTGGGGACTCGGTGTGCCGTCGACGTTTCCCGACGGTCCCGCCGACGTCGCCGCGTACGCAGAGCAGACGTGGATCGTCAACTCCCGCAACACAGCTGACGAAACCGCCGTGCGCACCTTGGCGTCGCTCGCGGGCTTCACGCCGCGCATCGCGCACGAGATCGACGGCCTCGACCTTGTCGAGGACCTCATCACCGCAGGCTTCGGTGTCGGGCTGTTGCCCATCGGCAGGCCGACCGGCAGGGGCGTCAAGGTGCTCCCCCTGGCCCAACCCGAGGTGGTGCTGACCGCCTACGCGGTGACGCGCCGCGGACGTGCCGACTGGCCACCACTGAGGGCGGTCCTGGACCGGATGCGCCCCCCTTCGGGCGCCCTTCTCCCGCGTCCGCACTGGCCACGCCCAGAGGCGGACGTGTAGAGGTTTGCGGCTATGCGGCGCCGCGCTGTCGCCGCGCCTGCCTCCGGGTGTCGGTCGACCACAGGTACCCGCAGCCGGAGCACTGCAGATGCACGAGCGTGCCCTTGTTGCTCAGCAGGTACTGCCAGTGCGTGGCGCAGTTCTTGCGTTGTTCGCAGTCCCCGCATCCGGTGGCGTGATCGCAGCCCGGGCAGGACAGCCAGGCACGGCGCCCGCGGTCGGCGGTGGGATCAATCGGCAGCACGAGTGGCCGTTCGATCAGGTAGCACACCGGCACGAACCAGCTCGTCGTAAATCTGCTGCTGTTCATCGTCGAGATCCGAATACAGCATGTCCTCGGCTCGCTGCTCCGCGGCGAGCACTGCCGCCGGATCCCAATCGTGGCCGATGGCCTCGAGCACTGCGCTGCGCCGTCGCGCCTCGTCAAGTGTCAGGTCATAGGCGAATTCGAGGTCGGCCCTGATGGCACCTCCAGCCATTCGTAAGCAAAGCGAACGGTAAGGGTGCCCTAAATTAACCAGTTCAGACAATGACCCCCGTCACAGTTGACGGTCCGAATGCGTCACACGGTCGGCGAGCCATGTTGGGAGAGCCACAGCCGCTGCCGCCGCACGAATTCGGCGTCGACCGTGGCGCCGTGGCCGGGCACGTAGCGGGCGTCGTCACCCCCGACCGTCAGTAACCGATCGAGGGTGGTCGGCCACGCCGCTGTATCGGAGTCGGTGTCGATGGCGGGCTCGGCCGATTCCTCGATCAGGTCACCGCAGAAGACGACGGTCTTGTCGGCGCCCGCGACGACGGCGATCAGGTCGTGGTCGGTGTGGCCGCGACCGGGGTGGCTGACGGCGACCACGCGCTCGCCGAGATCGATGACCGCCGCCTTCCCCACACGGTCGGGTGCGCGCAACGCGGCGACGGCGTCGTCGATCTCGCGAGGGTTCGCGCCGTACCGCAGCGCATCAGCGCGCAGCCGGTCGGCGTGGACCGTCATCGTCGTCGCGACGGCAGGCGCGCAGTACACGGCGGCACCGTCGAAGGCCGAAGCTCCCAGAACATGGTCGAAGTGGTGGTGTGTCAGCACGATGTGGCTCACCTCGCGGCCCGCCAGCTCCTCGGCGTCGGCGCGGATCGCGGCTGCTTCCGTCAGGGTGGTCCCGGTGTCGATGAGCAGGGCCCCGGCGTGGCTCCACACGAGTCCGATCGTGACGTCGAGAAACGGGAGACGGCAACGAGAAACGCCGTCCGCCAATGGTTCCCACTCAAAGTTCATTGACCCAGTGTGAGCGGGTGCGCGGCCTGATACTGCTCGAGTACATGCGGTGTCGGATCGGCGGTATACGTCTCGGTGACGCCGAACGACCACGCGGGCGGTGAACCAGCCTGTGACAGCGTCCATGCGGCCTGCCGGGCGGCGCCGACTGCGACGTATTCGGCGGCCGTCGGTACGTAAACGGGCGCTCCCAGCAGCGCGGGCGCGATGCGCCGGACCGCTTCCGACCGTGCTCCCCCGCCCACCAGGATGATGCGATTCACCTCGATGTCGTGGAAGGTGATCCTGTCGACGCAATAGGCCATCGAACTGAGCAGGCCTTCGACGGTCGCGCGAGCAACGTTGGCCGCACTGAGATTTCGCATGGTCATCCCGTGCAGGGCGCCTGCGGCCCGCGGGAGATTCGGCGACCGTTCACCCGCGAGATACGGCACCAGTGTGAGTCCGTCGGCCCCGGCCGGCGCCGAGAGGGCCAATCGGTCGAGTTCTCCGAAGTCGACGCCGAGCATCGCGGCAGTGGCGGCGAGCACCGGCGCGCCGTTGAGTGTGCAGACCAGCGGCAGTTGCCGTCCGGTGGCGTCCGCGAAGCCCGCCACGATGCCCTCCGGGTCGTGCGGTGCGACGGCTCCGACCGCGCTCACGACGCCCGATGTGCCGAGCGAGACGATGCAGTCCCCCGGTTCTGCGCCCAGTCCCAGGGCGGCTCCCGCGTTGTCTCCCGCACCCGGTCCGAGAACCGCACCCGTCGACGTGCGCCCCGCCTCCTGCGACGGCCCCAGTACGGTCGGGACCTGCGGCCGCCGACCCCGCATCGCCATTTCGAGCAGATCGAATTGATACCTGCCGGATTCCGACGAGAAGTACCCGGTGCCGCTCGCGTCGCTGCGGTCGGTGCGCACGTCGGCGATGTCGCCCGAACCGCCGAGTCGCCAGGTCAACCAGTCGTGCGGCAGGCACACCGCCGCCGTCGCATCGGCGTGTGCGGGTTCATGATCGGCGAGCCAGCGCAGCTTCGCCGCGGTGATCGCCGCGACGGGCACCACGCCGACGCGCTTTGCCCACTGGTCCGCACCCAACTCCGCGACCAGTGCGTCCGCAGCAGCGCTCGATCGAGTGTCGTTCCACAACAAGGCATCTCGTACGACCGCCCCGGAACTGTCCAGGCACACCATGCCGTGCTGCTGCGCACAGACGGACACCGCTGCCACGTCGTCGAGACCGCCCGCGGCGGTGATCGCGGCCTGTAGGGCCGACCACCACTGCTGGGGATCGATTTCGGTGCCGTCGGGGTGCGGCGCGGTTGCCGAGCGCACGATCGAGCCGGTGTCCGCATCGCAAATCACGACCTTGCACGACTGGGTTGATGAGTCGATGCCAGCGACCAGAGCCACGCAGCCGACGCTACGCCGATGAGGTTCCGGGACGCATCGGGTCTATCTCTACATGCGAAAACTCGTAGTCACCCAGAACGTCACCGTCGACGGCGCCGTCGAGATGCTCGGCGACTGGTTCGACCCGCAACTCGCCGATGAGGACCTCCTCGCGGAATCGCATCGGCAAGACACCGAGGCCGATGCGCTGCTCCTCGGATGCAAGACGTTCGAGGACTTCCGCGCCTACTGGCCGCTGCAAAGCGAGGACCCCACCGGCGTCACCGCCTACCTCAACCAGGTGGCCAAGTACTTGGTGTCCTCGACGATCACCGATCCGGGATGGGAGAACTCGACGGTGCTCACCGGCGATCCCGTCGAGCAGGTCAAGAACCTGAAGGGCCAGTCCGGGAAGGACATCGTGCTGACGGGCAGCATCAGCCTGGCCCACGAGCTCATCGCTGCGGGATTGGTCGACGAGTACCGGCTGTTCGTCTATCCGACGGTGCAGGGTATCGGGCGTCAGCTATTCCCGGACGGCACCAGCATTCCGAGACTCGCGTTAACGCAACCACCCAAGGCGTTCAAATCAGGCATCACACTGCTGTGTTACCGGCCGACCTGAGCTGCCAATCAGACGCGAGCGGCCTGCCACGGTGGGACAATGCACTGTGGGTAGCGAATCCCCGGCCGGCCAAGGGCGCTGGGACGACGACCGCAACGAGACGGAAGCTCAACGGCTGGACCGTAACTGGTCGAGCCTGCTGCAGGAGTTGCGGGTGGCCCAGACCGGCGTCCAGTTGCTGACCGGCTTCCTTCTCATCCTGCCGTTCCAGCCACGCTTCGCCGCCCTCGACAACGTCATGCGCATCGTCTATCTCGTCACGGTGGGTTGCTCGATCGGCGCGACCGTGCTGTTGGTGGCTCCGGTCAGCATGCACCGGGTGCTGTTTCGCAGGCACCGGCTGAAGACATTGGTGACCGTTTCGCACAAGTACGCCGTCGTCGGCACGGTCCTGCTCGGCACTGCCCTCACCGGTGTCGCCGTGGTCATCTTCGACAGCGTGATCGGCAGGCCCGGCGCCTGGATCGCCGGCGGGTGCACGCTGGTTGCGCTCGTCGCGTTCTGGTACGCGCTGCCCCTGCGGGATCGAAACCCGCGCGACACGTCGTACTGAAGTTTGTGACCTCTGCCGTCGGGGAACTCCGCAGTCATGTTGATCCGACGTGTTGCCCGCCCGATGCTGTCAGCGGCCTTCATCGCCCGTGGTGTCGATGCCCTGCGCAGCCCCAAACCGGCCGCCGATGCCGCTCGCCCCACCCTTGAGGGCCTCAGTAAACTCCCCGATCCTGTCGGCACCAAGGTTCCTTCCGATGCGGAGACCGTCGCTCGCGTGAACGCGGCAGTGCAGATCGGCGGCGGACTGCTACTCGCGACCGGCAAGCTGCCGCGGCTGGCTTCGGCGGCGCTCGCGCTCAGTGTGGTACCGGGCAGCCTTGGCGCACATGCGTTTTGGAGTGAATCCGACCCACAGCGCAAGGCCGATGAACGTCGCGCCTTCCTCACCGACATCAGCCTCATCGGCGGGCTGATCATCGCGGCGGTGGACACTGAGGGCAAGCCGTCGCTGGGATGGCGCGGACGCCGCGCCGCACACAAGGTGTCTGAAGCCGTCACTGCCGCGTTGCCGGTCGGCGCCGCAGCAGGCGGGACTCTCGCCGACAGCGAGCTCGCCGAAAAGGTCGGCCACGGACTGCAGGTCGGTGCCGAACGCGGCCTTGAGTTGGCCCATGTGGCACGCGAGCGCGGAGCTGAGATCGCGGAGGTTGCTCGTGAACGGGCTCCGGAACTGGCGGAGTTGGCGCGCAAGCGCGGCGCCGAGATCGCAGATGTCGCACGCGAACGCGGACCGGAGTTGGCGGAACTGGCCCGCAAGCGTGGCGCCGAGATCGTCGATGTGACCCGTGACCGTGGTTGGGAATGGGCCGATGCGGCGCGCCAGCGCGCTCCGGAGTTGGCGGACGTCGCGCGTGAGCGCGCAGCGGATCTCGCCGACACCGCACGCTCGGAGGCCAAGCACCGTCGTCGCCGCTGGCGTTCATGATCAGCGAGCGCCAAACTCCTTCTGAACTGCTCCGTCAGCGGTAGATTGACTCCACCATCCGCGCGGTCGGACCCGCCGCCCGCGTAGACGCGAGGAGTACAGATGACGACGAACCCCCAGCCTGGCCAATACGGTGAGCAGGGCGCCTACCCGACTGCCGGCGGCCAGCAGCCCGGCGGATTGCTGGTGCGCTGGCTTGCCAGGATCATCGACGGCATCCTGGTCGCGATCGTCAGCTATGCCCTGATCTTCGCCACCGACACCTTGTCCAACTACATCGTGACCGGGTTGTTCACCGGTGTGCTGACCTTCGTGTACTTCGTGCTCTTCGAAGTGTCCATTGGCGCGACTCCGGGCAAGAAGCTGCTGGGCCTCAGCGTTCGGGGCCCTGGCGGTGCACCGAAGCCGACTGCGGCGCAATCGGCGATCCGTAACTCGTGGACGCTGCTGCCGATCATCCCGTTCATCGGCGGCTTGCTGGGTGTCGTCGCGATCATCATCATCGCGGTGACCATCAACGGCAGCCCGACCAAGCAGGGCAAGCACGACGAGCTCGCGGGCGGCACTCAGGTCGTCAAGGGCTGAGCCTCGCAGCGAAAGTGACTGCGCAACTCGATATTTAGACCCGTCAGGCTGCGAACCACAACACCAGACTTATCGCGAAGGCGGTAAGCCCCAGCGTTGTCTCCATGACGGTCCATGTCTTCAGCGTCGTCTTCACGTCCATCCCGAAGAATCGACTCACGAGCCAGAATCCCGAGTCGTTGACGTGCGAAAGTACCGTCGCGCCGGCAGCGATCGCGATGACGAGCAGCGTGAGCTGGAAGCTGCTCAGGTTCGCTTCAGCGGCGGCGGCGCCGAGCAAGCCCGCCGTCGTCGTCAATGCGACCGTGGCTGAACCCTGCGCGACACGCAGCACCGTGGCGATGACGAAGGCCTGCAGGATCAGTGACATTCCGAGGTTCGACAGCGAACCGCTCAAGGCGTCTCCGATACCGCTCAACCGCAGCACGCCGCCGAACATGCCGCCGGCACCGGTGATCAGGATGACCGTGCATATCGGTCCGAGTGCGTCGTCGAAGATGTCGCTGACCGCCGCCATCGACCGCCCCCGCAGCCCAAGCACGAGAGTCGCCACGATCACCGTGATCAGCAGGGCGACCGAGGTGTTTCCGAGCAGCATGAGGTACTCGGCCCAGCTGGCCCCCTCCTCGATCACGCCTGCGGCCATGAGGGTCTTGAGCACGGTATTGAAGGAGATCAGGACGAACGGCAGCAGCAACACACCCAGCACGGTCCCGAAGGCGGGCGCGGTGCGAGCCGGAGCTTGGGTGGTGGCAATGCCCGAGCCGGCTCCACCGTCGGGATCGGTGGCCTCTTCCCGGTCACGGCCACCGTTCATCGGACCGAACAACGCCTCGGGGATATCGATGTTCACTCGACGGCCGATGAACTGAGAGACGAGGTAGGCGCCGACGTACCACGAGACAACAGCGATAGGCGCTCCGACGAGGAGGGTCAAGCCGATGTTGGCCTCGAGTGCTTCCGCCGCCGCGACCGGCCCGGGGTGGGGTGGCACCAGAGCGTGCATGGCGGCGAAGGCGCCGGCCGCGGGAAACGCGTACAGCAGCAGTGACCCGCCGAAACGCCGCGCCACCGTCATGATGATCGGCAGGAAGACCACGAGGCCGGCGTCGAAAAAGATTGGGAAGCCGAAGATCAGTGCGGCAACACCGAGCGCGAAAGGAGCGCGCTTCTCACCGAAGCGGCCGATGAGCGTGTCGGCCAGCACTTGGGCGCCGCCGGTCACCTCGAGTAGTCGGCCGATCATGACACCAAAGCCGACCAGTAGCGCCACGGAGCCAAGCGTGTTCGAGAAGCCGAAGGAGAGCGCATCGGGCACGTCGCCCACCGGAATGCCCGCGACAATTGCCGTCAGCACGCTCACCAACACGAGCGATATGAACGCGTGAAGCTTCACTCTCATGATCAGGAACAGCAGGAGCGCAACCGCTCCCGCCGCGATCAGCAGCAGCGTGGTGGCTCCGTATGCCGGGTCGATTGCTTCCACTAGGACTCCTGTTCGGTTGCGGCGACATAGCTTTCGACGATGGAATCGATGCTCTGGTCGACATCGATGGTGAGGCCGCGCTCGTCGTCGGCCAGCGGCTCGAGCGTCTCGAACTGAGAAGCCAGCAAGGATGCCGGCATGAAATGACCGGGACGGCTGGCCTGGCGCTTGGCGATGACGTCGGGAGTGCCACTGAGATGGAGGAACTCGACATCGTGGCAATGGCGGCGAAGCTGATCGCGGTACTTGCGCTTGAGCGCTGAGCAGCTCATCACACCGCCGGTGTCGCAGCGCTCGGCCAGCCACTCCCCGATGGCTTCCAACCACGGGTACCGGTCGTCATCGTTGAGCGGTTTCCCGGCGGTCATCTTCGCGATGTTGGCAGGCGGATGAAAGTCGTCGGCGTCGGCGAACGGTACACGCAGACGCTGCGCCAGCGCCGCTCCCACGGTCGATTTACCCGAACCTGAGACGCCCATTGCGACGATTGGTGACGCCATCCCCTCCACCTACCCGGTTGTGTTTGACGTCACACAGCATGCCTCAATAGTCATACGATTGCAAGAAGATTTCGAAATCATATGTTTTTAGTCATGCCAGCAAAGCTATGACAAGATGTATGAATGGCGTCACACTCAAACGTCCGTGCACTGCACGGCAGTTTGCTCGAGGCGCTGGGCGCGGCCATCGTGTCCGGGGATTACTCCGTGGGGCAGGTCATCACGCTCGACGGAGTCAGCGCCCAGCACAAGGTGTCGCGTAGCGTCGTCCGCGAGGCCGTGCGCGTGCTGGAGTCGATGGGCATGGTCGAGTCCCGGCGACGAGTGGGCGTCACGGTCCAGCCGGCACACAAGTGGAACGTCTTCGACCCCAGGCTGATTCGCTGGCGACTCGAGTCGGGCGACCGCGCCGCACAGCTGCTGTCGCTGTCGGAGCTACGCCGGGGATTC
>JBIQHU010000122.1:0-3459 GCA_044508395.1 Mycobacterium sp. | reverse complement strand
GCGAGCCGACCCCGATCAGTGCAGGATCATGGCGGCGGCGGTATCGGACATGGTGGTGCACGGCCGGTCCGGCGATCTCGAGGCATACTTGTTGGCCGACAAGCTGTTCCACCAAACCATGCTCGAGGCCAGCGGCAACGAGATGTTCCGTGCCCTCAACGGTGTAGTGGCCGAAGTGCTCACGGGGCGCACGCATCACGGGATGATGCCGGCCACCCCCAACCCGGCGGCCATCGAGTTGCACGACGAGGTTGCGCGCGCTATCCGGCTGCGTGACGATGCGGCCGCCGAGCGAGCGATGCGTGCAATCATCGACGAAGCGGCATCGGCTGTGAGCGAAGAGTTTTCGTAGTTTCCGAGGCGAAAGGTTGATAGTGGACAGGCAACCAGTACTGGCGCGGCGTTTCTTCGATCGGTTCGAACCGGTCCATGCCGTGACATATTTCGCGCCGGAGGCTCGTGCCGCACTCGACGGGCTCGGATTGCGCGGCTTTTGGATGGGCTATTTCGCGGCGCGCTCGGCGCCGTTCGGTGTCGTACCTGCGGAAGTGGTCACCGCGACGTTCTACAACTTCGCCGCTCACCGGGTGGCCAAGGCGTTGCCGGCGGCGTGGGAGATCGTGTCGCCCGCCGATGCGCTGCGGGCCCGCGAGCAATCGGCGGTGGAAGCGTTGCGCCGCTACGGAGTCGGCACCGACGACGATGTGGAAACGGCCGCGGAACTGGCGGCCAAGGCCGCTCGCGGCGCTCCCCTGGACGGCCGCTCGTTGTTTGCGGCCAACCTGGCGCTCGACTGGCCCGACGAACCGGTCGCCAAACTGTGGCACGCGACCACGCTGCTGCGGGAACAGCGCGGCGACGGGCATGTGGCCGTATTGGCGTCGCTCGGCATCTCCGGGCGCGAGTCCAACGTCCTGCACGCGGCGGCGGGCAAGGTGCCCAAGGAGTTCATCCTGCGCAGCCGCGACTACGACGACGAACAATGGGGCCTCTACCGCGACCGGCTCGTCGCACGGGGGCTGCTTGACGAGAACGACGAACTCACGGCGGCGGGACGCGAACTCAAACAGCGGATCGAGGACACCACCGATCAGATTGCGCTCGGCGGGCTCGACGCGCTCGACGACAGCGAAGTCGAGAAACTCTTCCGCAGCTTGACGCCGATCACCCGAAAGGTGGTGTCCGCCGCCGATGTTCCCGCGCTCACCCCGATGGGACTGAGTCGCGACGACCTGGACGACGACAGCTCGCACTTGCGGTGATTTCGGCGTGCTCAGTCTCGCTGAGGGTGACCCAGCACGCCGAAATCACCATCGTCGCGGCAAAACGCACACAGATCGCTAGCCGTGGGGCGTGTTGCGGTTCCACTCCGCCCAGCCGACGCCGCTGCGGCCGTCGGCGGTGCTGACCGTCGCCCACGCGCGCGGGAAGTGACTGATCCGCCCGTCGGGCGACGTCAGCAGCACCGGCGCATGGCCGCGAATGTCGAGGGTCGCGATGACTCCGCCCGGGTTGTAGGTGATCGTGGTCGAGGTCGGCAGATCGTTGTCGCCGAACGTCGCCTCGGCCGTCACGTCATGCAGTTCGGCCAACGGCTCCCCTGCCCGTTGCGTGTAGCCAACGCCGATCGGCGGCGCTCCGGGTATTCGGATGTCGACGCCGTGGAGGTGTGTGCCGTCGTCGAGATGCAATGCGCTCCACACCCAGTCCATGGACCACCAATCGCGCACTCCCCAGGAGTGATCGCGCTGGCCCGGAACGTCCGTGACCACATACTCGCGACCGTCGACGGTTACCGTGCCCGACACCGTGCACGGAATCTCGTATCGAGGTGTGATCCGGTACTGGTATGGGACACCGGCGGTCGTCCACACCAGTTCCATCGTCGCCTCGACCGCTCGGCCCGGCTTATCGTGCAGCAGGTCCGCAGGATCGTCGAAGGCCTCGCCGGCACCCCGCACTGTCACCGTGTACGTCTGCAGCGGTTCGGTGGCATCGAGGGTCAGCTGAATCGCGCCGGTGTCGTGAAAGTCCAGCAGGGCGATGGTCGGCATATCGGGTCCGCACAGCAGCGCGTTAACCCAGGTGGTTTTCTCGTTGGGCATCAGGCCCAGCCGCACCCATCCACCGATACCCTGCTGCGGATCCGCGAAGTCGAAATACCAGCTCTCGCTCCACAGTGGCTCGGTGCCCGCGGCGTGGGCCTCCTCGTCGGCGGGATCGGGTGTGAGCGGTTGAGCCACAACAGGATCCGGTAGCGAATCCAGCGCCCCGGTGTCGAGCACGTGATCGGCATGCCGCGACAGCATGGTCATGAACAACTGGTCACCGCGCTCGGTGCGCTCGACGAGCATCGAGCTGACAATCGCCATCATCACCCCGGAGAAGCTCTGCCGCCGCACCCCCTCGCGGACGTCGTCGAGGGTGATCGCCACACCGGGGCCGAGTGCCTCGTGGTAGGCCCGCAGCAGGTCGTCGTAGTGCTGCCGACGAAGTTCGCTGGGCAGTGCACACCCGACGAAGTAGGCCACGTCGGTCATCGCGGGCCCCCGGGTGACGGTTTGCCAGTCCACCACCGTCAACGGCCGGTCCGCACCGGGCTCACCGAAGAGCATGTTGTCCAGTCGGTAGTCGCCGTGGACGAGGCCCATGATCCGGTCGTCGGCGCCCTCGGCCGCCAGATAGGCATCGAAACTGCCGATGAGACGCTCGCACACCTCCCGATGCTCGGGCGCGATCTGATCGGCGTACCGGTCGATGAACCCGCGGTACAGCTGCTCGATCAGTCCTTGGGTCACCGGCGCATCGCGGTTGAGCCAGTCCGCCTGGGCCATCGAGGGGTCGCCGAACGCGGGTGCATGCAGCCGAGCCAGTTCAGCCAGCGCCAGCGTGGCCTGTTCGACTGTGGCGCCGCGCAGTTCGTCGCCGACGACGGCGGGCCCGGCGTCGCCGAGCAGGAGGTGGAAGGCACCCGTCTCCTGTTCGAAGCCCGCCGAATAGCACGCGGCGACCGGTCCGCCGCCGATGGTCGGCGCGATGTCGGTGTAGAACCGCACCTCCCGCTCGTACAGTCCGAGCGCCAGCCCGGTCTGCCTGCTCACCGGATCGGTCGCGGCCACCTTCAGCACGACCGACGACGGTCCGGCATCGCCGGAGCCACGGGTCAACTCGACGCGGTAGCACTCGCTCATCTGCCCGGTGCCGATGCGTTCGAACGCGAAATCCGTGACGGGAAAACCGAGTGCGGAACTCAACCAGTCGGCGGTCAGATCCGACGGCCGCTCCATGACGTCAGTGGTGCGCACTGGTCGAGGTGGTGTGGCACATGTCGGGCGGGGTCCCCACGACGTCCAGGGCCGGGTTGCGATCGAAGAAGCCGAACGGTTTGAGCCAGAACGACACGATGTCGACGGGCATCACCGGCCAGTCCTCCGGCCTGGTGATGTGGTGGATGCCGAA
>JBIQHU010000121.1:0-16497 GCA_044508395.1 Mycobacterium sp. | reverse complement strand
CGTGCTGGGTCACGCTCAGCGTGACCCAGCACGCCGAAATCACAGCTCGAGGAGCGCGGCCGGGCCTCGGGTCATCAGTTGACGGCCCACGATGATCCGCTGGATCTCGCTGGCTCCCTCCCAGATGCGTTCGACGCGAAGCTCTCGGAACATGCGCTCGGCGACGTTCTCGCGCATATAGCCACGGCCGCCGAAGATCTGCACCGCGCGATCGGCGACGCGCCCCGCCATCTCTGAGCAGTACAACTTCGCCATCGAGGCCTGGCCGTGGAGCGTCTTGCGGTCGTGTCCGGCGTCGATCGAGCGCGCGACCTCGTAGAGCATGGTTCTGGCTGCGAACAATTCGGTCGCATTGTCCGCGAGCATGCCTGCCACCAATTGGTGCTCACCCAACGGCTTGCCGTCCACGATCCGGGTCTGCGCGAACACGGTCGTCTCGTCGACGAGGCGCTGCGCCGCGCCCACGCATCGCGCCGCCACCATCATCCGCTCGAATCGGAACCAGTCCTGGGTGAACGTCATCGGACCGCCCTCGGTACCGACCAGGTTCTCGAGCGGAACACGAACATCGTTGAACGCCACGATCGGATGCTCGTCGGCGATGTGATGCGAATAGTGGGGTGTGCGAACCACTTCCACACCCGGCCACGGCAGATCGACCACCAGCAGCACGTGGTCGCCGTCGGGAAGCACGGCTTCGACGAAGACGTAGTCGGCGAGGTTGAACGACGTCACGTGCCACTTGACCCCGTTGATCACATACTCGTCGCCGTCGCGGCGGGCGGTGGCGACCAGCGCGGAGACGTCTGAGCCCGCGAACTCTTCGGTGATCGCGTAGGCCTCGTGCTTCTCGCCGCGCACCGACGGCAGCAGCCAGCGTTCGCGTTGGTAGTCGGTGGCGACGTCAACCCACCACTGCGGTGGGGTGGCCATCACCCAGCCCAACCCGTTGGTCACCCGGCCGCACTGTTCCTGCACCAGCACCTGCTGCAGCGCGGTGTAACCGGGACCGCCGACGGACGTCGGCATATTGGTGGCGTACAAACCCAATTCGATTGCCCGCGCGTGATGCTCGGCGGTGATCTCCTTGGGTAGCACGCCTCCGGCGAGCTCGGCCTCCACCTCGTACGGCATCAGCGTTTCGACGAACGCTCGCGCGGTGTCGCGGATGCGCCGATCTTCCTCTGTCAGGCCGTACATCCATACCTCCACCCTCTTGACTGAGCGTTCAGTCTATGCCAGCGTTCCATGCTATGACCAGCTCCCACAGTGCCGATGTCGTGGTGGTGGGCGGCGGCACGGTCGGGGCGTGGACGGCCGTGCTGCTCGCCGAGAGCGGCGATCGCAAGGTCGTACTGCTCGAAGCCAGAACACTGGGCGAAGGCGCCAGCAGCCGCGCCGCGGGCATGGTGCGGGCGCAGGGCGGCACCGAAACCGCCATCAGGCTGGGCCTTCGCACCCAGGAGTTCTATGCCGCCAGCGGCGACCGATTCCCGCTGGACTGCGGTTTCGTGGCGCAGGGCTACCTGATGCCCTGTTTCACCCCGGCCGAAGTGCAGCAGGCGCACGATCGCATTGCGTTGCAACGCTCCATCGGTCTCGATGTCGAGTGGCTCTCCTCCGACGACCTCGACAATCGGGACACCGGCCTGGCGCCAGGTGTCACGCTGGGTGCGTCATACGCCCCCGGCGACGGGTACATCGACGCGCCGCGCAACGTGCTCGCATACACGGCGGCCCTCACCGCGTGCGGAGTCGAGGTCCGCGAACGTTGCAGCTTCACCGGTCTTCGCACAGCGGGCGGCCGTGTCGTCGGCGTCGACACGTCGGCGGGCCCGATCGACACGCCGCACGTCGTCCTGACGGGCGGCCCGCAGCTGGGCGATGTCGGCCGTGCCGCGGGTGGCCGTATCCACGCCGGCGGCACCCGCCATCAGGTGGTGGTCACCGCGCCCGTTCCCGGTGTCGATGTCAACGAGCTGCCGATGGTGTTCGACGTCAGCTCCGGAATCTACTGGCGACCAGGCGAATCCGGTGGGCTGCTGTGGGGGATGAGCAACCCGGAGGAACCGCCGGGTGTAGCGATGGACTTCGACACCGTCTACTACCACAAGATGCGCGATCGTATCGAGGAGCTGTTCCCCGCGGTGGCGGGCCTTGGGCTGAAGCGGTCGTGGGCGGCGACCATCGACTACACCCCCGACCACCTGCCGATCCTGGGGCCGCTGCTGACCGACGACGGTCCGGTCGAGGGCACCGTGGTGGCCAGCCCTGCCGGTCACGGCATGATGTGGGGTCCCGCGGTCGCGCAGGTCGCCGCCGACCTCACGACGACGGGCACGTGCACGTGGCTCGATCTGACCGACCTCGGGCTCGACCGCTTCGACGCCGACGGCAACAGTCGCGTTGCCCCAGAGCCGATTTCACTACCCTTCCCGGAGAAAGCGACACTGTGACCATCATCGACACCGCATTCCTTGCCCAGGCCGCTGACGCAGAACTCGAGGACTGGGGCCCGCTCGCCGAAGCGACCGGCGACCCGATGGCCACGCACGGCCTCGAGATCTGGGTGGACGGCGACAGGTCCGCGGGCATCTGGCAATGCACCGCGGGGCCGTCCTACTGGGTTCAGGACGAGAACGAGGTCATCTACGTCCTGTCCGGCCGGATGACCGTGACACCCGACGGTGGCGAGCCGAAAGAGATCAAGGCAGGCGACGTCGCGGTGTTCCCGGTCGGGTGGAAGGGCACCTGGGAACTGCACGAGACGGTGCGCAAGGTCTATTCGATCTTCTGAGAGCTACTTCGACGTCCACCCCGCGTCGACAGGCAGCGTGACCCCGGTGATGTAACGGCCCGATGACCCACAGAGGTATACCATCGCCTCGCTGATGTCGGTCGGTTCGATCATCGGTACCGGAAGCAGGTTCTCGAACATCGCCGCGTACTCGGGACGTTCGGCCATCAGCTGTTCGACCTGCGGGTTGACGATCATCGGGCTCGTGACACCTGTCGGATGGACGCTGTTGACGCGAATGTTCCTCTCGGCGAGCATGTTCGCGTAGCCGCGCATCAACCCGACCACACCGTGCTTGGCCGCGGCGTAACCCATCAAGCCGTGTTGTTTCTGGCCGAACCTCATCCGCATGCCGGACAGTCCCGCGACGGAGCTCGTGATGACGATGGCCCCGCCGTCGCCGTGGGCAAGCATCGCCGGTAGCGACGCTTCGATGGTGTAGTAGACCCCTTTGAGCATCACGTCGACGGCGTCGACGAATGACTGCATCTCGTCGGCGCCCGGGCTGAGCACCGGCGCGATACCGGCGTTGGCGAGGACGAAGTCGATGCGCCCGAACTCGGCGACCCCGCTGTCCACAGCCGCCTTGAGCCTTGCGAAATCACGGACGTCGCCCTGCTCGGCGACGATGCGCTGCCCGGTCTTCTCGACGAGGTTGACCGTCTCGTCGAGGTCTTCCGGTGTGGCCATCGGATAGCCCACGCACTCGATCTGATCGCACAGATCGAAAGCGATGACGTTCGCTCCCTCTTCTGCGAAACGGACCGCGTGAGAACGCCCTTGGCCGCGCGCCGCCCCCGTGATGAATACAACCTTGCCGTCGAATTGTTTCGTCATGGCGCCTCCCAGATTCGGAGTATGCGCGCCTCAACGGGACCGGGGTGGGTCTTTCGCAATCATCAACGCGTCGACCGCAATCACGTCGTCGGCGGTGGCGATGACGGGGTTGGCCTCGACCGCGACGAACGCATCCCCGAGGTCGATGGCCATCTCCGAGAAGCGCACGATGACGTCGGTAAGCGCCTCGACGTCGACGGCCGGTGCGCCGCGCCATCCCGCCAGCAGCGGCGCTACACGGAGCCCGTCGAGGAGACGTCGGGCGCCGCTGCGCGACAGCGGCGGGCACGCCACCACGCGGTCTTCCATCAACTCGACCAGCGTGCCGCCCGCGGCGACCACCACCAGGGGGCCGAACGCGTCGTCTCTCACGAACCCCACCGAGATCTCCACACCGCCGTCGACCATCGCCTCGACAGTCACAGCGGGGCCCAGTCGCTGCGCCATTGCTTCGTAGGCCGCCGTCAACGCCGCCTCATCGGCGATGCCCAGAACGACTCCGCCTGCCTCGGTCTTATGCAGCACCCCAACGGTTTTGAGCGCCACCGGATATCCGACCGCATCCGCCGCTGCCAGCGCCTCGTCGAGCGAATTCGCCGGCCGCGATTCCGCCACCGGGATGCCGTACGCGGCCAGCAGCTCGGACGCGGAGGCATCGGTGCGGACGTCGCGACGCGGACCGGGAGTTGGCATCTCCTCGACGGGAAGCGGCCAACGTACGAGATGACCGAGCGCGGCCAGTCCACCACGCACGCCTTCCAGCACGGGAATCCCGTTGTCGCGCAGTCGTTGCGCCGTCGGACGATCGATCGCCGAGGACACGGATGCGACGACCGCGATCGGCGCTTCAGTCTCGTCCGCAACGTCCAGCACCGCGTCGGCATAGGCCGTGTCACCGTCGAATTCGGTGACGAGGTCGACCGCTAAGGCGGTGACGCCGACGCCAGGGTCATCGACCATCGCGCGCAGGCAGCTGCCGAACAGGTTGCGGGTATCGGCACCGGTGCCCCACACGTCCAACGGGTTGGTCGCAGCCAGTCCCTCGTCGAGCAGGGCGCCGATCGTGGCGAGTGTGTCGTCGGCCAGGTCGGCGAACTCGACGCCAAGTTCGTGGGCGAGATCGGCGACCAGCGCGCGTTCCGCGCCGGAATCGTGCACGGTCGCGATGCCGCCGCCGCGGGATCGCCTTGGCGCCGAGAACAATTCCAGCGTGTCGGCGAACTCGGCGAGATCGCTGACGTGAACGGCCCCGGTGGCAGCGCAGAATGCGTCCCACGCCGCGCGCTCACCAGCGAGTGCACCCGAATGCGCCGCCACCATCGCCTTACCGCGCGGCGATCCGCCCACCGTGAGGATCACCACCGGCACGCCCTGGGCCGCCGCACGCAGCAACGCGTTTCGCAGCCTGGGCACGTCCCGCGGTGTCTCCATGAGCAACGCGATGATGCGGGTATCGGGATCGTCGAGCGCGTACTCGACATAATCGGCGGTGTTGGTCACCAGTTCCTGGCCGGAGGACACCGCAAGACGGAAACCGAATCCGCGTCGTGCGCGCAGCATCGTCGAGAACGCCGACCCAGAATGCGTGATGAGGCTGATGCCACCGGCCGGCAGGGGATCCGGCTCCAGGTAACCCAATGCTCGCACCCCGCGGGCGTTGTTGATGAAGCCCATGCAACCCGCACCGCACACCGCCATGCCGGCACTCATGGCGATCGCCGTGACCTTGTCGCGCAATCCGTGCGCGGAACCGAACAGCACCGCCCCCTTCGCGCCGATCGTGGCGGCAGACTCCAGCTGCTCGAGCAGGGCCCCGTCGGGCACACCGAGCAGCACCAGATCGACCTCGTCATCGAGGTCGGTCAGCGACGGCGCGCAGGGCATATCGCCTATCCGGTCGTAGCGAGGATTGACCAGATGAAAGCGTGCCGAACCCCGTTGTGCCTCAATGATCATCCGGGCACCGAGGGTGTCCGGCCGCGCGCTGGCTCCGACGAGCGCTATCGACCGGGCGCCGAGCATCGCGTCGACGGCCGCGCGCCGCGCTTCGCTCATCGATACCCGCAAGCGCTCATCGATACCCGCAAGCGTTCATTGACGGCCGAAGCGGCGCTTCTTGTCCGCCAGGGCCGCGCGCGCCGCCTGCCATCCGGGGATTCCGCAGACGCCACCGCCGGCGTGTGTGCCCGAGCTGCCGTTGTAAAGCCCCTTGATGGGCGTGCGATAGTCCGCGTACCCGGGTGCGGGCCGCATGTGGAACAGCTGCTCCAACGACAGTTCACCGTGGAAGATGTTGCCGCCGATGAGGCCGTATTCCTGCTCCATTTCGTACGGGCCGACGACGTCGCGGTGCGTGATCGACGCCTTGAAGCCGGGTGCCACCTGGTCGTAGGTGTCGATGACGCGGTCCGCGTAGGCGTCGAGCTCCTCGGTGTGTGGTGCGTTCGCCCACTCGGCGGGCACCCACTGGGTGAACAGCGACATGATGTGGGTGCCATCGGGATTCAACGTCTTGTCCAACGTCGTCGGGATGACGCCGTCACTGAACGGCAGCACCGCGGGCTTACCGACGCGCGCGTCCTGGAAGGCGGCTTCCAGGTACTCCATGGTCGGCGCCATCTCGATCGACCCGGTGAGATGTTCGGCGATCCCCGAACTCGGATTCGCCGTGAAACTCGGCAGCTCCGACAGCGCGACGTTGATCTTCACCACACCGCTGCGCGTCTTGAAGTGCTCGATGTCGGCGACGAAGTCGTCGGGCAGTTCGGACGGCGAAAGGTGTTCGAGGAAGGCGGTCTTCGGATGCAGCGTGGTGACGACCAGCGGTGCGGTGATCTCATCGCCGTTCTCCAGAACCACACCCCGAACCTGGCTACCCCGAGTCAACACCCGGGACACCCGCGCATTGGTGCGGATCTCGGCGCCGAAGCTCTTCGCGGATCGGGCGATGGCTTCGGATACGCCGCCCATGCCACCCTCGGGGTAGCCCCAGCTGCCCAGCTGGCCGTCGCCGACGTCGCCGATCGAGTGGTGGGCCATGACGTAGGCCGTGCCCGGTTCATACGGCCCGGCCCAGGTCCCGATGATGCCGTTGACCGCCATCAGACCTTTCACTTGCGGTGATTCAAACCAGTCGTCGAGCAGATCTGCGATGCTCATGGTCAGCAGCCGGGTGATGTCCGCGGTGACGCGCGGCGTGATCTTCTTGCGCAGCGGCCAGGCCAGCTTGGCCAGGTCGAACAGATCCGACGGTCGCTTCGAGCCGATGTTGGGCGGCACCTGCGTCAGCAGCGGCCCCATCACCTCGGCGATGCCGCCGATCCAGTCGTAGTACTCCGGCAACGCGTCCGCGTCCTTCTTGGAGAACTTCGACACCTGCTCGTGGGTGCGCTTGGGGTCGTCCTCGTAGATGATCAGCGAGCCGCCCTCGGGAAACGCCTGGTAGGACGGGCCCATCGGATGCACCTTGTACCCGTGGCGCTCGAGTTGAAGCTCCCGCACGATAGTCGGCGGCATCAGACTCATCACATACGACAGTCGGGTCACCCGCAGGTGGGGAGCGTCGTCCCACGGCGCCTCCGTGGTCGCCGCTCCGCCCAGCGATCCGCGCCCTTCCAGCACCAGGGTTCTGGCACCCGACCGCGCCAGATAGGCCGCGGAGACGAGTCCGTTGTGGCCGCCACCGATGACGATGGCGTCGTAATTGTTCGACATGGAAGTCCTACTCTCGTCGACGCCGCCGCGCGGCCTGACTGACTGTTCAATCTAACGAAGTGATAGGCTCCAGACAAGAGCGACGATGCACTTCGGAGGGGAACGGACACGACAATGGCCGAGCCGGCACCCGCGACAGAACAGAACGAGGCGCGGCGTATCGATATGCTCCGCGCCGCAGCGGAGCTGATTTGCGAGCGTGGGTTCGGCGACACCCGCATCGCCGATGTCGCCAGGCGGGCGGGCGTGAGCTCGGCGCTCGTCATCTATTACTTCGGCACGCGTGACCGCCTCCTGGTCGACGCACTGCGATTCTCGGAGGTGTCGTTCTACGAGGCGGCCGAGGAGATGTTGCGTGAGGTCTCTGCGCTGCGCGAACGGCTGTCGTTGCTGATCCGGTGGACGTGCGTGCGGGAGGGCAGCGAAGAGATCCCCGGCGCGTGGGGGTTGTGGTTCGACCTGTGGGCCCAGGCGTTCCGGCACGACGAGATCAAGTCCGACCGTACAGAACTCGACGCCCGGTGGCGGCAGATGATCGTCGATGCGATCAAGTCGGGGGACCCGTCGGAGTTCGATGCGAAGGTCGACCCCCGCATGTTCGCGGTGGAGTTCGCGGCGCTCCTGGACGGCCTGTCCATCCAGGTGGCACTCGACGACCCCGAGGTCGACTCGGATCTGGCGTACGACATCGCGATGCGATTCGCCGAACGGGTACTCAACCTCGCCCCGGTGACGAAACGGGTGAACGGCAGGGCACGCGTCAAGAAGGAGTGAGCGCGCTCACCTCGTCGGCCACCGGATCGGCGACCACCTGGGCCTGGCTGCGGTGCAGCACCCGCACCGCATCGTGTGTACACACGCAGTTGACCTGGGCGCCCGGCTCGTGCGCCACCGACCGGGGACCCGAGTGGTTGGGCACCTCGACCACCAGTGGCGCCGGTGCGCCGACGTCGACGTGTACCTGCGTGCAGTTGCCGAGGTAGACCACTTCCGAGACGACTCCACCAATCACGTTGCGGCCCTGGCCAACCGGCTCGCCCAGAGACTGCAGGCTGATGCGTTCGGGCCGGATGACGATCGCCGCCGCTCCGAGTTCGACGGAGTCACCGACGGCAGCGCCGAGACGCGTGTTCAGCGACTCGCATACCGTCGACGCGCCGCCTGTCTCGAGGACGACGGCGTCGAAGATGTTGGCGGCGCCGAGGAATCCAGCGACGAACGTGGTGGCAGGCGACGAGTAGATCTCCTGCGGTGGGCCCACCTGTTCGACGCGGCCCTCCGCCAGCACCGCGATCTGATCGCTCATCGTGAGCGCTTCTTCTTGATCGTGCGTCACATAGACGAAGGTGATGCCGACCTCGCGCTGCATTGCGCGCAGCTCCAATTGCAGTTGTTTGCGTAGCTTTGCGTCCAGCGCGCCGAGGGGCTCGTCGAGCAACAACACGCGCGGACGCAGCACCAGGGCCCGGGCCAGTGCGACCCGCTGTTGCTGGCCGCCGGACAGCTGAGCCGGACGCCGTTTGGCGAAATCACTCATCCTTACCAGCTCGAGTGCCTCACCGACGCGGCGCTTGGTCTCCTCGCGCGAGGACTTCTGGTACCTCAACCCGAATGCGACGTTGTCCCAGACCGTCATGAACGGGAACAAGGCATAGGTCTGGAAGACGGTGTTGACCGGCCGCCGGTGCGGTGGATCCGCGGCCACGTCGCGGCCATCCAACTCGATCCGGCCGGAGTCGGGCTTCTCGAAGCCGGCGATCATCCGTAGTGTCGTGGTCTTACCGCAACCGGAAGCGCCGAGCAGTGAATAGAACTTGCCGGCAGGGATATTCAGGTCGATGCCCATGACGGCGGGAACGCCGTCGAACGACTTGACCAACTGATGCAGTTGGATCTCGCCGCCGGTCACCGAGCCCAGCCTTCGCTCACCCGACGGGGGGCATCACCGCGCCGGCGAACCTCGCGAAGTTCGCGGCGAATCGGTCGACATCGTCGCGCTGGTGCTGAACTGACAACAACCATTGCTCCACCTTCCCCCATGGCGGGAGAAATACACCGCCATTGTGCTGCATCAGCCAGTGCAGGTGGCCGAGTCGGGCGTCAATGTCCAGAAAATCCCGAAACTCGCGCACGCGGTCGCGCCGGAAGGTGACACACCCCTTGGCGCCTGCGACGACGACGTGCCAGCCGGCGCCGTGCTGCGCGATGACGGATTCCAGGGAGCCGGACAGCCGCGCCGCGAGCTCGTCGAGATGGGCGTATGCCTGCGGGGTCAACACGTCGGTCAGCGTTGCGCGAGTGGCCGCCATCGCCAACGGGTTCCCGTTGAACGTGCCGACCTGTTCGTAGCGGCCGTCGGCGATCGCCGACATCACCTCGCGGGTACCCCCGATCGCCGCGACCGCGATGCCGCCGCCCAAGGCCTTGGCCAGGCAGACCATGTCGGGGACCACGCCGCTGCGCGCCGTCACGCCGCCCGGCCCGGTGGTGAAGCCGGTCTTCACCTCGTCGTAGATCAGGAGTGCGCCTTCGGCGTGTACCAGCTCGCGGATGGCGGCCAGATAGCCGGCGTCGGGCGGGATGATGCCGGCGTTCATCATCACCGGCTCGAGGATCATCGCGGCCACCTGCCCGCGGTGCTCGGCGAGCGCGCGAGCCACCGCCTCGGCGTCGTTGAACGGCACCACGATCACGAGATCACGGATCGCGGTGGGGATGCCGGAGTTGCCGGGCACCGGCGTGGGGTGCTCGCGAGGTCCGACCTCCTCGGCGTCCGGAAGCACAGACACCTGCACGGAGTCATGGTGGCCGTGATAGCACCCCTCGACCTTGATGATCAGATCGCGGCCCGTCAGCGAGCGTGCCAGATGCACCGCATCCATGGTCGCCTCGGTGCCGGAGTTGGCGAACCGCCACAGCGGTAGATCGAACCGCCGTGCCAACTCACCGGCGATCCAGATGGCGTCCTCTGTCGGCTGCGCGAAATGCGTACCGCGCCGGACGCGGTCACTGACCGCTTCGACGATCGCGGGGTGCGCATGCCCGGCAATGGAAGCGCCGTAACCGCCGTGCATGTCGACGTACTCGTTGCCGTCGACGTCGTAGACTTTCGAGCCCTTCCCGTGGCTCATCCACACGGCCTGCGGCTCGGCGATCTGCCAGTTCGACGTCGCCCCGCCGGCAAGGTGCTCGCGCGCTCGGGCGATGAGTTCCGTGCTGCGTGGCTGGCGCCGCAAGAAGCACTTCTCCTCATCGAGAATCAGCTGGTCTACGGTGTCAGCCGCCTTGGACTCCACCACCGACGGGGACACGTCGAACCTCCACTCCGCAACGGTTGACTGAGCATTCAGTCTATGCGAGAGTCCTACCAGCAACAAGGCGCGAAATCAACGGGAGGTCCCAATGCCCACACCTCCGAGCCGCCGGCAGTTTCTGGTGCGCGCAGCGGTTCTCGCCGCCGCAGCGCCCTCCCTGCCCGCATTCCTCGCGGCGTGCTCGAAGTCGGGACCGTCATCGGGAGGACCGAGTCTGACGCTCGCCTCGCCGGACAATCCGGTGAAATGGCCGATCGCCGATGACAACAAACCGATCGCGGACAATCTCGCGCCGGAGAAGGGCGCGACGCTCAAGATCTACAACTACGCCGACTACCTCAGTCCGCAGGCCATGAAGAGCTTCGAGGACAAGTACGGCATCAAAATCGAGGTGTCGACCTTCAACGACGGCGACGAGGCGATCACCAAGCTCCGCAGCGGTGTGGACTTCGACATCTACAACGCCAACTACACGGAGATCAGCCGCCTGGTCAACGGCGGGCTGCTGCGTCCGCTGAACCACTCCTACATCCCCAACATCAAGAACGTGTGGCCCAGCTTCACCAACCCCTGGTACGACCAGGGCTGGCAGTACAGCGTGCCGTACACCGTCTACACCACCGGAATCGGTTGGCGCACCGACCAGGTGCCCGCCGATATCGCCGCATTGCCGAATCCGTACGCGTCCCTGTGGGATCCGCAGTACAAGGGCAAGACGGCGATTCTCGACGACTTCCACACGGCGATGGCGATGGTGCTGCTGAAGAACGGCATCACGGACGTCAACACCTCGAATGCAGACGATCTGAAGATGGTGGGTGAGCAGCTGCAGGAGCTGGTGAAGGCCACCTCGCCGAAGGTCACCATCACGATGTACAACGACCTGCCCGCCGGACAGATGGGTTTGGCGCAGATGTGGTCGGGCGACATCATCAATGCGCAGTCCTACCTGCCCGAAGGCACCAGCCCGGAAATCCTTCGGTATTGGTTCCCTTCGGACGGAAAGGGACTCGTCGACAACGACATGCTCGTGACGCTGCGGGGCGGCAAGAATCCGGTCCTTGCGCACCTCTTCATCAATCACATGCTCGATCCCGAGGTGGCGATGGAGAACTTCACCGCGATCGGTTACCAGCCACCGCAAAACAGCATCACACCGGATTTCCTTGTCCAAGAAGAGTTCATCCCGGAGCACCTGCGCTCGGCGATCGTGCGGCCTGAGTACTTCGACGTCGGCTACCGGTTGCTGGAACTCGATGCGGCCAACGAGACCGCCTGGCGCAACGTGTGGCAGGCCTTCCAGGCCGGCGGCGGGTCGTAAGAAGCGGTGGCGGTCCCGGTAGTCGCCGCGCCGTCGCGGCAGGCTCCACCGGCCCGTGAGCGTGGCAACCGGGTGTGGGCCGTGCTGGCCGCGCCCGGAATCGTCTGGCTGTGCGCGTTTTTCCTGTTCCCGCTTTATGTCGTGCTGTGCATCGTCTTCGGTCAGATCGATCCGCTGTTCCGCACGCCCATCCCGACGTGGAACCCACTGCAGTGGGATCCCACCCAGTTCACTTATGTGATTACCCACATCGTCGGCGACAACGGTGTGTACGGCCCGGCCATCGCGCGCACATTCGTCTATGTGCTGGTTGCCAGTGCACTCTGCCTGCTCATCGCCTTCCCGGTGTCGTACTACGTGGCCCGGCTCGCCGGCAAGCGCAAGGGGCTGTTGCTCGCGCTGTTGATCGCGCCGTTCTGGATCAGCTACATGATGCGGATGTTCGCGTGGGTGAACCTGCTGCAGGACGACGGGCTTTTCAACAAGGTGCTCAGCCTCGGTGGCCTCTTCACTCCGGATATCAAGTGGCTGACCGGCCAACCCGTGGTGGTGATTCTCGGGCTCGTCTACGGCTATGTCCCGTACATGATCCTGCCTCTGTATGCGGGCCTCGACCGACTTTCGCAGCCGATGCTCGAGGCGTCGCGTGACCTTGGCGCTGACCGCTTTTCGTCGTTCTGGCGCGTGACGCTGCCGCTGTGCCGGCCCACGATCGTGGCGGCGCTGCTGCTGACCTGTCTGCCGATGCTCGGCGACTACTTCACCAACGACATGTTGTCGGCGTCGCCGAAAACCACCATGGTCGGCAACCTGATCAACGACGGTGTACAGGCCCCTGGGCAAACCGGTCAGGCGGGTGCGTTCGTCATGCTGGTATTCCTCATCGCATTGCTGCCGATGCTCTACTACCTGCGTTCGGTGACCCGGGGCAGCGAGGTGTCGACATGAGAGGCCCTGTGGCGTGGTGGAACAACCCCTGGCGGCCACCACGATTCCTGATCGCGATCACCATTGGATACGTGTTGTGGTCGCTGCTGCCGGTCGTCATCGCGGTGCTGTACTCGTTCAACGCCGGCCGCTCTCGAACCACCTGGCAGGGCTTCTCGACCCGGTGGTACTGGGGTGACGAGACGCTTTCGGTGTGGCACAACGACGCACTGCACACCGCGCTGCTACAGACTCTGAAGCTGGGTGTGATCGCGACGCTGATCACGGTTCCGCTGGGGACGCTGTTCGCGATCGGCATCGACCGGTGGCGGGGCAGGCTGCCCAACGGGGCGAACTTCCTGATGCTGATCTCGTTCGTGCTGCCGGAGGTACTGCTCGCCGTCGCACTGCTGTTCGTGATCACCACGGTGGCGGTCCCGATCAATCTCGGCACCACCGCACAGGTGATCGGCCTCGTCACCTTCCAGGTGTCCTACCCCGCAGTGCTGGTGCGGGCCCGGCTGGCCACCATCGGACCCCAATATGAAGAGGCTGCAATGGATCTCGGTGCCTCACCGCTCGGCGCGCTGCGCCGGATCATCATGCCGATGCTGATGCCCGCGATCTTCGCCAGCACCGTGCTGGTCTTCGCCGACGTGATCGACGACTTCGTATTGGTGCGCTATCTGTCCGGCGCAGCCTCTACCGAGCCGGTCTCGGTGAAGATCTACAACACCGCACGCGCCGCGCCGACCCCAGCGCTCAACGCGTTGGCCACACTGCTCCTGCTCGCAGCGTTGGCGGCCGTCACTGTTGGATTCATCGTCTATCGATACATGACCCGATCGGACACCACAACGAAAGACCGCGGGATCGGGGCATTCGCGGGAGAGGCGTAATGACGTGATTCTCAACGTGATCGACGGCCGTTCGGTCGCTGCCTCCGGCGGTGACCGTCGTGAACTCATTGATCCGGCGTCCGGGGCGGTGCACGGGTTCGCCACCGAATCCACCTCTGCCGACGTCGATCTGGCCGTCGCCGCCGCACGTGATGCATTCGACGAGTGGCGACGCACCACACCCGCCGCGAGGTCTGCGCTGCTGCTGGCCGCTGCCGACGTCCTCGACGCGCATGCCGACGAGCTGGCCGAGCTTGAGGTGACCGACACCGGAAAACCGGCCGATGTCACACGGGACGAGGAGATTCCGGCGAGTATCGACGTCGTCCGCTACTACGCGGGAGCCTGCCGAACGCCGGAAGGCCGCAGCACCGGCGAATACATCGAAGGCATCACCTCCGGTATCCGACGCGAACCCGTCGGAGTCTGCGGGCAGATCACGCCGTGGAACTACCCATTCATGATGGCGGCGTGGAAATGGGCGCCCGCGGTCGCGGCAGGGAACACCGTCGTGCTGAAACCCTCTGAACTGACACCATCTTCGACGTCGCGCATGGCCGAACTGCTGTCTGACCTCTTGCCGGCCGGAGTGTTCAACGTCGTGTGCGGCGGGGGAGATGTGGGTGCCGCGCTGGCCGCGCATCCAGATGTGGCAATGGTGGCGGTGACCGGTTCACCGCGCACCGGGCGGGCCGTCGCGCATGCCGCCGCGGACCGGTTCGCCCGCGTGCACCTCGAACTCGGGGGCAACGCGCCGGTATTGATCTTCGACGACGCCGATCTCGAGGCCACCGTCGAGCAAGTCGCTTTCGCCGCGTTCTACAACGCCGGGCAGGACTGCACCGCCGCAAGCCGCGTTATCACACACGAATCCGTCTACGACGACGTTGTGCAGCGGCTGGCTGAGGCGGCCCGCACCACCGCGATCGGACCGTTGATCTCGGCCGAACACCGCCGGCGGGTGCAGTCGATGTTGGCGGCAACGCCGGCGCACGCCAAGCTCGTCGCGGGTGGCGCTGCGCCCGACCGCGACGGGTTCTTCCTGGAGCCGACGGTGATCACCGGCCTACGCCAGGATGACGATCTGGTGCAGTCGGAGATCTTCGGCCCGGTTGTCACCGTGCAGTCGTTCCACGACGACGAGGAAGCATTGGCATTGGCCAACGGTGTCGAGCAAGGGCTGACCGCGAGTGTGTGGACGCGTTCGCATTCGCGCGCAATGCGATTCCTCCGTGACCTCGATTTCGGTGCGGTCTCGGTGAACACCCACGCACCGATGGGTTCCGAACTGCCCCACGGGGGTTTCGGGTCGTCGGGCTACGGCAAGGACCTGGGTCTTTACGGGCTGGAGGACTACACCCGGGTCAAGCACATCGCGCACGCCCTGTAGACCGGCGGGGCCCCGCGCAGTAGGCTGACTGTATGTTCAAACAGCAGGGTTCGGCTCCTGTCCCTGCCGACGGGCTGGCCGCTGCGCTGGCGCCGTTCGGTCAGTCGCGGATGCTGCCACGCGAGGCCTACGTCGAGCCGGCGGTGTTCGCATGGGAACAGGAGCACATCTTCTCGGGATGGTCCTGTGTCGGGCATGCCGCCGATCTGGTCGGCGTCGGCGCGCAGAAGGCCGTGGGTACCGGCGCCAACGCGACACTTCTGGTGCGTGCCGAAAATGACGTCATTCGTGCCTTCGCCAACACCTGCAGGCACCGCGGACACGAGCTGTTGGCGTGCAACACCGTGACTAAGGGTCGCAGCATCGTGTGTCCGTACCACTCATGGTCCTACCGCCTCGATGGCCGACTGCGCAACGCCCCGTCGTTCGGTGATGTCGAAGGCTTCGAGCCCGAGGAGTTCGGGCTTGTCGAGTTGCGACTGGTGAACTGGCACGGCTGGCTGTTCGTCGACCCAAGTGGTCAGGACGTCGAATTCGCCGACCACGTCGCAGGTCTGGAGGAGATCGTCGGCCCGTATCGACCGGAGGAGCTGACCGTCGTCGCACGGCACTCCTACGAGCTGGCCACCAACTGGAAGGTCATCGCCGAGAACTATCAGGAGTGCTACCACTGCTCGGCCATCCATCCGGAGTTGTCCCGGATCAGCCCGCCGACCAGCGGCGAGAATCTCGACCTGAAGGGCTCGTGGATGGGCGGCTGGATGTCGATCGTCGAAGGGGCAGAGACGATGTCGCTGACGGGCAAGAGCGGCGGCGTGGCCATCGCCGGTCTGTCCGAACGCGAGTTGCGCAGCGTGATGTACCTCGTCGGATACCCGAACCTGCTCGTGAGCCTGCATCCCGATTACGTGATGACCCACCTGATGACACCGCTGGCCGCCGACCGCACGCATGTCGAGTGCGCGTGGGCGTTCCCGAAAGACGTTGCGGCCCAGCCGGATTTCGATCCATCGTATGCGGTCGACTTCTGGGACCTGACGAACCGTCAAGACTGGGCGGCCTGTGAGTCGGTGCAGCGGGGGCTGTCGTCACCGCATGCCCGGCCGGGACCACTGGCGCCCGATGAGGACGGCGTCTACCAGTTCGTCACACGCGTAGCCAGGGCGTACGCCGGGCTCCAATAGGGATTTCGGCGTGCTGGGTACCGCTCAGCGAGACTAAACACGCCGAAATCGCAAGAAAACCTAGCCTCGATCTTTCGTGAGTGAGCTCGGAACGGGGTGTCTGAGCTTGTCTGG
>JBIQHU010000279.1:0-2178 GCA_044508395.1 Mycobacterium sp. | reverse complement strand
ACTGAGAAGCGGGAATATTCGCGTCGGTATTTAGCCACGCCGCAGTGGCATTATCAAATTCTTCCGCAGTGGCTATCCAGTCGGGACATACCGAGAGAGGTTCGGTCACGTAGCGCGCCGGATTCTGAGGATTCCCAAGTTCGCCGACGCCATACGGAGCAGGCGAGGGGGCGACGAGTGGCGCCCTAGATGCGGCTGAGCCGAATGTAATCGCCGAGCAAATATTGCCCACAGCGTTGGCAGCGGCGGTAGCCACTCGGGCGAGATGATCATCATTCGGCGTATAAGCAGGGACCGCTGCGGCGTAAGCACGCCAGTACGCGATGGATTGGTCGTATAGTTCGCGCATCACGCGGTGGGTCGTCAACTTGACTAGTGCCACCGTCTGATCGGCGGCCGAAGCCATGGCGTCCGCGATCGCTTCGTGCTGTGCTCGCTGGGCCGCCGTCCACCCAGTAGCAGGGATGGACGGATCCCGGTCGTTCCAGCCCTTAGACGCTTGCGCGGAGAAGGTTTCTGCGATGGGACCCCATGCCGTACAGGTTGGGTCCTCAGTAATTACCTCGACCGGACCGTCATCCTCGGCGCTCGCGATTGGTGAGGTATCGGCGGGGGTGGTTGCAGATGGCGACGACGCTTGCGGCGTTCCCGTTTGAGAATCCCCACGTGTGAGTAGCAACGTGGCTACAACGGTCAGGACGACGACTACCAGAAGCGCCAAGCCGCCCAGAATCCACTTGGCTGCGCCACCGCCTCGCGGACCCGGCTGCTGCGAACCCCATGGAGGCGGACCTGGCGGGGGAGACCACTGACCGGGGGGAGGTGAAGTCACACGCACCACTCCACAGCGCGCCTCGTCATCCCATCCTCCCAAGTCAACGCATAAGTTGCGCTGTGTCGACGTCTGTTCGGCTCTCACCAGCTTACGAGAGCCTGCGCACCCTCAACGACACCGATATTCATGAGTACGCGGACTTCTTTGTCGCGCTCTGGGCCACCATATCGATGCGCGCGAAACCCCAATAGCGCGATCAGCCAAACGCGCTCCCTCCCAAACCTGCGCCGACAAGAAAGGCGATGACGGTCAGCGGAAGCACGCAAATCGAGAGCACCAAACCGGTGCCGAGCTGTTTCACCCATCCCCATGTGAGCATGAGCGGCGCTCCAGCGATGACCAGGGCGGCGAACCCGTAGTTGACCTCGACTACCTGCAGCACTATCAGCATCAAGTATGTCGTTCCGGCGACAACACCGATCAGGCTTGCCGGACCGAAGAACTGCCCTAAGTCGGCCCGCCTCACAACGTCAACACCGCCCCGGCGACCAGAATGATGCCGACGATCGCAGCGGCCACCGCTGTCCCTGCTCCCACAGCAGTGGATTTTCTTGTACCCCAGACTGACCCCACTGTCAGCAGCACCTCCACGATCGCAATAGCGATGAATCGCGATGTCATACGGTGAAGGTCGGCTGCGGTTATCGACATCTCCAACACCAGGGTGAGTAGCAGCGCCGCGGACAGCAAGACTGGAACGCCTATCGTGGCCGCGGCCCAGAACGCGGTCGGGCGATTACCAACACGAGTCTGTGGGTTCATATTCGATCGCCTACTTGACCACGACGACGTTGGGGATTTTGTCAGCCGGTGCGAGTTCGGTCGGCGTATTCGGATCAACGCGCCCGGGAACGTAAGGCATAGCGTCGCCTGGATAGCGCGGTCCGCCGGGAAGTTGCGGAGTAAGGGATTCGAAAGGTGCGAAAGCCGCTGTGCCCTCGCCAATTTCGTGCGAGAACGGCAGCTCTGTCAGCGGGCCGTACACATTGCCACTGTCCGCGGCGTCTTGGACGAGCGTGTAGGTTTGGCCGGTTGGCAAGTCCTGGTAGACCTCCAACGACGGGTAGTCGCCGATGACGCCATCGACGCTTGCGGCCGCGCTACCCGCCCCCGGCGTAACGACGATGTCACCGCGAACCACATGACCCGAAAGCTCGGCACCGGGGGGCGCGAAACCGTTAGCCGCCTCGTACTGGATTCGCACCGCCCCGCCTGGTGCCTGTTGCACCTTGATATCAGGTGTCAGCACGCGGACATTGCCAGCGGTATCCACTGACGGGTTCTGTCGGAGGTTGTCCCGTTCTTCGTGGAATTTGAGGTGACGGTCCCTCACCTGAGGCCTG
>JBIQHU010000120.1:0-16966 GCA_044508395.1 Mycobacterium sp. | reverse complement strand
TCGGGGCAGTCGTGAGAGATGCGACGCCTGAGCCGCACCCACGTCGTCCGCTTCTTCGCATTCTGGATGACGGGCTCGCAGGAACCTCGCTCCCTGAATCTACGCCTGGATAGCTGCGATCAAAAAGAATACGCTCTCTGCGCTAAGGGACGATCCGCCCGGGGAGACAGCCCATTTGCCGACCGGGTGTTCGACCCCCTCCGCCGGTGATTGTGGCCAAATTGCCAGGTTCACCTACTTCCGTGGGCGACAACTTCCCGGTATGTTTGCTGCGACGCAACGGCGTGCCGGGGGACCTCAGGGGTGTGGCGCCGCCAGGTCGGCCCATCTGTTTCGCAATCCGGGAAAGCTCATGCCTGCTCTTATCGCCCGTCGCACCCGCATGCGGGTCACTCCCCCCTGCGCGCACCATGGGTGGTGACGACTCGACGACACCGCCAGTCCGTCAACGATCAGCCGGGTCGATGTGGGTTCGGCTCGCCCGCACCGCGGTGGCCATGGGGGTGGCACTACTGGGCAGCCTCGCAATCGTGAATGCGCCGGCCAACGCGGCCGACGTGTGGCAGCCGAAGAAACCGCCGTTGTCGACCAGGTGGACGCCGTTGGTGGGGCCGAACAATGCGCTGCCGGAATATCCGCGCCCACAACTGGCGCGGGCGAAGTGGTTGAACCTCAACGGGCTATGGGGCTACACCGGCCGTCCCGCCTCGGCGGGTACGACCGCACCGCCCGCGGAACGCGAATACCGCGACCAGATCCTGGTGCCCTTCCCGACGGAGTCGGCGCTGTCCGGGATTGGCCGCCACGACGATCAAATGTGGTACCGCAAGGTGTTTCAGGTCCCCGATGACTGGGACGACCAGCAGGTGCTGCTGCACTTCGGCGCCGTCGACCAGATCGCGACCGTCTGGGTGAACAACAGGCAGGTCGCACGTCACGAGGGTGGCTACACCGAGTTCAGCGCCGACATCACCAGCGCGCTGCGGCCGTCGGGACCACAGGAGTTGGTCGTGAGGGTCGACGACCGCAACGAAAAAGGCGCGTTCGCCGTCGGCAAGCAGCGCTACCACCCGGCCGGACTGTTCTACACCGGCGCATCGGGCATCTGGCAGACGGTGTGGCTGGAGCCAGTGCCCAGGGCATACATCGACAAACTCGACGTCACACCGGATCTGACCAGTTTCACTGTGACGCCTCGTGTTTCAGGTGCGACCGATCAACGCACCGAGGTGGTCGTCTCGCGGCCGGGTGGCGATGTCGTGGCCCGCGCATCGGGAAAGCCGGGCGCCACCCTGCGCCTGCTGGTGCCGTCCCCGCATTTGTGGACACCCGACGATCCGTTCCTCTACGACCTGACAGCCCGGCTGGTGAGCCGGTCCGGCAAGGTGATCGACGAGGTCTCGAGCTACGGCGGCCTGCGCACCATCGGCACCGTTAAAGACAAGCAGGGCCGATCCCGGATCGCGCTCAACGGAAAGATCACGTTCCTGCACGGCCCGCTGGATCAGGGCTATTGGCCGGACGGGATCTACACCGCACCTACCGACGAGGCACTGAGGTTCGACCTCGAGCAGATCAAGGCGCTCGGCATGAACTTCGTCCGCAAGCACGCCAAGGTCGAACCGGCCCGGTGGTACTACTGGACCGACAAGCTCGGGCTACTGGTGTGGCAGGACATGCCTTCACTCGACGTGTCGCTCGATATCCCGACGGGTCCTGCACCGACCCCTCGCCGCGACGCGCAGCGCCATTTCGAGAACGAACTCTCCGAGATGGTCCATCAATTGAGCAGTGTCACATCGATTGTCGGGTGGGTGCCGTTCAACGAGGGCTGGGGTGAGTACGACACGGCCAGGATCGCGCGGGCTGTCAAGGCCGAGGACCCGACCCGCATGGTGGTCCCGAACAGCGGAGCGAACTGCTGTAAGTCCCGCGGCGACAGCAGGGTGGGCGACATCTTCGACGACCACACGTATGTGGGTCCCGGCCGGCCGCTCGTCCGGGACGGCCGGGTGACCGTGAACGGAGAATACGGCGGGCTGGGCCTGATCGAGGAGGCCAACCGGTGGCCGGGACCGCCGATGGCTTACGAGATGACCGACAGCAAGGACCGGCTGACCCAACGCTACGTGGAGGTCAGTGTCGACCTCGAACGAGTCGTGCACGAGGTCGGCTTGTCTGGCGCGATCTACACCCAGACAACGGATGTCGAGAACGAGGTCAACGGATACCTGACCTACGACCGGCAGGTGATGAAGCTCGATCTTCCGGTGGTGGCGGGTCGAAATCGGGCGGTCATCGACGCGGGGTCACGCTAGCGATCGGCTGCTGACGAACGCGCGCCGCTCACCCGTGAACGGGTCGTCGAATTCGAGACGGTGCGCGATCAACTGAAGCGGCCGGGAGAAGTCGTCAGGTGCTACGTCAACCACGTTCGGGTACAACGGGTCCCCCGCGATCGGCAGTCCCAGCGAGGCCATGTGCACCCGCAGCTGATGGGTCCGCCCCGTACGCGGCGTCAACCGGTACAAGCCGTCTCCCAAGTGTTCGATCCGCGTCTCGGCGTTTGGCTCGCCCGGCACCTCCGCGGCTTGTAACTGGCCGCGCTGCTTGACGATCCGGCTGCGCACGACAGTCGGCTGCGGGACCTCCGGGTTGACTCCAGCGCGCGCCAGATACGTCTTGTCGACCAGCCCTCGCGTGAACATCGTCTGGTATGCGCCCCGAACCTCACGTCGGGTCGTGAACACCAGCACGCCGGCCGTCAGCCGGTCCAACCGGTGCGCGGGCGACAACGCAGGCATGTCCAGTTCGCGCCGCAGTCGCACCAGCGCCGTCTGTGCGACGTGGCGGCCGCGGGGCATCGTCGCAAGGAAGTGCGGTTTGTCGACCACGACGATGTCGTCGTCGCGATGCAGGATCGGAAGGTCGAACGGGACCGTGACCTCTTCGCGCAGTTCGCGGTACAGGTAGACATGCGCACCGGGCGGAAGCACCGTTCTTACGCCGACGACGGTGCCGTCGGGCGTCACGACTTCGCCGTTGCGAACCTTGGCCGCCGCACTTTCCCCGAACCGGTCGGCCAACTCGACGAGGACCGACCCGCCCCGCAACCGCAGGCGCGCTGGGCCGAGCCCGTCGCGCACCGGCAACGGTGGGACACGCCTCAATTGAGCGGCACAGGCTCGAGGATCTCGGCACGCGCCTCGGGCGCAGCGGCACGCAGCGCATCCGCGGACTCGTCGTCGGGTTCCTGTTGCGAGCGCACCTCGGCCTCGACACGGGCGAGGTACGTCGACACCTCGCGATCAACGTCCTCGTCGCTCCAACCCAGCACGGGCGCAACCACTTCGGCAACCTCACGCGCGCAGTCCACGCCGCGGTGCGGGTATTCGATCGAGATCCGCATCCGGCGGGCCAGGATGTCCTCCAGGTGCAGCGCACCCTCGGCGGCGGCGGCATACCGCGCCTCCACCTTGAGATACACCGGCGCCTCGGTGATCGGCGCCAGCAGATCCGGCCTGCCCTCGGCCATCTGCAACACCTCGCCGATCAGCGATCCGTACCGGTCGAGCAGATGACGCACCCGATACGGGTGCAGACCGTAATGCGCTCCGACGCTTTCGGTCTGGTTGATCAGGGCGAAGTAGCCGTCGGCGCCCATCAGCGGAACCTTCTCGGTGATCGACGGCGCCACCCGGGCAGGCACGAACTCGGCGGCGGCGTCGATCGCGTCGGCACCCATCACGCGGTACGTCGTGTACTTGCCGCCCGCGATCGCCACCAGCCCGGGAGCCGGCACGGCCACCGCGTGTTCGCGCGACAGCTTGGAGGTCTCCTCGCTCTCCCCCGCCAATAGCGGCCGCAGTCCGGCATACACGCCGTCGATGTCGTCGTGCGTCAACGGCGTCGCGAGCACGCCGTTGACCGTCTCCAGGATGTAGTCGATGTCCGCCTTGGTGGCCGCCGGATGGGCCAGGTCGAGGTTCCAGTCGGTGTCGGTGGTCCCGATGATCCAGTGCGTACCCCACGGAATGACGAACAGCACGGACTTCTCGGTACGCAGGATGATCGCGACCTCACTCACGATGCGGTCGCGCGGGACGACGATGTGCACGCCCTTGGATGCCCGCACCCGGAAACGGCCGCGCTGCTTGGACAATGCCTGTATCTCGTCGGTCCACACCCCGGTGGCGTTGACGACGACGTGGGCATGGACGCGGCCGACAGTGCCATTTTCGGAGTCACGCACCTCGACCCCGACGACCCGGTCACCCTCGCGCAGCAGTGATATGACCTGCGAAGAGGTCCGCACCACCGCGCCGTAATGCGCAGCGGTGCGTGCCACGGTCATGGTGTGGCGCGCGTCGTCGACGACGGTGTCGTAGTAGCGGATACCGCCGATCAGGGACGACCGCTTCAGGCCGGGCGCCAGTCGCAGCGCACCCGATTTCGTCATGTGTTTCTGCGGCGGAACGGATTTCGCTCCCCCGAGTTGGTCGTAGAGGAATATGCCCGCCGCGACGTAGGGCCGTTCCCACCAGCGGTTCGTCAGTGGGAACAGGAATGGCATCGGCTTCACGAGATGCGGGGCCAACGTGGTGAGCGACAGTTCGCGTTCGTGCAGGGCCTCGCGCACCAGCCCGAACTCCAACTGCTCGAGGTAGCGCAGGCCGCCGTGGAACATCTTCGAGGAACGACTCGAGGTGCCCGACGCGAAGTCGCGCGCCTCGACGAGGGCCACCTTCAACCCGCGCGTCGCCGCATCCAGCGCGGCGCCGGCACCCACGACCCCGCCGCCGACGACCACGACGTCGAACTGCTCTTTGCCGAGCCGCGCCCAGGCGTCTGCCCGCTGCTCGGGACCCAGGAGTGTCTGCCCGTTCGCGGGGATCAGGTCGCTCACTGAATGGCTCCTACTTACTGGTCGGTACGGTCGCCCGGTCCCAGATTACGTGGACTTAGTCCAGATCGTCGTGCGCCATCAACCTTCGAGCCGCCTCGATGATCGACCCGGACAGCGACGGATACACCGACAGCGTCTGCGCCAGGTCGGTGACCGAGAGATTGTTCTGCACCGCCAGGGCGATGGGCAGGATCAGCTCCGAGGCGATCGGGGCGACCACGACGCCGCCGATGACGACGCCGGTCGCCGGGCGGCAGAAGATCTTCACGAAACCCAGGCGAAGCAGCGACATCTTGGCTCTGGCGTTCGTGTTCAGCGGCAACATGAGCGTCCGCGCGGGGACGTCGCCGCGGTCGATGGCCGTCTGCGGCACCCCGACGGCGGCGATCTCCGGCCTGGTGAACACGGCCGCGGAGACGGTGCGCAGCCGGATCGGCGTCACTCCCTCGCCCAGCGCGTGGTACATCGCGATGCGCCCCTGCATGGCGGCCACAGACGCCAGCGGCAGCAGACCCGTGCAGTCACCCGCCGCATAGATCCCAGCCGCCGATGTCCGCGACACCCGGTCGACGGTCAGATAGTCGCCCGGGCCGAGCTCGATACCGACCTTCTCCAGTCCCAGCCCCGATGTGTTGGGCACCGAACCCACGGTCATCAGCGCGTGGCTGCCCTCGACGGTTCTGCCGTCGGCCATCGTCACCAGCACGCCGTCCTCGGTCCGGGTGACCGAGTCGGCGCGGGCGTTCTTGACCAGCCTCACGCCCCGGTCTGCGAACGCCTCCTCCAGAACGGCCGCCGCATCGGAGTCCTCGTGCGGCAGGATCTGGTCGCGGCTGGCGACCACGGTGACGGGGACGCCGAGCTCGGTGTAGGCGTTGCAGAACTCGGCTCCGGTGACGCCGGATCCGACGATGATCAGGTGCCGGGGCAGTTCATCGAGGTCATAGAGCTGGCGCCAGTTCAGGATTCGTTCGCCGTCGGGCTTAGCCTTCGGCAGCACCCGCGGGCTGGCTCCGGTGGCGATCAGCACGACGTCGGCCTTGAGAATGCCGACGCGGCCGCCCGGGGTGGTGACCTTGACCCGGTGATGGGCCATTCCGGAGATGTCGTCGACCAGCTCGCCGCGGCCCTGCACCACCTTGACGCCCTCGCGCAGCAGCTGATGGCCGATGTCCGCGGACTGGGACTTCGCCAGCGTCTTGACGCGGTTGTGGATCTGATCCAGCGAGATCTTGGCGTCTTCGATGGCGATGTCGAACCCGAGACCCGACGCGCGGCGCAGTTCGGTGCGAACGCCGGTCGACGCGATGAACGTCTTGGACGGGACACAGTCCCACAGCACGCATGCGCCCCCGATTCCGTCGGAGTCGACCACGGTGACCTCGGCAACCTCGGGTCCGCGGGCTGCGGCCACCAGTGCCGCTTCGTACCCGGCCGGGCCGCCGCCGATGATCACGATGCGCGTTGCCACGGCCACAACGCTAGTCATGCGGTTCGCTGATCGCGCAGCCTGTCGGCGAAGCCGGTCGACGAGGCTTTAAAGTTTCCTGGTGCCGCTCTACGCCGCCTACGGGTCAAACATGCATCCTGAGCAGATGCTGGAGCGGGCACCCCATTCGCCGATGGCCGGAACGGGCTGGCTGCACGGCTGGCGTCTGACGTTCGGCGGCGAGGACATCGGCTGGGAGGGCGCGCTCGCCACCGTCGTCGAAGACCAGGCGTCCAGCGTGTTCGTCGTGCTCTACGACATGACCAAAGAGGACGAGGCGAACCTCGACCGCTGGGAGGGTTCGGAGCTCGGCATCCACAAGAAGATCCGATGCCGCGTGCATCGCACCTCTTCGGATACCAGCTTCGAACCGGTGTTGGCCTGGCTGTACGTCGTCGACGCGTGGGAGGGCGGTCTGCCGTCGGCCCGCTACCTCGGCGTCATGGCCGATGCCGCCGAAATTGCGGGCGCACCAACGGAATACGTGCACAACCTGCGCACCCGCCCGGCCCGCAACATCGGCCCCGGAACTAGCTGAGCGACGCAGCTCGCCGACGCGCGAACATGCGCTGCTCGACGATGCGCTCGAGCTCTCGACGCACATCACGGCGGATCGTCTGCCACAGCTGGGCCCGGTCGACACCGGGATCGCGCGCGGCTGCGGCGGCCCAGCGCAGCACTCGGGCGGGCGAGAAGACCTGCTGCGGCGGGACGACCCGGCAGAACGCATCGGTGAGCTCGGTCATGCCATCCGGCCGGGACGCGAACCAACGGTAGGCGGCGAACTCGACCGGCGACACCGCATCGTCGCGTCCCAGCAGATTCGCCCACTGGTACATCGGAAGACACTGAGCGTCGCGGTCCAGCTCCCACGCCTGCAGCGCGCGGTCGAGCCGCACCGGCTCGTCGAGTACCGGTGCGGCGGCCTCGCCGAGCAACCGCCCGAACCGCAGCGCGTCGCGGATACCCTGCGCGGTGACCGGGTCCTTGAAATGCCCGGAGTCCCCCGCCAGCGCCCACCCCGGCCCATGCGAGTGACGGAAGTAGGACGGATGCGAGTACGAGATCAGGATCTTGCTGACCCGCGTGCAGCCGCGGAGTCGCTTGGCGAACGGCTCAACGCGCGCGATCGTCGCCTCGAACGCCGCCTGGGAGTCGGCACGGAACTCGTCGGCGCGACGCACCGGCGGCATCTGCAATGCCACAAATTGCCCTCCGTCACATGGGAACACGGTGACGAGGTCGTCCTCGTCACGCCATTGCATGGCCAAATTTCGCAGGTCGTCATGCACGTCCTCGTAGTAGGCGTAGGCCATCATGCGCTGGTTCGGCCAGTGGTGGTGGGTGCGAGCATCGACGAGGCGGGCGACGGTCGATTTGCGTCCGTCGGCTCCGATGACCAGTTTCGCGCTGATCTCGCCCGTCGAGCCGTCGCGCTGCCGGTAACGCACCCCCGAAACCCGCCCCGAGGGATCGCGGAGCAGGTCGGTGACCCGGACGCGCTCACGCACCTCGGCACCGGCCTCCCGCGCGGTGTCCACGAGCGCCGTGTCGAGACCCGGTCGGCGGACACAGCCGCCCGCGGCCAAGCCCTCGTACACGCTGGGTGCCCCGACGACCTCGACGCCGGGTGCGCCGAGACCTGCGCGCGTGTGCAACGGCGCACCGAGGGCCATCACCCGGTCGCGGGCGCCGAGCCGCTCCAGCTCTGCCCAGTGGTGGGTGAAGAACAGGTGCGTCGACAGGGTGTCCGACGGGAAGCTGGCGCTGTCGAGTGCGACGACGCTGCGTCCTCTGCGGGCAAGCGCGATCGCAGCGGCCGACCCGGCACAGCGACTGCCCACAATCACTACCTCGGTTTGCTCAGGCATGGCGTAAGGATGCCAGCTCAAACACAATTTTGTAAGTGTTTTCATTTTATGAATCGACTTGTAAATTGAGTCGGTGGCCTATCCTTGCCGGATGTCCGCCGGGCCACTGGAGACCGCACCGACGGCGGCTGCCGCCCGGACCGGGCGGCGGCGCGCACGCACGCGGACGGCCATCCTCGACGCCGCCGAGGTGGTCTTCGGCCGCGAAGGCTACGAGGGTGCGCGCATCGAGGAGATCGCCGAGCGTGCCGATGTGTCCGTCGGCTCCATCTACAGCCATTTCGACGGCAAACGCGGGTTGTATCTGCAGCTCGTCGATCGGGCCCTCGGCCTTTTCACCGAGTACATGGAGCGCAGTGAGGACCCGTCGCTGAGCCCGCTGCAGCGTGTGCTGGCCGGAGGCGACGCGTATCTACGCTTCCACCTCGACCACCCCGGCGCTTTTCACTTCCTGGCGTATCGCAGCCCCGGCGCCCAACCGCTGTCAGGTGACGACGAGACCGAGGCTCGCATCCGCGACCGGGTCGGTCTGCTGCTTCGCCGATTCGCCGGACAGATCGACAATGCAATCGCCGCCGGCGAGGCTCGCCCGGTCGACTCACTGCGGCTCACCCACTATCTGTGGGGCGCGTGGAACGGCGTGATCGCCTTGCGCCAGCAGCCCGACGGACTGCGAATCTCCGACGAGGAGATCACCCAAACGTTGGAGCTCGCCCGTTGGCTGTTGCGCGAAGGGCTGGCTGCCAGTTCGCTGCGCGACGCCAATGGTGAAGTGGGCGAACGAGTTCCGTTACCACAGATCTCCGACGCCGACTAGGCGCGCGAGAGTCGGCGTAGCTTCCACAGCGGGAATCCGCGCTCGACCACTGCTGCACGCATCAGGTACGCGACGACCTTCGGGCTTACCGACTCGGTGATGCCTGGCGAGATCCAAGGCTGTCCGCGCCGGTGTGGTGACGGGCAGGCCGGCTATCTCGTCGATTTCATCGGCTTCGATGCGCTCGTTTCTGGCGACGATTCCCTGAGGGGGACGACCGCTACGGTAGATCACCTCGACAGCTGTGGCCTCGTCCACCAGTCGGGCGCCGTGCATCGCGGCCGCCGCGGTACCCGCGACCACTGCGCGGCGACGTGACCACAGCCACGCCCCACCGTGCGATGCGCGAGCGACGGAATCGCTTCCCTGGCGATGTACACGTCGGGGAACAGGGGCCGGTAATTCGAGCGCAATCGCCCCCGCGTGAGGGTTCCGTTCGCCGCAGCTTCACTACCGATGAAGACGTCATCCATGCCGTGTGATGGTGGCCGGACGGACCGACAGATTGCGTCCTATGACCGAGATTGAACAGAGGGTTGTGGATGCGCGACAACAACCATGAGGTCAATCTCGACCATAGGGACGCGATCGCAACTTTGGTCGGGGCGGCAGCTACGCCCGTCCCGCCCCTAGAACTGGGCGGCCTGGTCGATGATGTTCACCAGGAACCGGACACCCACCGCAAGCGCCCGTTCGTCGATATCGAACGTCGGCTGGTGCAGATCCAACTGCGGTCCGCGACCGGTCCACACTCCCAGCCGCGCCATCGCTCCCGGCACATCCTCGAGATACCAGGAGAAGTCCTCGCCGCCGCCGGACTGGCGCGTGTCGCACAGCACGTCGGGTCCGATCGCCTCGATCGCATGGGTGACGATGCGCGTCGAGATCTCCTCGTTGACCACTGGCGGCACCCCGCGTCGGTACTGCAGGCTGTGCTCGATGTTCAGCGGCGCCAGCAGCGATGTAACCGATTCGTGGACAATGGATTCGAGAGTCTCCCAGGTGTCACGACTCGCGGTGCGGATGGTTCCTGCCAGGGTTCCGGTCTGCGGGATCGCATTCGCCGCGGTGCCCGAATTGACCGCACCCCACACCATCACCGTGCTGTTCCGCGGATCGATCCGGCGGGACAGGATCCCCGGCAGACCGGTGATCAGCGTGCCGATGCCGTAGACCAGGTCTCCGGTCAGGTGCGGACGCGAGGTGTGCCCACCGGGCGAATGCAGTGTCACCTCGAGCTGATCGGCGGCCGAGGTGATCGGGCCGGGGCGAACCGCGATCTTGCCCACCGCCAGCCGCGGGTCGCAGTGCAGCGCGAAGATGCGCGACACCCCCGTCAGCGCGCCCGCCGCGATGGCGTCGATCGCGCCACCCGGCATCAACTCCTCGGCAGCCTGGAAGATCAGCCGCACGCCGACCGGCAGTTCCGGGACCGACACCAACGCCAGGGCGGTGCCCAACAGGATCGAGGTGTGCGCGTCGTGACCGCAGGCGTGCGCGACGTTGGGGACCACCGACGCGTACGGGGCCCCGGTACGTTCGGCCATCGGCAGCGCATCCATATCGGCGCGCAGCGCGATCTTCGGGCCGTGTTCCGGACCGACATCACATGTCAGTCCGGTACCGCCCGGCAGCACCTTGGGGTTGAGGCCGGCATCGGCCAGATGCGAGGCGACGAACTGTGTGGTGGCGAACTCCTGACGACCCAGCTCGGGGTGGGTATGCAGGTGGCGCCGCCACTCGACCAGATCGGAATAGTGAGCGTCCAGCCACAATTCGGTGGCGTCGTGCAGAGTCATGACGCCCGCCTCGCCTTCAGCTCCAGCACCCGGTCGCGCTCGGCCGGTGTCTCGGCCAGCCTGACCACCGTGCGGGCGAGCATGATCGCACCCTCGACCACGGCCTGGTCCGCGCCGGGCCGGACGGCAGCCTCCGCGAATGCCGGCTGATGCACCGACGCATCACCTGCGTCTATCCCCACGATCGGATGAATACCGGGCATGAACTGGGTGACGTTGCCCATGTCGGTGCTGCCCAGCGGAAACGCCGCTTCGACTTCGGCGGGCACGGGTGACCGGCCCACGCGCGTCATCTCGTCGCGGAACGCCTCGGCCAGCCAGGAGTCGGGCGTGAGCTCGTCGTAGGGCGGCTCGGTCTCGGACACCGCGTAGTCGCAACCGGAGGCCACCGCCCCCGCGAGGAAGCAGTCCGACATGCGCTTCTCGAGGTCGCGCAGCGACGCCTTGTCGTTGGCCCGCATCGTGTAATGCATCTCGGCGCGGCCCGGAATGATGTTGGTGGCCTGGCCGCCGTCGGTGACGATGCCGTGCATCATCTGGCCGGGTGCCAGCTGCTGGCGCAGCAGTCCGGTCGCCACCTGCGCGACGGTGACCGCGTCGACGGCATTGACACCGAGGTGCGGCGCCACCGCCGCGTGTGATTCCTTGCCTCGATACTCGACCGCGACCTGCGACAGGGCCAGCGAACGGGCGGCGGCGATGTCCAGCGGGCCGGGATGCAGCATCACGGTGGCGACGATGTCGTCGAACGCTCCCGCGTTGAGCAGCAACACTTTTCCGCCGCCGGCCTCTTCGGCGGGGGTTCCGAGCAACGCCACCGTCAGCCCCAGCTCGTCCGCTACCTCGGCCAGCGCCAGTGCGGTGCCGACCGCCGATGCGGCGATGATGTTGTGCCCGCACGCATGTCCGATCCCGGGCAGCGCGTCGTACTCGGCACAGATCCCGATGACGAGCGGGCCGCTGCCGTAGTCGGCCCGGAAGGCGGTGTCCAGCCCGCCGGGCGCCTTGGTGATCTCGAAACCGCGGTCGGCGACGAGCGCCTGAGCCTTCGCGCAACTGCGGTGTTCGGCGAACGCGAGTTCGGGTTCGGCGTGAATCGAGTGCGACAGCTCTACCAAGTCACCACGACGTCGGTTGACGGCGTCCGCGACGCAACGCGACGCGGTGACGGTGGGCATCCTCGAAGTATCTCACTGCATGGGGAGGCGCCGGTCGGTGCCAGTTGCTGGCTAAGCTTCTCCCCGTGACGACGCCGGATGCGGAAGCCGCGAGATCGGCGGCGGAGATCCGTCAGCGGACCGGCGTTGACGAGCACGACGTCGCAGTGGTCCTCGGCTCAGGCTGGGCCCCCGCCGTCGACCAACTCGGTGACCCGGTGGCGGTGGTACCCATTTCGGAGCTGGCCGGCTTCACCCCACCGGCCGCGGGGGGACATCACGGCCAGCTGTTGTCGCTGCGCCACGGTGACCGGCGGATGCTGGTGTTCGTCGGCAGGATCCACGCCTACGAAGGCCACGACCTGCGCCACGTCGTGCATCCGGTGCGGACGGCATGCGCCGCCGGTGTGCGCACGGTCGTGCTGACCAACGCCGCAGGCAGCCTTCGCGAGGACTTCACCGTCGGTCAGCCAGTGCTGATCAGCGACCACCTGAACCTGACGGGCCGGTCACCGCTGGTCGGCGCCCAATTCGTCGACATGGTCGACGCTTACTCTCCGCGGCTGCGCGCCGTCGCTCGCGAAATCGATCCATCGCTTGCCGAGGGCGTGTACGCCGGACTGAACGGACCGCAGTACGAGACGCCGGCCGAGATTCGGATGCTGCGCACGCTGGGCGCCGATCTCGTAGGCATGTCGACTGTGCACGAGACCATCGCCGCGCGCGCCGCGGGGGCGCAGGTCCTGGCGATGTCGCTGGTGACCAACCTCGCGGCGGGGATCACGGGGCAGGCGCTGAGCCACGACGAGGTGTTGGAGGCGGGGCGTCAGTCTGCGACGCAGATGGGTTCCCTGCTGGCCGGGGTGATCTCCCGGCTCTGAGGAGCAAGCCGTCTGCTCAGCCACACCACGCCGCGGGCCAGCAGAGGCGCGGCGAACAGCATCAGCAGAATCCGCACCACCTGCGCGGCGATGATGAAGGTGACGTCGGACCCCGTCTCGACAGCGGTGGCCAGCACCGCGTAGACGCCGCCGGGACTGGTGGCCAGGTAGCCATCCAGCAGGCTCACCCCCGCGACGCGCGCCAGCACGACGCCCAAGCCGGCGGTCGCAACGCTGAGCACGACGATGAGGCCGATGGCCGTAGGCAGCATGCGTCCCACCGCGCGCAACGAATCGCGGGTGAACGCCAGCCCGGCCTGCCAGCCGATCACCGCGTAACCGACCTGCACCAGCATCACCGGCACCGATAAGCCGAAGGATAAACCGGTCACCTCGAGGACCACCGTCAGCGCCAGCGGTCCCAGCAGACCAGCACCGGGCAGCCGGATCCACCGTCCGACGGTAGCGCCGACAATCACGAGTGCGATGAGCATCCCGATGCTCAGATACCAAGGCGCGCTTTCGGATTGCGGCATCGCCGCACCCGGATGCGACCTGTCGGCGTGGTAGATCAGCGTCACGAGCACGGGCATCGAGGCCGTCACCAGCGCGACGCGCAGATACTGCACGACCGATACGACGCGGTCGTCGCCGCCGAGCTCACGGGCGATCGCCACCAATCCGGACGCACCGCCGGCCACCAATGCCAGTGAGCCCGTCAGCGGGGTGACGTCACGATGCATCGCGAGCACCGCCCCGCACACGACGCTGAGCGCGAGTGTGGCGACGGCGACGATGAGGACGATCGGCCAGTGCGGGGCCAGCGCATCGACCGCGTCCTGCTGAACCATCGTGCCGATGTAGACACCGAGGACACCTTGCGCGGCGACGCCGGCGGGACGGGGTATCCGACGGGGTGCCAGCGCCGAGAGGGCGAGCACGATGCCCATGGCCAGCGCGGCGAACAGCGCGGCCGACGGGACACCGAGAAGATTGAGGGGGTAGGTGACGCCGATCGTCACCGCGACCAGCAGTGACCATCTGAGCAGTTGTCTTCCCACCATTGATTCCAAGTATTCCCTTACTAACTTCGGTATGCAACCCGCTGTTATGCGGATGACACCGCAGAATTACCAAGGTATAACTTGTATATGGACCGTGGTGAGACAAGCCGCAGGTCGGCTGCCACCGAGCTGCGCGAATCGATCGTCGCCGTCAACCAGCAGATGCGTCGGCACCGCCCCGACCACGGGTTGACGCTCAGCCAGATGCAACTACTCGGCGAGGTCAGCCGTACCGGTGTCACGACACCCGCCGAACTCGCGTCACGACTGGGCGTGCGCGTGCAGTCCCTGACCGACAGCATCAACGCGTTGGCGGACCGGGAACTGATCGGGCGTCGCCCTGATGAGGTCGACCGGCGCCGTCAGCTCATCGAGATCACCGCCGCGGGCACCGAACTGCTGGAGGCCGACCGCGCCGAACGTGACGCGTGGCTGCACGCGACCATGCGCGACAACCTGTCCCAGCTCGAGTTCGACCTGGTGATGCTCGTCGCTCCGGTGCTGCGCAAGCTCGCATACGCCGACTCGAAAACGGGCACACTAACCGGATGACCGCGCGAGAGTGGACCTCGAGCATCGCGCACGAATGGATCACCCACGATCCCGATCCGAGCACCGTCGCCGAGCTGCTCGAATGTACCGACGCGGAGCTCAATGAACGGTTCGCTCACGCCCTGACGTTCGGCACCGCCGGCCTGCGCGGCCCGTTACGCGCAGGTCCGAATGGGATGAACCTCGCCGTCGTGCTGCGCGCAAGCTGGGCAGTCGCGAAGGTGCTCAACGAGCACGGTATGTACGGCCACGATGTCGTGGTCGGGCGTGACGCGCGGCACGGTTCGGACGAGTTCGCGCTAGCTGCTGCGGAAGTTCTTGCGGCTCAGGGATTTTCTGTCACATTGATGTTCACCGCCGTGCCCACACCGGTAGTCGCGTTCGCCGTCCGTCACGGCGGCGCGGCGGCAGGAATACAGATCACGGCGTCGCACAACCCGCCGACCGACAACGGCTACAAGGTCTACTTCGGCGACGGATACCCCATCGTCCCGCCGATAGACCGGGAGATCGAGCAGGCGATGGCCGATGCGCCGTACGCCGACGAGATTCCGAGGAAGGCGGTCACACCGTCCGGTGTCAACGAGGTCCAGCGTTATATCGAGCGGGCGGCGCAGGTGCGCCACACTCACGGCTCGATACGGGTGGCGGTCACGCCGTTGCACGGGGTGGGCGGCGAGTTCGTTCTCGACGCGTTGGTTCGCGCCGGGTTCACCGATGTGCATGTCGTCGAGAGCCAGTTCGCGCCCGACCCGGACTTTCCCACGGTGGCGCTACCCAATCCGGAAGAACCTGGCGCCGTGGATGCGCTCCTGAAACTGGCCGCCGATGTCGACGCCGACATTGCGGTGGCACTGGATCCCGATGCCGACCGATGCGCGGTCGGTGTGCCGACACCTGACGGCTGGCGGATGCTTTCCGGTGACGAAACCGGTTGGCTACTTGGTGATTACATACTCTCCCAGATTGAGCCCGGCCCGGTCATGGCGGCCACGGTGGTGGCGAGTTCGCTGGTCTCGTCGCGGATGTTGGCATCGATCGCACGTGAGCACGGCGCGCGCCATGTCGAGACGCTGACCGGGTTCAAATGGCTGGCACGCGCTGACGTCGGCCTACCGTCCTGCACGTTGATGTATGCCTACGAAGAGGCCATCGGCCACTGTGTCGATCCGGCGTCGGTGCGCGACAAGGACGGCATCAGCGCCACGATCCTGGTCTGCGATCTCGTCGTGGCGCTGCGCCAGCACGGCCACACGTTGCTGGATGCGCTCGACGATCTCGCACGCCGCCATGGCGTGCACACCACGACCGCGGTATCGCGGAAGGTCGCAGATGTCGACGAGGCCGAGGCGCTGATGCGCCGCATCCGGACGGCGCCGCCGGACACGCTCGTCGGCTTCGACGTCACGGTCACCGATCTGCGGGAGGCGGCGGGCCCACTGCGCACGGACGCGGTCGTGATGTCGGGCGGCGACGGCGAAACAACGATCCGGGTGGTCGTGCGGCCATCGGGCACCGAGCCGAAAGTCAAGTCCTACATCGAGGTTCGCTGCGGTGACGTCAGCGATTTGAGTGAGACGCGCAGGCGCGCCGCGACGCTGCAGACGGCGCTCAAAGAGCACGCGCGGCGGTGGTGACGGAAGGTTCTAGCGCGGCCCGAACTGGCGGTCACCCGCGTCGCCCAGCCCGGGCACGATGTAGGCGACGTCGTTGAGCCCTTCGTCGATCGTCGCCGTGTAGAGGCGCATGTTCGGGGCCACCGCTTCCAGCGCGGCGAGGCCCTCGGGTGCGACCACGACGCAGATCGCGGTCACGTCAACGACATTGCGGGCTTGCAGCAGCCTGATGGTGTGGGCCATCGATCCACCGGTCGCGAGCATCGGGTCCAGCACGATCACGGGTTGGGTACTGAGATCGTCGGGCAACGACTCCAGGTAGGGCGTGGGTTCGTGTGTCTTTTCGTCGCGGGCGACCCCGACAAACCCGACGCGTGCTTCTGGGATCAGAGCGTGCGCCTGATCGACCATGCCCAGGCCGGCGCGCAGGACCGGCACAAGCAGTGGCGGGTTGACCAGTCGATGCCCGGTGGTCTCCGCCAGCGGCGTACGGACCGGAATGGTTTCGATGGCGGTGTCACGGGTGGCTTCGTACACCAGCATCATGGTGAGGTCGCGCAGGGCGGCGCGGAACGCTGCGTTATCGGTAGCCGCGTCGCGCAGCGTGGTCAGTCGCGCCGCAGCGAGCGGGTGGTCCACGACGCGTACATCCATGGGCCGCACAGTAACGGATCCGATGCACATTCGATCGCTCCTGCCACAGGCCGGATCACCTTGGCGTGCGATGGGTCCATGCCGGTGGCACGGTGCGCGTCGGAGGCAGCTAATGGGTGTCGAGCCGCGAGCCTCCGGGAATTGAGTTCTGGTCGGAGGG
>JBIQHU010000278.1:0-2233 GCA_044508395.1 Mycobacterium sp. | reverse complement strand
GCTGTCACGGGGTCGAGAGTAGCCGAGCAAGTTGCCGATCGGCTACGCGCCGGTTTCAGGGGGCGACAGCGACTGTCTCGGCGAGCATTCGGCGGCACCACCGTCGGTAGTCATCGACGCTCCAGCCGTCGCGAGTGATTCGCAGATAAGTCTCGACACTGCACATCACGACCACCGTCTCGAGCAATTCGTCGAATGGGACATCGACACGCAGCCACCCGTGATCGCGAAACACGTCGAGAACCCGGTGCATCTGCAGCCGGATGCTCGCGAGCAGATCGTTCATATACCGCTCGAGTTCAGGATCGGCGTTGGCGCCGCCAAAGAGAGCCGGCGCTAGCGGAGCGGTCCGCTGGTGGATATCGGTGGCCGTGTCGACCACGAAGTCGAGCGCTTCGTCGAGATCGTCAATCACCAGCAGGTGGCGGCCGATATCGAGGTTGAACACGTTGTCTTCGCCGGCCACGCCGAACCCGGCGTATTCGATCGCCGCAATCAGTAGGGCGGCCTTGGGGCCCTGGCCCTGAACCGTCTCGGCGGAAACCCCAGCCGAGGCGGCAATCTTCGCCAGGGTCGTGCGCGCATAACCGTCGGTCGCGAACAGCTCGGCCGCCGCAGCGAGGATTCGTGACCGCGTTGCCTCGGCCTGTTGTTGGCGTAACTCCGATCGGTAGCGCCGAGGCCCGCTACGGGATATTGACTTGGGTACCACAGTAATGAATACTACATGATAGTAGGCATTCGCCGGGGAGGGGGGCCAGTGTCATCGATCTTGATCGTCGGGTTTTCTGCACACGGTCACGTGGCCCCGCTGCTGGCCGCGGCCGAGAACTTCGTCAAGCGCGGCGACGACGTCCGGTTCATCACCGGTGCGCTGTTCGCCGACAAAGTTGCCGCGTCTGGTGCGATGTATGTGCCCGTGCATCCTGACGCCGATTTTGACGAGCGGCCGCTGAACGTACGATTCCCCGAACGCGCGACGTTGAAGGGGTCGAAAGCCATCGCTTTCGACATCGAGCAGGTCTTCGCCAGGCCCGCCAAGCCGCAGTACGACACGATCATGGCCACGCTGGCTGCGCACCGTGCCGACGTCGTCATCGCCGACATTGCCTCGCTCGGCGCGGGATTCCTGCTCGGGCACCCGCGTCCTGCGCGTCCGCCGGTAATCATGTGCGGAGTCACCCCGTTGGCCCTGGGGAGTCGCGACACCGCGCCTTACGGCATGGGGTTGAGGCCGGCCAGGATCGGCAACCGAACACGAAATGCCTTGCTGGCAGCGGTCTCCCGTCGAGTTCTGCATCAAGCCTTCGCGGCCATCGATCAGTCTCACCGGGAGGTGCATGGCGTCGATATGCCCTTCACGTTCATGGACTGGGGTCGGCATGCGGAGGCCATCGCGCAGTTCTGCGTTCGGTCCTTCGATTACCCCATGTCCGACGCGCCGCCCAATCTCCACTTCATCGGAGCGCTGTGTCCCACGTGCTCGCCGGCCCCGCTGCCGGACTGGTGGTCCGATCTGGATGGAAGCCGGCCCGTCATCCACGTCACGCAGGGGACGATCGCCAACACCGACTATCGTCAAGCCATCGCACCGACGCTGCACGCCCTGGCCGACGAGGACGTACTGGTCGTGGTCACCACGGGCGGAAGACCCGTCGACACCCTGCCGCCGCTGCCCGCCAACGCCCGCGCCGCGACCTTCCTGCCGTACGACGAGTTGCTGCCCCGCACTGCGGTTTTGGTGACCAACGGTGGTTACGGCGGCGTTCAATATGCCCTGCGACACGGTGTGCCGATCGTCGCGACCGGGGGCAAGGAAGACAAGCCCGAGGTCGGCGCACGGGTCGCATGGTCCGGTGTCGGGCGACGTCTCAGAACCGAACACCCGACGCCGAAGGCGATGCGCCGCAACATCTTGGCGGTTCTGAACGATCCGCGTTACCGCCAGGCCAGCAGGCGCATCGCAGCGGACATGGCTGCGGCCCCCGGCTTCGCCGGTCTGGCCGACATCGTCGATCGGCTCATCGGCCGTCCCACCGCCGCAGGAGCCGCGACCACCCAGCTGTGACCCAGCATTGACCGGCTAGTTGCCGATCGGCTACCGTGCGAGTTGCCGATCGGCAACTGACGCGATGCATGGGATGGGTCCGACGATGAGACGACGTGACGGCGAGATGATCCTGTTCTGGACGTTGCCGGTGGTGGCGATCATCTGGGTCTCGGCCTTCCTGCT
>JBIQHU010000119.1:0-17187 GCA_044508395.1 Mycobacterium sp. | reverse complement strand
AACCAGGTGAGTCCCGGTCCGCGAACCCCCGGCTGCACCCGCCCGAATCGATAGATCACGCCCCGCTCGTATTGTTTGATGACGCGAAAATTCGATCCCAGCCAGAGCACAATAAGGCCGAACACCGCGGCCACTGCGTAGAGGACAATCATTTTGTCTCCAGTTCCGCCCGGGCGTTGGCCGTCGGTATTCGTTGGCGAGCTCGGGCTGCTATTTGTGGAAACGTCAACGCCTCTGGACTGAGCGACTCGACGCGCTCGGGTTCCCGATCGAGAAGGTCGGATCCCTCTTGCGCACATGGGTCATGGCGGGAGGGCGTCGCGACAGTGGTTGACGGGGCGAGGAATAGGTCCACGTCCCCGACCGGGCCGGCGGGACCCGAAACTAGGTCGGTCCGTGCGGCGACGGTGGTGTCTGCGCGCGCGGTGCGCGGCAGCGGCGGGCGCCGCTGGGTTCGGACTTCGGCCTCGCTGAGCATGCGTGGTCCCCGCAGCGCCAACCCCGAAAGCGCGGCCGCAGCTATCAGCACTCTGGTCCTGGCCGGCTTACGATGATTCGTCGCCGGCTGCGGCTCTACGCTGTCGAAGAAGAGACGAAACAGTTCCGGGCTCCCCCAGCGCAACCGGCGCTCGATGTCGCGCAGCGCTGCGAGCTCGTCGTCACTGAGCACCCCGCACCTCCTGAAATTCCTCTGCCACGGTGGTGTTACCGCGTTGATGGCCCAGACGGCGTAACGCTCCGCCCTCAGACTCCCAACGCTGGTGCGCCAGCACTGCGAGTCGGCGATCCTGCGCCTCCCGCGGCCCGATCCCCAACAGTTCGTCGGGGCTCGACACGTCATCGGGTTTCGACGCTGTCATCACGGCGGTGTATGCGCGGGTTGGTTTGGTATACGGGGGAACGATCAGCAGAACGAGCCTGCCGAACCCCATGCCGATCACCGACAGTGTGTTGGTCGAGGTGGTGCTGGAGCCCTCGAGGATTATGCTGCGGCCCCGAAACTCCATCGACAATGATTGTGGCGCCCACCTGTTCTCGTCGTAGATGACACGGTCGACGGAGCCCACCCGCGGCGCCAGCGCTGCAAGCAGGGGCGGAAGTTCGATGAGCAGTTGATCGCTGCGGGGCCACCAGGCGCCCTGCACATGCCCGCCCGACCGGTGGGCGGGCTTCAAACGCAATCGGAGATCGCCGATTCCTGATCGGCGCGCTTGCGCGGTCCCGGAGGACAGAGTTGGTGCGGACATGAGCAGCCTCCTATCGTTGAGAGCTGTTTGAATCGAATCTGGTGGCATCGCGGTTTTCTGGTGAACGCCACGCGCCCAGTACCTTTCGGGCCTGAGTTGTCGTTACCGTCGCTTGCCCTAGGTCTGAGCTGTTGTCGGATTCGGCGGTATTTCGACGGGCACTGTCTGCAAGCTGCGGCAGATCAGCGCGTGGCGGTTCCGTCAATCCGTTGCCCTGCATCCTCGCTGTGGCCCTCATAGGATCTGTCCTACGTGGGGGCGCGACGTGCCGATGGCGGTCGGTGGCGGTGAGTTCAGTTGGACGTCATCAGAACCCGACGCTGCCCAGGGCCTGGCCACTTCGTTGTTCAGCCGCTCCATCGTCATATCGAGTCGGTAGGCGGCATCGGCAGCCTGGGTCAACGTGTCTAGCAGTCGGCCCGGTATCGCACGCGGGTATTTGTCGAAGATCGTGTGCTCACAGGTGGCCTGCAGATCCTGTGCGATGGTCCTGATTTGCATCTCGACGGGCACCTGTTGGACCCGGTTGCTCAAGCGAACGGGGATTTCGAGGATCATGTGTAAGCTTTTGTAGCCGTGGGGTTTCGGCTTGGCGATGTAGTCTTCGACTTCGATCAGCGTGACGTCGGATAGCTCGCTGAGCCGGGCTGCGATCCGGTAGGTGTCCGATACGCGACCACAGGTGACGCGTAATCCGGCAATGTCGAGGATGTTGGTGCGGATATCGTCGGCGGTGAGCGGGCAGCAGAGGCGCTGCGCCTTGGCGACGATGCTGTCGTGGGTTTTGATCCGTGAGGAGATCGCCTCGATGGGGCAGTTCCCATCACAACGGGTGAATTCCTGCTTGAGGGTGCAGACCTTCGTGGTCAGCATCGCGATCGCGATCTGATACGGCAGCGCGAACCGCGCGAACTCTGTGTCGCAGCGCCCCAACTCGGTCGTCGCCGGTAATCCCGGGGCCAGGTCGTAGACATCGCCGACAGTCACGCCTGCCTACCTCTCTTCGCTGAGAAGTTTGTTAATATAACGGAAGTCTATCATTTAAAAAATGGCCTGGTAGGGGAGCGAGATGCTTGTCACGTGGACCCCCTAGCGGCTCAGCCGGGGCGGGTGGATCTGGCCGATCGCGCCGATGTGGAGGCGCTGCTGCGCCGCTTCTACGGCCAGGTCCTCGTCGACGACATCCTGGCCGAGCCGTTCGCGACAATCCGGTTGAACGGGCTGGAATCGCACCTACCGGTGATGTGCGACTTCTGGCAGACCGCCCTGTTTCGCGCAGGGCTCTACGCGGGTAGCGCGCTGCGCGCTCATCAGCCGGTCCATGACCAGCACGCGCTGACCGCAAATCACTTCCTGCGCTGGCTCACTCTGTGGAACAGGACCATCGACCAGATGTATCAGGGCCCGGTCGCCGAGCACGCGAAAATTCAAGCGGCCAGAATCGCGCGCGCGATGCACCGCCGACTCACCGGGAATGACTCGGCCGAACTCGACGCCCGCGTCTGGCCGGCATCCTGACCGCCGACCCTGCAAAGACGGCAAGCATTGAACCGACACGCCTGGCGGGGCACTCGCGATTGTCGAGTTCGGCCATCGGTCAGCGATCCCCTGGCTTCTGGTTGGAGTCTTCTCCCTCAACGCCGCAAAGAGTATTATAGAGGATAATAATCATCTAAACCGGAAGGGTTGTCATGAAGGCGGACCCGGAGCGTCAGGCTTCACCCCGGCCGGCTAGTGCGGCCACGGCCACGGTGGCGTCGGCCTTGGTGGCGGTCTCCGACTTGGCCCGCTCGGTCAACTTCTACTGTGATGTGTTTTCTTGCCGGGTCGCGCTGCACGAACAGGACACGGCGCTGCTGCTGACATCGGGCGGTTTTCAGATTTATCTGCGCTCGAAAGGACCGTCTCGGCGGCCGCGTGTCGGCGCCACCGGTGTCCAGTACCTCATGTGGGCGACCGACAGCCAGGCAGAATTGCTGCGGATATCGCAGCGTCTGTTCGCCTACGATGTGGCGACTTTCACTTACACCGAGAATGGGGTGACTTTCGTCGAGGGATGCGACCCCGACGGCGGACGGGTCATCGTCGCCCACCCCAGTCCGAGCCAGCTACCGCGAGAGGTGATCGCCTCGCGACTGCGGGGACGACTACGCTCCCTTCGGCGACGCCTGCGCACCAGAGACCTCGCGGCCTCGGACTCCTAAACCGGATTCGTTGCCCCGGTAACTGTCTCGCGTCGCCTGGTTAGTCGGCGACGGCGTCGAGTGGGGCCGTTTGTTCGACGTGCTGCGGTGCAGGAATCCTGATTGGTGTCACCGCCCATTCGCTTGGCCTGCGCGGGTCGGTCATCGCCTCGGGCGCCAGCAGGCGCGCCAGCTCTTCGTCGTCGAGCCAGTCCTTTTCGCGCACGAGTTCGAAGACGCTGCGGCCGCTGGCCAGTGCCTCCTGCGCGATCGCGACGCCGCGCTCGTAGCCGATCCTCGGGATCAGTGCGGTGACGACGCCGATCGAGCGTTGCACGTAGCCACGGCAGACGTCCTCGTTGGCGGTGATCCCACTCACGCAACGACTTTCGAGGGTGATGGCGGCGTTCTTGAGGATCAGCAGGCCGTGCAGCAGGTTGTAGGCGACGATCGGCTCGGCCATGTTCAGCTCGAGCTGGCTTGCCTCGGCGGCGATCGAGATTGTCGCGTCATAGCCGATGAGCTGGAAGCAGACCTGGTTGACGACTTCGGGGATGACCGGATTGACCTTGCCCGGCATGATCGAGCTGCCCGGCTGCGTCGGTGGCAGGTTGATCTCGTTGAGGCCGGCCCGCGGCCCGGATGACAACAGCCGTAGGTCGTTGCAGATCTTCGAGATCGCGACGGCGGCACGCTTGAGTGCCCCTGAGAACTCGACGAAGGCGCCGGAGTTTTGGGTCGCCTCGATGAGGTCGGATGCCAGTCGTACCGGCAGGCCGCTGACCTCGGCGAGGCGCGTGGTCACCAGCGGGGCGTAGTCGGGCGGGCTTGCTATTCCGGTGCCGATCGCCGTGGCACCGAGTGAAACGTCGAGCAGTTCTTGTGCGGCATCGTCGATGTGGCTGCGCGCCTGCTTGATCATCGTCGCGTAGGCGCTGAATTCCTGGCCGAGTGTCATCGGCACGGCGTCTTGCAGCTGTGTTCGGCCCATCTTGATGACGTGTGCGAATTGTTCGCCCTTGGCGCGCAGTGCCGCCTGCAGCTGCGTCATCGCGGCGAGCGTGTCGCGGCTGGCGAGGAAGACGCCGAGTTTGAGCGCCGTTGGGTAGGCGTCGTTGGTCGACTGCGAGCAGTTGACGTCGTCGTTGGGGTGCAGGTGCTCGTACTGCCCGCGCTGGTGCCCGAGGATCTCCAACCCACGGTTGGCGATCACCTCGTTGACGTTCATGTTGGTCGAGGTGCCCGCGCCGCCCTGGATCATGTCGACGACGAACTGGTCGTGTAGGTGGCCGGCGGTGATCTCGTCGCAGGCCTGCGCGATCGCGTCGCGTTTGTCGGTGCTGAGCACGCCGAGTTCGGCGTTGGCCAATGCCGCGGCCTTCTTGACGAACGCGAACGCGTTGATGAAACGCGGGAAGTTGCGCAGCGCGACTCCGGAGATCGCAAAGTTCTCCACAGCGCGCAACGTCTGCACGCCGAAGTACGCGCGGCCGGGAACCTCGCGCTCGCCGAGCAGGTCGCGCTCCCGACGCAGCAGCAGCGGCGGCGATGTGCTTGCACCCAGCGACGTATCGGATAGCAGCGCGACGCGGTCGGCGAGTCGCTGGCCGATGCGCGCCACGATCCGGTGGTAGGCCTGCGGGTTGTGCTGGCGGACGTGATCCATTGTGTCGCGGGTGATCACCCACAGGCGCACGCCGGTGCGTGTGCGGGCGCTGGCGAAGTGCGCGGTGTTGCCCAGGATGGTGCCCTCGGAGACCATCGAGCCTTTGCCGAGGGTGTAGAGGAGGTGTTCATCGCCGTGCAGGCCGCGAACGATTTCGACGTCACCGTCCTCGATGATGCCCGTCCAGTGATACGGCGTCGATTCGTGAAACAGCCACTCCCCTGGTTGCCATTCGCGCAGCCGCGCGCGGCGGTGATAGCGCGTTCGAGCATGGTCATCGTTGGCCTCCTGTCCAACCCTTCCTGCCGGCACGCCGTGGCCATCGCCCTGGCCCTAGCGACCTCGCGGCAACGACCCGACGTCTGCATGGCCGGCCAGATCCACCCACCGCCGCAACTGAGTCATGACGACCGTGCCGAGGCGGCCATCCGGGCGATACACAGTTCGGGTTCGACGAACGGCTCGAGCCTGGCCGACACCGCCGCGTCGTCGTGGTCGGTATCTTCACCCGCGGATGCGGCGCGGTCGAGAAGGCCCTGCAGCAACCCCAGGTGCAGGCCGCAACCCACTTCGGGGTGGGCTCTGGCCAAATCCCGTACTGGGCAGGCGTGTAAGCGAATGACCCGCTCGCGCCCGATCACCTGCTCGCTATCGGCCGACAGCGAAGCCGATGGTTCTGACTCGGCAGCCAGCTCGGCGTCAAACCCCATCCGGCTGAAGACCTCGGTGGCGAGCACCGCTCCTCGGTCCAGCCGGTCGCTCCCCTTGGTCGCGCCCGAATCATCCTGGCCCACAACGGCTTCGCCGTAGGACGCTGCGATCCGGGCGGCCCACTGCTGGCCGGCGCGCTGCGCACGCCGAGCGCGTGTCGCCACCGTCTCCCCCAGCTCCATCGCCAGAATCTCGGCCAGTATCCGATAGTCCAGGCGCTCCTCGACGGCACGGTATCCGGTGCGGGGACGACCCACGCCGTCGCGGTTCAACCGGGTGCGTTCAATGGCCCCCTCGTCGCACAACGCGTCGAGGTGGAAACGCACGGTGGTGACGTGCAACTTCATGCGCGAAGCGAGTTCGACGGCGTCAATCGCGCCGCCGTGCTCACGCACCATCCGGAGAACTCGTTCACGTTGCCGGTTGCGCGGCAGGCGATCTCGTCGCCCACGCGGACCGGCCGCAGTGTCTGTTTCGTCGTCCACCTCGCACCCCTACCCTTCCCGCGTTTAACGGATATACTTCCTCTATATTAGCAGAATCCGGAGATGCAGACGTCGATCGGCGTCCATCGCTAGACGCGAGATGCCGAGTCTGCGGCGGGAGGTAACCCAATGACGAACACCCACGCGGTGCAGGTGCGCCGTGTGTACGACCATCGGGTGCGCGGCGACGGCACCCGGGTGCTGGTGGACCGGATCTGGCCGCGCGGGATGACCAAGGAGAAAGCGGATTTGGACGAGTGGTGCAAGCAGATTGCGCCGTCCAATGAGCTGCGTAAGTGGTACAACCACGCTCCAGAACGGTTCGAGGAGTTCAGCCGCCGTTATCAGCAGGAGTTGACCGACCCCCCGCGCGCACAAGCCCTGACGCACCTCCGCGAGCTAGCAAGAACGAGACCGCTGACGCTGCTCACCGCCAGCAAGGCCGTTGACATCAGTGAGGCCACCGTGCTCGCTGCGGTACTGCGTTGACGTGAACCGAGCGGCATGGACCCGCCCGGCGGCTCTGACGGCACCTCACCGCGGCGTCTGGGCGCTCGTGAGGTGTTCTTTGCCCCGCAGGTACACATGGGCAATGGGCCGGCAATGGCCTGCGCGTTACCTCGGTAGACGTGACGAGCATCTACGAACAGATCGGTGGGGCCGAGGCGATCGAGACCGTCGTCGAGGACTTCTACGTACGCGTACTGGCCGACGAACAGTTGGCGGGCTTTTTCACCGGAACGAACATGTCCCGATTGAAGGGCAAACAAGCGGAGTTCTTCGGCGCCGCACTCGGGGGCCCAGAACCGTATACGGGCGCTCCGATGCGTCAGGTCCACCAGGGACGCGGGATCACCATGGCTCACTTCGACCTGGTCGCAGGTCACCTCGCCGATAGCCTGGCGGCGGCCGGGGTGCCCGAGGCAGTGGTCGGCCAGATCATCGCCGCGGTTGCCCCGCTGGCCGACGACATCGCCACCGCCCGCAGCGCGTGAGCAGCGTCCGGGTCTGGTTCGTAACAGATTTCCGTTCGTGCCGGTGCGTCTCGAGCGTTGTGAGCATGTCAGGCTTGGGTATCCAGGCGAACGCGTGACCGATCTTGGGGCGCTACAACATTCCTCGGTCCTCAAGGCCTGGCTGCGATTTGGTGGGACGCACAGGCGCAAAGGCGAAAATCCGGCGGTTGGGCGGTAGTCGACCCGCGACTGCAAGCCGATGTCTTCGGTCGTAGCGGGGCTCGCTCAGGGTTCGCGTGCGAGCAGTTGTCGCAGGACGTATTGCAGAATGCCTCCGTGCCGGTAGTAGGCGGCCTCGGCGGGGGTGTCGATGCGTACGGTGGCGACGAATTCGGTGTGCTGGCCGTCGTGTTCGGCGCGGACGGTGACCTCGCGCGGGAACGGTGCGGCGGCGTCGGCGCTGGCGAGCCCGGTGATCGAATACAGCTCCTCACCCGTGAGTCCCAAGGTTTCCCTCGAGGCGCCGGCCGGGAACTGCAGGGGCAGTACGCCCATGCCGATCAGGTTCGAGCGGTGGATCCGCTCGAAGGAGGTGGCCAGGACCGCGCGGACCCCGAGTAGCAGAGTGCCTTTGGCGGCCCAGTCTCGCGATGAGCCCGAGCCGTATTCTGCGCCGGCCAGGATGATCAGCGGAACCCCGTCGGCGGCATATGCGGCCGACGCGTCGAAGATGCTCATCGGTTCGCCGCCGGGCAGATGCCGGGTGACCCCGCCCTCGGTGCCGGGCGCGAGCAGGTTGCGCAGCCGGATATTGGCGAAGGTGCCCCGGATCATCACTTCGTGGTTGCCGCGGCGCGAGCCGTAGGAGTTGAAGTCGCCCCGCGCGACCCCGTGCCCGCTCAGGTAGTGCCCGGCGGGGCCGTCGGTCTTGATCGTACCGGCTGGCGAAATGTGGTCGGTGGTCACCGAATCACCCAGCACGGCAAGCACTCTGGCTGCGGTGATGTCGCGTACCGGCCCTGGTTCGCGGCTCATGTTGTCGAAGTACGGGGGGCGCCGGACATAGGTGGAGGCGTCGTCCCAGGCGAAGATCTGCCCGGTCGCCACGTCCAGGTCGCGCCACTGGTCGTCGCCGACGAGCACATCGGCGTAGCCGCGGGTGAACATCTCCGCGCGTACGCACTCGTCGATCACCTCTTTGACCTCCTGGGTGCTGGGCCAGATGTCGCGCAGATATACCGGCTGCCCGGAAGGGTCGGTGCCGAGGGGATCATGCAGCAGGTCGGCGAGCATGGTGCCGGTCAGCGCGTAGGCGATCACCAGCGGCGGGGAGGTCAGGAAGTTCATTTTGCACTCGGGATGGATGCGGCCCTCGAAGTTGCGGTTGCCCGACAAGACCGAACACACCGTCAGATCGTGGCCGGTGACGGCCGCGCTGACCTGCGGGATCAGCGGCCCCGAATTGCCGATGCAGGTGGTGCAGCCGTAGCCCACCAGAGAAAACCCGAGCTGCTCCAGGTAGGGGGTCAGCCCGGCGCGGTCGTAATAGTCGGTCACGACGCGCGAGCCCGGCGCCAGTGTCGTTTTCACCCAAGGTTTTCGGGACAGGCCGCGCTCGACGGCCTTCTTGGCCAGCAGGCCCGCGCCGATCATGACCGACGGGTTAGAGGTGTTGGTGCACGAGGTGATCGCCGCGATCACCACGTGTCCGTGACCGATTGCCGCGTGGGTGCCGTCGGCCAGCGTGACCGACACCGGGTCAGACGGCAGCTCGTGGGATTGGTCGCATCCGCACGGCGCGGACGGGACGTCGTCGCCGCGGTCGTGATCGATGGCGATCGGGTCGCTGGCCGGGAATGATTCGCTCAACGCCTCATCGAGCCCGGCCGCCGCGGGGACCGACCCAGCGCCATCGGCCAGCAGCGAACCGACCGCATGCGAGGCCATCGACAGCGGGATACGGTCCTGGGGTCGTTTCGGCCCGGCGATCGAGGGTTCCACGTCGGCCAGATCCAGTTCGACGCTGTGGCTGTAGGCCGGCTCGTCGTCAGGGTCATGCCACAACCCCTGTTCCTTGGCGTAGGCCTCGACCAGCCGTATCTGGGTTTCGGGGCGCCCGGTCAGCCGCAGATAGGTCAGTGTCTCCGCGTCGATCGGGAAGATCGCACAGGTGGACCCGTATTCGGGACTCATGTTGCCCAGGGTCGCCCGGTTGGCCAGCGGCACGTTGGCCACGCCGGGGCCGTAGAAGTCGACGAATTTGCCCACCACCCCCGTGTGGCGCAGCAGTTCGGCGACGGTGAGCACCAGATCGGTGGCGGTGGTGCCCTCGCGTAGTTCCCCGGTGAGCTTGAGACCGAGCACCTGCGGGATCAGCATGCTCATCGGCTGCCCGAGCATCGCCGCCTCCGCCTCGATGCCGCCGACTCCCCAACCGAGCACGCCGAGCCCGTTGACCATCGGGGTGTGCGAGTCGGTGCCGACCAGGGTGTCCGGATAGGCCTGCGGGCCCTTTGCGCCGGCCCGGGTGAACACCACCCGGGCCAGATACTCGAGATTGACCTGGTGACAAATTCCGGTGTCGGGCGGGACGACCAGGAAATCGTCGAACGCCTGCTGCGCCCACCGCAGCAGCTGGTAGCGCTCCCGGTTGCGGCCGAACTCCAGTGCGGCATTGACGCCGAACGCGTCGGGCCGGGCGAACACGTCGGCGATCACCGAGTGATCGATCACCAGCTCGGTGGGGATCAGCGGGTTGATCCTCGCGGCGTCCCCGCCCAGCGCGGTCATCGCGTCACGCATCGCGACCAGGTCGACTACGCACGGGACGCCGGTGAAATCCTGCATCAACACTCTGGCAGGGGTGAACTGGATCTCGGTTGCGCTCTGCTGCAAGGGATTCCACGCGGCCAACGCTGCCACCTGCTCGCCGGTGACCACCCTGCCGTCCTCGTTGCGCACCAGATTCTCCAGTAGCACCCGCAGGCTGTAGGGCAACCGGGCCGAGGTCTGCACCCGGTCCAGCCGAAAGATCTCGTAGGCCTGCCCGTCGACCACAAGCCGATCACGGGCACCGAAACTGTTGAGGCTCACGACATCACGCCCTCCGCACCCGGGGTGTGCGTGTGGGCGTCGATTCGATCCATCGCATGAATCGCCAACGCGGCGTGGGCGAATGCGCCGCCAGCCCGCATCTCGGCGGCGACCCAGATGGCCTCCATGATCTCTTCTCCGCTGGCACCCTTGCGCCGCGCCAACTTGGTGTGGCCGGTGATGCAGTACGGACACTGGGTCACGTGTGCCACCGCGACGGCGATGAGTTGTTTGGTCTTCTCGGGCAGCGCACCTTCGGCGAACACCGCCCGGGAAAACCCGTCGAAGGCGTCGTGAATGGTGGGCGCCAAAGCTTTTCGGCGAGCCGACATCTGCGGTGTCGCCGGCGGATACAGGGACTCAGACATAGCGCGTCTCCACTCTGCGCTGACCGGGCGGTGGCGGTGCTCGTCGCGCCCGCAGCGCTGGTCTCACTGACCCACTCTACCCGCAAACCACAATATAAAGGGGTAAAATGCTTTATATTATGATGGGTTCGATGTGAGGTGGTGGGTGTAAGGGTGCCGCCGCCGCGGCGCGATTGTTCCTGCCTGCCGATCGCCTGTTGGCGTCGTGGCCGCCGCATTGCTCAGCGGATCGCAGACGCGCCAGCGCACACTGCTGATATGCGCCGGTCACCGCCCGCGGCCGCCGCTGGACGACATATGCCGGTCGCAGCCGGCTCGACAGGTGCGTTGCGGTGGTGAGCTCACAAGGGCGCCAGGGGTTCTCGGCGACCTCGCGTGGTCCGTACACGGTGGGGCTGCCACAGCAGATCTCGGCGTGTTTGTTCGATCTCGATGGAGTGCTGACCGATACCGCCCGCGTGCATGCCGCCGCGTGGAATGAGATGTTCGACTCCTATCTGCGGGCCCGGGCCGAGCGCGGGCACGCACCGTTCGTCGCGTTCGACCCGGTCGAGGACTACGACGCCTATGTGGACGGCAAACCGCGCGCGGATGGCACCCGAGCTTTTCTGGCCTCGCGCGGGATCACGCTGCCGGAGGGACACCCGACGGATCCGCCAGATGCGCAGACGGTGCAGGGTCTGGGCAACCGTAAGAACGAGATCGTGCTGCGCCGGATCCGCCGCGACGGGGTGCACGCGTATCCGGGGTCGGTCGCCTACCTGCGGGCCGTGCGCGAGGCGGGGTTGCGCCGGGCGGTGGTGTCGTCGAGCACCAACTGCCGTGACGTGCTGATCGCCGCGCACATCGAGGACCTCTTCGAACAGCGCATCGACGGTGTCACCGCCCGCCGCGGGCATCTGGCGGGTAAACCGGCACCGGACATGTTCCTGGCTGCCGCCCGCGCCCTGGGCGTGGACCCCGCCGCGGCGGCCGTCTTCGAAGACGCCCTGGCCGGGGTTGCCGCCGGCCGAGCCGGCCGATTCGGCTACGTGATCGGGGTAGATCGGGTCGGGCAAGCCGGACAGCTCGCCGCGCACGGCGCCGACACGGTGGTCACCGACCTGGCAGAGCTGATGAGCCGGCGATGATCAACCATCCGTCGTTCAGCATCGAACCCTGGTGCCTGCGCGCGACAGAACTCGACCTGGAGTTGCTCGGGCAGACCGAATCGGTTTTCGCCCTGTCCAATGGGCACATCGGGTGGCGGGCCAACCTCGACGAGGGCGAACCACACTGGTTGCCCGGCACCTACCTCAACGGAGTGCACGAACTGCGGACCCTGCCGTACGCCGAGCCCGGCTATGGATACCCGGAGTCCGGCCAGACGATCATCAACGTCACCAACGGCAAGGTGATCCGCCTACTGGTTGACGACGAACCCTTCGACGTCACCTACGGCCGTCTCGACGCCCACGAATGGTGCCTGGATTTCCGCGCCGGCGTGCTGCATCGCCGCACCGACTGGACATCGCCGGCCGGATGCGCGATGCGGGTGTCCTCAACCCGCCTCGTGTCGCTGGTGCACCGGTCGATCGGTGCGATCCGCTATCAGGTCGAGGCCATCGACCGTCCGGTGCGGGTGGTGGTGCAGTCCGAACTGGTCGCCAACGAAGCGCTGCCGCCACCAACCGGTGACCCCAGGGCCGGGCCCCCCGACACCGCGCCGCTGATGGGGGAAAAACACGCGGCCAGGGGCGCGCGCGCCGGGCTCGTTCATTGCACCGCGCGCAGCGCGCTGCGCATCGCCGCGGTGATGGACCACCTCGTCGACGGGCCCGCCAACACCGTGGTGGAATCTGAAACCTTCCCGGACCTGGGCCGGGTGACCGTCACCGCGAAACTGCAACCCGGCCAAGCACTTCGGCTGGACAAGTTCGTCGCCTACGGTTGGTCAGCAACGCGCTCTCTGCCCGCGGTGTGGGATCAGGCTGACGCTGCCCTGGCCGGCGCGCGACACACCGGCTTCGATGGTCTGTACGCCGAACAACGCGGCTATCTCGACGATTTCTGGGCTCGCGCCGATGTCGAACTCGACGGGGATCCCGAAATCCAACAGGCCGTCCGGTTCTCGCTGTTTCACGTGCTGCAGGCCGGTGCCCGCGCGGAGGGCCGCGCCATCCCTGCCAAGGGACTCACCGGCCCCGGCTACAACGGACACAGCTTCTGGGACACCGAACAATACGTGCTGCCGGTGCTGACCCAGGTCGCCCCAGATGCCGCCGCCCACGCGCTGCGGTGGCGCCACTCCACCCTGCCGATGGCCGCCGCACGCGCCACCCAACTCGGCCTGGCCGGGGCCGCTTTCCCGTGGCGCACCATCCACGGCGAAGAATGCTCCAGCTACTGGCCCGCAGGCACCGATGCGTTTCACATCAACGCCGACATCGCCGACGCCGTCATCCGCTACCTCGACACCACCGGCGATCGGGACTTCGACCGCGAGGTCGGCGTGGAGGTGCTCACCGAAACCGCCCGGCTGTGGGCAAGTTTGGGCCACCACGACACCGACGGCAATTTCCGCATCGACGGGGTCACCGGCCCCGATGAGTACAGCGCCGTCGCCGACAACAACGTCTACACCAATCTGATGGCCCAACAGAACCTGTGCGCGGCCGCGGCCGCCGCAGGCCGTCACCCCGACATCGCCGCCACCCTCGGCGTCGACGACGAGGAAGCCGCCTCCTGGCGAGACACCGCCGAAGCCATGTACATCCCCTACGACGAGGCGCTGGGCGTGCACCCGCAGGCCGAGGGCTTCACCGCCCACCAAATCTGGGACTTCGCCGCCACCAGCCCCGGCCAATACCCGCTGCTGCTGCACTACCCATATTTCGATCTGTACCGCAAACAGGTCGTCAAGCAGGCCGACCTGGTGCTGGCCATGCACCGGCGCACCGATGCGTTCACCGCGCAACAGAAAGCCGCCAACTTCGCCTACTACGAACCGCTCACCGTGCGCGACTCGTCGCTATCGGCGTGCACTCAGGCCGTCATCGCCGCAGAGGTCGGCCACACCGCCCTGGCCTACGACTACCTCGCCGAGGCCGCCCTCATGGACCTCGACGACCTCGAACACAACACCCGCGACGGCCTGCACATCGCCGCCCTCGCCGGCAGCTGGATCGCCCTGATCGCCGGCCTGGCCGGCATGCGAGACCAAAACGGCGCCCTCACGTTCGCGCCGCGGCTACCCGATGCACTGACCAGGCTCGCGTTCAGCATCGCGATGCGCGGACGACGCCTCGGCGTGCAGATCACCGCGACATCGGCGACCTACACCCTGCACACCGGTGAACCGCTGCTCATCAGCCACCACGGACAGCCGATCACGGTGACAGCGGGCGACCCGATCACCCGGCCGATCCCCCGGTCCACGGTCAGCATCCCGCAGCCGACACAACCGCCCGGACGCGCCCCGACCCCCCGACACCGCCGCTAGCGCGACCCCGCGGGGCTGCACGGTGGGCGCGGTAGCCGTGGCCGATGCACAGGCCGCACCTGATCGTCGGGATCGGGTGGTACAACGGATCTTGTTGGCACCGGGCGTCTTTCGACAATCTCTGTAGACTCGAAAGAATGGAACGCAAGAGGCCGCCGGTCGTTATCTCGGTTCTTGCTCCGCGTCTCTTGAAATGGATGTCCAAAACGAACGTGGCAATCTATCGCGCCACCGACGGCCGCTTCGGCGGCCACGAGCTGGGGCTGCCGCTGTGTCTGTTGACCACGACTGGCCGCAAGAGCGGGTTATCCCGAACGAGTCCACTGATATTCATGACCGACGGTGCCCGTGTTCTCCTGGTGGCATCACAGGGCGGTCTGCCCACACACCCCATGTGGTTTCTGAACCTGCGCGCCAATCCTGAAGTCCAGGTGCAGATCCGAGCGCAGACCCACACCATGCGTGCCCGCGTCGCCGACGACACAGAACGCGCGGCGCTCTGGCCGCGACTCATTGCACACAACCCGCGGTGGGCCAGATACCAATCGTGGACCGACCGGGTAATCCCGGTGGTCGTCTGCGAGCCTTCCTAGCGTCAGCCCGCGATCGGGTGCAGTTCTGTCCGGATGCGTCAGCACTGTCGATCACCCTATGTGGCAGTGCTTTTAGGGTCGGGTAGGTGATCAGCACGCGATTGACATCGTGCCGCTTGTTTGCACTCCTGCAGCGGCTTCGCCTCACCGGCCAGCCTGCTGGCAAACCCATCCGTGCGGGATGCGGCCGCTTTCGATGAACCGGGCCAGTTCCGCGCTCACCTGTGCTGGAAGGTCGCTATCGGCATGCGGATAGACGATGGGTTCCTCCTTGGCGTTGTGCTGCTCGAGTTGCCCCAACAGCCGATGGCAGGTATCGCGCAGCTGTTGGCTGTCGGGTCTGTCAACGATCAGATCGGTCAAGACGCCCATGGTGCGCCACAGTTCGCCGTGCTCGCGCATCATCACAAAGATCGGCATGATCAGGCCGGCCTCGCGGATCGGAGGGAACAGGATGGTCTCCTCCAGATAGATGTGTCGGCGCAGCGCTTCCAACGCCGCGCTTAACGGTTCGGGCTGCACACCGCCACCGTCGAGCTTCTCGATGAAAGCCGCTATTGCACTGTCTATTTCGTGGTGCTCACGCGTCAGAACTACCGATAGATGTCCATCGGGCATGATGTTGTCCCCTTCGTCAGTTCGCAGCATGCGCGCCGACCGGTCTAGTCGAGGTTGGCATCGACGCTGATCGTCGCCCCGGCGAACAACCGCGACACCGGACACAATGCGGCGGCCTGATCCACCACGGCGGCGAAGGCGTCACCATCCACCCCAGCCACCTGTGCTCTGACCGTCAGTCGGGACGTGGTGATCGAGGGGACCCCGTCGACTGCGTCCAGCGTCACGGTGCACCGCACATCCAGTCGCTGTGGCGGCGTGTTGTTCTCGCCCAACTTCAATGCCAGCGCCATCGCGAAACATGAGGAATGTGCAGCCGCCGCCAGCTCCTCCGGACTGGTCTTGCCGCCCGGCTGTTCGGTTCGGGATGCCCAGCTCACCTGCAGGCCGTCCAGCGCTGCGCTACTGCCTTCCGATAGCGTGCCTTCACCAGCGGCTAGCGGGCCCTCCCAGGTGGTCTGCATGGTGCGATCGGCGATGCTCATTGTCACGAACTCCTTTACTGCCTGCACTCCCGGCACCGATGTGGAGATGTGCGGCAGGAGTGGATGGGTTGTTCTACAAATACGAGTTGTGCAGGACTGGCCACGGGTTGTCCCCGACTACGACGGAAGTTCAGAAGGCCTCCTCGGGCATTTCCATGACTGTCAGGCGCGGCTGGGCGGCCAGCCGCTGCCCCATGTCCTTGGCGAAGAACGTTGCGGCGGCGACTTTTCCGCTATTAAGGCGCGCTGTCCGGTGCGTCGAGCGCGGTCTCGGCCTGCCGCAGCAGAAGCCCAGCCAGTGGCCGGGCCTTCAGGTGTCGGTGGCGGTGAGCGCGAAGAACTCCTGGCGCGATCGGGGGTCTTCACGCAGGGCGCCCAGCAGTGTGGAGGTGATGGTCGCCGATCCGGCGGCCTGCACGCCTCGTAGGGTCATGCAGGTGTGCTCGGCCTCGATCACCACGCCGACACCACGGGGCTGCAACTGTGCGTCGAGCCAATCGGCGATCTGTTTGGTGAGTCGTTCCTGGCGTTGGGGTCGGCAGGCGAAGTGCTCGGCGACGCGGGCGAGCTTGGATAGTCCGATGATGCGCTCGCCGGGCAGATACCCGATGTGGGCGATCCCGACGAACGGCAACATGTGGTGCTCACACACCGATCGCAGCGGCAGGTTGCGGGAAATCACGAGCTCGTCGTAGCCCTCATCGTTGGGAAAGGTGGTCAGATCGAAGGTCCGCGGTGTGAACAACTCGGCGTAGCCGCGCGCCATCCGCGCCGGGGTGTCGGCAAGACCGTCCGAATCCAGTGAAATCCCCAGGGCACCAAGGAATGCGGCGGCGGCGACTTCCGCGGCGGCCAGGTCCCTGTCCGGGGACGGGTGCACGAGTTGCAGTGCGGCGCTGGAATGCATGGGGTTCCTTCCGGAAGTCGGGTGGATCCCCCCGTTCACCCCTCGGCCGGCGTAGGTGGCGCCGGGATGAACGGAGGGATCAGTTTGGTGGGGTCGACTACCCGGCAGGGGTATCGACGCCCGACCTGGTGCGCCGATGCCAGGCCGGGTCGTACACGAAGGCCAACCGGGCCAGGGTCAGCGCGGCCAGCAGCAGGCCAAAGTCGCGCAGCGCGATGTCGTAGAAGCCGGGGTAGCTCAGCAGGTTGACGATGATGCCGGCCAGCCAGGCGGCGACGATATAGGCGGCGTAGCGCGGCTTGATCGCCACCGCCACGCCGGCGACGATCTCGATCACCCCGACCACCAGCATCACCTGGTGCGCGCTGATCGGGCTGAAGTCCACGATCCACGG
>JBIQHU010000118.1:0-17251 GCA_044508395.1 Mycobacterium sp. | reverse complement strand
ATCGGTCGCCGCGGCACCGAGGCCGACCGCATCCGCGCCGACCTGGAGAAGCTGACCGGCAAGCAGGTTCAGCTCAACATCCTCGAGGTGAAGAACCCTGAGTCGCAGGCTCAGCTCGTCGCCCAGGGTGTTGCCGAGCAGCTGAGCAACCGTGTGGCGTTCCGCCGCGCGATGCGCAAGGCGATCCAGTCGGCCATGCGTCAGCCGAACGTGAAGGGCATCCGGGTGCAGTGCTCGGGCCGCCTCGGCGGTGCTGAGATGAGCCGCTCGGAGTTCTACCGCGAGGGTCGGGTTCCGCTGCACACGCTGCGCGCGGACATCGACTACGGCCTCTACGAGGCCAAGACCACCTTCGGCCGGATCGGCGTGAAGGTCTGGATTTACAAGGGCGACATCGTCGGTGGCAAGCGTGAGCTCGCCGCCGCCGCGCCGGCCAGCGATCGGCCGCGTCGTGAGCGTCCGTCGGGCACCCGGCCGCGTCGCAGCGGTTCCTCGGGCACCACGGCGACGAGCACCGAGGCCGGCCGCGCTGCGACGGGCGGAGACGACGCCGCTGCAGGCACTACTCCGCAGGCCGCTGCTGTCGAGGCTGCACCGGCCGCTGAGAGCACGGAGAGCTAAACCATGCTGATTCCCCGTAAGGTCAAGCACCGCAAGCAGCATCACCCGCGTCAGCGTGGCATCGCCAGCGGCGGCACGTCGGTGAGCTTCGGTGACTACGGCATCCAGGCCCTCGGCCACGCCTACATCACCAACCGGCAGATCGAGTCCGCTCGTATCGCCATCAACCGGCACATCAAGCGTGGCGGCAAGGTGTGGATCAACATCTTCCCGGACCGTCCGCTGACCAAGAAGCCCGCCGAAACCCGCATGGGTTCCGGTAAGGGCTCGCCGGAGTGGTGGGTCGCCAACGTCAAGCCGGGTCGCGTGCTCTTCGAGCTCAGCTACCCCGACGAGAAGACCGCGCGCGAGGCACTGACCCGCGCGATCCACAAGCTGCCGATCAAGGCACGCATCGTTACCCGAGAGGAGCACTTCTGATGGCTGTGGGAGTGACGCCGGGCGAACTGCGCGAGCTGACCGACGACGAGTTGAAGGACAAGCTGCGCGAGTCCAAGGAAGAGCTGTTCAATCTTCGCTTCCAGATGGCGACGGGACAGCTGGCAAACAACCGCCGGCTTCGTACGGTGCGCCAGGAAATCGCACGCGTATACACCGTGCTGCGTGAACGTGAATTGGGTCTGGCATCCGGGCCCGTAGGTGAGGATTCGTAATGGCAGAAACCAAGGGGCCCAAGCACACACCTCGCGCCGAACAGCCGCGTGGCCGTCGCAAGACCGCCATCGGCTACGTCGTGAGTGACAAGATGCAGAAGACCATCGTCGTCGAGCTGGAAGATCGTAAGAGCCACCCGCTCTACGGCAAGATCATCCGGACCACCAAGAAGGTGAAGGCGCACGACGAGAACGGCGACGCCGGTATCGGCGACAGGGTCTCGCTGATGGAGACGCGGCCGCTGTCTGCGACCAAGCGCTGGCGTCTGGTCGAGATTCTCGAAAAGGCGAAATAGGCCGGACCGCAAAAGGAAAACCCCCGCACACACGGCGTGTCGGGGGTTTTTCGTATCCCGGGCAGCCGGGCCCTCGTTTGTCGATCGAGGCGCATGGCTATACCTTCGGCCATATGGGGGCTGCCCTTGCGCGTGTTCTGAAAAAGGCGACGCTCGTTACCGCGAGCGCCGCGATCGTTGCCGTTTTGACCGTCAATTTCGGTTCCCCGCAGGTGAATGCGGCTCCTGGCGACGGGGGCGAGGTGGCGGACGCACCGACGCTCAGCCTGACGTCGCTCGGCGTCGACGGTGACATCTCGCTGCACGGGCTGCAGGGCACACAGACGATCACCGTCCCGGTTCCGAAGGGTTTGACACCCGGCGCATTGACCGCCGACATCGAACTGCCGCCCTATGTCGGAGGCGGAACTCTCATGGTCAGCCAGGAGGGTCGGACGCTGTCACGCATCGAACTGCTGACGGCGGAGAGCACCCCGCTGTCGATTCCGCTGACGGGGGCGCGGGTCGTTGACGATACCGTCACGTTCACGGTGCGCAGCCGGTTGTTGCCCGAAGAGGGGGACTGCCTGTTCGACCCGACGGTTCCGCTCCAACTCGCCGATGCCGCAATCGACTACACCGGTAAGGAGGTGGCACCCACCAGGGTGGCCGACTTCCTTCCGCCGGTGCTGGAGAAGCTGACGATCTTCACCCCGCAGACGCCCACCGCTGCGGAATCCGATGCAGCGGTGCAGCTGACCACCGCCGTCGTCAGTCGGTACGGCAGACAGAACACCGACATCGACATCGCGGCCCTTGAGAATGACCGTCCGGTGCCTCCGTCGGCTCCGCTGGAGCGCAACATCGTCATTCGTGAGGGGTCGGATGCCGCGCTCTCGCTGCAGAGCCGCGACGGGGGCGTTCCCGCGCTGCAGATCAGCGGTCCGTCGGACGAGCTCACGAACCAGACAAGGTTGCTCAGCAGCGCGCTGTCCCAGCTCGCGCTGTCCTCCAAAGTGGTTGCAGGCCCGATCAACTCGTCGCGCGCAGAGCAGATGAACCAGGTCAGCATCCGCGATCTCGGTCAACCCCAGGTGACCGCGACGGCGTTCAAGCCACAGGTGGTCGTCGCGCTCGACCAGACCCGGATCGAACACCCCGTGCGGGACCTGCGGGTGCACCTGACGGGTTCCTACACGCCGCTGCCGTCCACCGTCGGCGGGCAGGTGGTGGTGTCGGTCGGCGGCCGGCAGATCGACCGGTGGACCGCCGACTCGAGCGGTCAGATCGACCGATTCGTCAGCGTGCCGCAGTCCGAACTACGGCGCAACACAAAGCTTTCCGTCACCGTCGATATCGCAGGCAACACCGGACAGTGTGGCGAGTTCCAACCGGTGACGCTGACCATCGATGGCGATACCACCGTGGACAGCAGCGTCGCGAATCCTCCCGACCCGCTCGGATTCCAGTCGGTTCCCCAGGCGCTGATGCCTGCTGTGCAGGTCGGCGTGGAGCCCGAGTCGTTCGACGACACCGCTCGGGCGGTGTTGATCATGGCGGGCCTACAACGACTCAGCGGTGCGCGTCTCGACACCAAGGTGGTGCCTCTCTCGACCGCCATCGACAGCGCGTCGCCCGCCGTGCTCATCTCGGCCGACGGCTGGGACGACGACAAAGTGGTTCCACCGGTGCGCAGTTCGGCTGACGGGGTCCTGGAAGTCCAACGCGTCGGTGGCGGTAGTCCGGCCGAGCTGACCCTCGATCCGGCGACCCCGTTCGCGTCGCTTCAAGTCGGACGCAGTGGTGACCGCACCGTCCTCTTCGCCACGTCGGAGGATGCACCGGACCAACTCGATTCGCTACTCGACTGGCTCGACGGCGATGTGCGTCGGTGGGCGGCGCTGGACGGGGCGGCGGTGATCTCACTGCCGGGCAGCGATCCGGTCAGTATCGACACGCAAGCCGCGGCACCGGCGGACACCGCCGACGACAGCGGCCCCAACCCGGTCTGGTGGATCACCGGGGGAGTCGGTGTGGTCGTCGGGGCCAGCATCGTCGCGCTGGCCGTCCACCGAAGGCGACGTGGCTGAACCAAGCCGCCGCCGATCTCACGCCCGAGTGAGCCCCGACTCGTGATAGCTGCGGTCGGTGTTCACTTGCCATGGATCGACTTTGGCGCCGAAGTATTTGGCCACGCTCTGCATGGCACTGAGCATTGCGTGGTCCTGGTTATCGTAGTGGTGCATGCCATTTCGACCGATGGGGTGCAGCGTGGGATGGTGCAGACGCAAGTAATCCCGGATATGGGCGACGTTACGCTCCCGCACCGAGTCATAGATCGGGTACGCGTACTGTGAGCGCACAATCATGACGTGGTCGAGCGCGGTGTGGTCGAAGCCGAGCGTGCGGAGGTCTTGTTGAACGATGGCTCCCAGGCCTTCGTTGCTCGCCACCGCCAGATCTTCCTCTGGAAGGGTGAAGTACTCGAGTCCGAGGTAGGTGCCGTTCCAGTTCTGGGGAGCGTGCGCGCTGGACCATCGACCGTAGTTCTGGATCCGGCCCACCCGAACGTCCTTGCCGGGGGTGTACACCCAGTTGTACGGAATGTCGTAATGCTTCTGCAAAGCGACCGCGACGGTGATCAAGGAGCGGTGTTTGAGAGACGCGGCGATCTCCCGAATATGCGTGGGCGGCCGCGGTTCCAGGTTATCGATGAGCAACCGCAACGGCATGGTCGAGAACACGGCATCCCCGGACGCGGTCTCACCGTTTTGAAGCTCCACCGTCCAGCCTCTGCCGCTCTGCCGAATGTGGGCGACGTTCGAGTTGAGGGAAGGGACTATTCCGAAATCCGCCAGGGCTGTCGCTGCGGCTTCCCATAGTTGGCCAGGTCCGCGCCGCGGGTATTGAAAGACATCGGTGCCCGTGGAATTCACCGCGTCCGGCCGGCGCCAGCTGATCGGTTTTATTCGTTGGTTCGCCCAGTCGCTTGCCAGTTGGTCGGGGTCGGTGAGCCATGTCTTTCGGACATAGCCGTCGAAGAAGAGACCGTACCAATAGCGGCCGAATTGTCTTGTGCCCCAATCCCGGAAGGTCTCGGCATGGTCGATGGAAGGTCTCCGGTGCCGCAGTCTCGACCAGACGAGGCTCCGGAGGCCTTGCATGCCGCGTCGAAGGCCCATTTGCATCAGGAGATCACGCCCCACCAGGGGATACCGCATCGGATGGCCGTTCACCAGCATGGCGGAAGACCGACTCACCGAGATCCACTCCTCGGCGGGAAGCAGAGACCGCCACAGCGCGGCGACTTCCTCGCTCTTGGTGAAGAAGCGGTGACCGCCTGGATCGACACGCCAGTCGCCATCGGTCGGTGTGCGTGCCAGGCCGCCGACGGCACCCGAGGCCTCGAAGACGCGCGGTGTGACCCCCTTCTTCGCCAGCTCCAGGGCCGCGGTGAGACCGGCGGGGCCGGCGCCGATGATCAACGGATTCCTTGTCGACTCCATGGCAGTCCTACCTGCCGCGAAGCTTGGGAAAGCGCCGATAGGCGGCGATGAGGTCGTCTATGTCCTGCTCGGTCAAATCGTTGAGCGGGGTCGGCAGAAACACCAGCTGGGCGTATTGGCTCTGCAGTGGCAGGAAGCCACTGAGCAGCTGCTCCGGCGTGGACCTGATGATCAGGTCGACATTTCCGATCTCCAGCGCATCGGTGATGTCGCACCCCTCGCGGCGAGCCCGCTCGTGGGCTGTGCGCAACTCGTGATGCGCGTCATATGCGGAGAGGATGTTGATCTCGAAGTCGCTGCCAGTCATCGCCGCTTCCAGGTCTTCCGCTGCCGCAACGTACTTGTGCGGCAGCAGATTCCGATTGCCGTGCAACCGCACACGGCAAGCGGCGTGATCGAAGTGGTCGGGGATCAGCGTGGTGAGAAAGTGGGACGAGGCGGCGTACACCGCGTCCAGCTCGGCCTTTGCCCGGGCGAGATTCGCTTGACTCAAGTTGTAGACCGTTGCGGTCCGCACGCCGTTTCGCTGCAGCGCCAACAGAATCTCGGTGACCTTCTCCGCGCCCCTCAGGTAGGCGTCGTCCAGCGTCGCGTCGTTGGCCTGCGCCCAACGCCGCAGGCCGTCGGGAATCAACCCGACATGAGCTGGATCGGAATCCACAGGTCCCCCCCTACAAACCCGAATACGCCCCCCAACGGCAGGTTCTGTTGAGAATGTAACCCGACTTACCGGTGTTCCGAAATTAAATGCAAAAAGTTCAGCAGCCATACCCCACGGAATGTGACCTGGGGGAACGGTGTGAATAGAGCTCCGCTGCTGAGCCGGATGACGGCGCGGATCAGTCCTCGGCGGATCGCAACACGGCCAAGACCGTGAGCAGCAGGATCTTGAAGTCCAGGAGCAGCGACCAGTTGTCGATGTAGTAGTTGTCCCACTCGGCCCGGTCGGCGATCGAGGTCTGTCCCCGTAGGCCGTGGACTTGAGCCCAGCCCGTCATACCGGCCTTCACCCGGTGCCGCTGGCCGTAGCGGCGCACATGCATCTCGAACAGCTCGACGAATTCCGGCCGCTCGGGACGGGGGCCGACCAGACTCATCTGCCCGCGGAGGACGTTGATCAATTGAGGCAGCTCATCCAGCGAGAACTTGCGCATGAACTTGCCGATCCAAGTGCGCCGATCCTCGCCTTCCACCCCACCTGGCGCCACCCCCGTCTGCGGTTCGAACGAGGCCACGGCCGGAGCCGGGCGCATGGTGCGGAACTTAAGGCAGCCGAAGACCTTGCCGTCGCGCCCGATCCGTTCCTGGCTGAAGAAGACCGGCCCAGGCGAACTGAGCTTGACCGCGAGGGCGAGGCCGATCAACAGCGGCGAGATGAGTACCAGTCCCAGCAGGGCGGCCGTCCGGTCGAAGGCGTGTTTGAGCGCAAACTGCCAACCCCTCGGATCGACTCGGGTCAACACCATCAGAGGGACACCCCCGAGATGCTCGATCCGGGTGCCGATGCCGACTGCGTCCATCAGGCGCGGAACCACCCGGACGCGGACGCCGAGTTCCTGTGCCAGCTGGGCCGCCCGCGCCAACTGCTCGTCGGGCAGCGATGACGGAGCGATGATGAGCTCCTCGGCGCGAGTTTCACGCACGGCGCTTTCGAGATTGCCCGTCGTGCCCAGATAGGGCACTTCGAACGCATCCGTGTCGGACGGCCGCGTATCGTCGAGCACCCCCGCGGGCCACAAGCCATAGTCCCGTACGTGACGCATCCGGTTGATGAGTTGATGGGCAACCGGGCCGGACCCGACGACCAGCGCCGGCCTCCCAATGCGGTACATGCGCCGCAACCAGCGGTTCGCCAACGATCTGGCCAGACGGACTGCGGGGATGAGAATCGCCGCACACACCCAGATCCGCAATACCAGCTCGCTGGGGCGGACGGCGGGTGTGACAACCTGCCCGACCTCCATATTGGGAACGAGCAGCACCATGACCGTCATCGTTGCCAGGGCGGAAACCGCAATCGATGTCTCCACCGGTTCGAACTCGTCGAGAAACCCGTGGTTCAGCTTCTGCCGATACAGCGACCGCGTCGACAGGACGACAAGCACGATCGGCACGAAGAGCCAGGAATACAAGCCGATGTTGCGCTCGTCTTCGAGCCCGTCCGGAAAGGACATATGAGCCAGCGCTACTGCGACGGTGGCCGTTACCAGGTCGAGGGATACGGTGACCACCGAGTATCCCGGGTCGCCCCGAAAGATTTCGACCCAGCGCGGTGACGGCGGCACGACGGATGGAACGGGCACGGCCTTCAGGCGCGGAGTAGTCGGTCGGCTACTTGGCGTCTGGGTCATAACCTTGGCGTCTAGCTGCATTTGTGAGACTTTCCGACGAATCTGGCAAAGCGATCCTAGGGCGTTTTGTCACTCGGGGGAACGAAATGTGATGCATGTCAGCGCGTCGATGATTTGAGCCCGCCAGCGGGCGATGGCTTCCGAGGTAGCTGCGCGGGATCCGCGGTTGCCGTTCTAAGCGGTGGTGCGGCCGAAGATTCTTTCGGTGGCCAGCTGTGCCAAGTCGCTGAGGACCTGGATGTGTCCGGTGCCCCATTGTCGCGGCTTGTCGTCGTATACGCAGAGTGTGCCGATGGCGTGGCCGTCGGGACTAATCAAAGGTATGCCGAGGTAGGCCGCGACAGCGCCGCTGCGGACTACCGGGTGTTTCATGAACACCGGATCGCTTCGGGTGTCCTCGAGCACCAGGGGGTTGCCGTCCGCCACGGTGTATTTATCGATGGATTGATCCAAGGGCGTGGAACGATGCGCGGGGTTGGAGAGATCGCCCATTCCGGCGGTGCTCTTGAAGTATTGCCGGTCGGCAGCGATGAAGCTGAGTGCCGCGGACGGGACGTCCAGTGCGTCGGCCGCGGCCCGGGTGATCCGGTCGTAGACCTCTTCGGCAGGACTGTCGAGCAACCCGGTGGCGTCGAGAGTGCGCAGCCGATCAGGGTCGGAAACCACAGTGGCCACGTCCGGCATTGCGTCGGTTTGTAGCACCCCGGATTGGGAGAGGTGATCGAGTAGCGCCTTGATGGGAATCGTCTCGATGCGTCTTTGGTCCGCGACCATCTGCGATGCCACCGCGCGCGCGACATAGGTGGCGACGTCCTCGCCTGCGTTGCGCGCGCACTCTTCGAGCGAGCGGTTCAGCCACTCATCAAACCGCTTGATGCTGGGCACGTAAGCGACGTTATCCACAAACGCGGCCATTTGTATGCAAGATGCGCTCACCAGCGAAGGGTTGGGGCTGCTTTCCGGCACGGCCTCACGGATTGCCGCGCACCCGGGTGGCCACACCGTCGAGGAGCTGCCGCAGTCCCGAGTGGAAATCGGCCAGATGATCGCCGTCGGCGCCGTCGAAAGCCCCGGCCTCCAGCGCCGACGCGAGCGCCGGGAATCGGCCGGCGTCGACGACCCGCCGCAGCAGAGCGGGGTAGTCGGGGCCTGCCACCTCCGTCGCCTCGATGCTCAGCGCGGCCGCACCGCGCACGAAGTGCAGCACCGCCATCACCGCCGCGAGCTTGTCGCGCTCGGACAAACCCGTCGGACCGAGGGCGGCCAGACCCGCATCGAGCCAGGCCACCTGACCGGGGTCCGCGGGCGGGCCGGCCGCAGCGGCCGACAGGATCCAGGGATGGCGGTGGTAGAGGTCCCACAGCCCGTCGGCCCAATCGGTAAGGGCGCCACGCCAATCCGCGGGATCGGAGGGTGCGGGCGGTGGGCTCGGTGCCGTCGACAGCATAAAGGTCACCAACTCGTCCTTGTTGGCGACGTGCCGGTACAGCGACATCGTGCCGCAGCCGAGCCGATCGGCCAGCCGTGCCATCGACAGCCCACCAAGACCATGCGCATCGGCCAGTTCGACGGCCGCGGCGACGATGCGCTCGCGGCTCAGCCCTGCCGAGCGTTTCGGCGCGCTCGGCTCGTGCCACAAGATCTCCAGCGCGCGGGGCAGGGGATCGCTCATTTGCCGCCAGCATAAACGATTGCGGGCCGTGTGCGTATGCCGTACGCTCGGTGCGTATGACATACGCAACAAGGTCGCGTGCGGGGTGGTTGGCGCCGGCACTGGCCGTCACGGTCACCGTGTTCCTGCTGTTCTCGTTGCCGCCGTACGTCACCGGCGGCACCAGGGTGCCCGCGACGTTCGCGTGGCACTATCCACTGCTCGTCGCCCACGTGATGCTCGGCAGCGTCGCCATGATCTCGGCCGTCGCGCAGATCTGGCCGCGGCTTCGCGCCCGCCATCCCGCGCTGCACCGCCGCACGGGACGCGTGTACGTCGCCGCCGCGATCCCCGCCGCCGCATCGGCCATGGTGATCGGAGCCGCCACCCCGTTCGGGCCGCTACTCGCGGTCAGCAACGTGTTCCTGGGCGCGGTGTGGCTGTGGTTCACGATCAATGGATTCGTCGCGGCGCGGCACCGGCGCTTCGCCGAACACCGAAAGCACATGGTCCGCAGCGCGACGGTCGCACTGTCCACGATCGCCAACCGGGTCTGGACACCCGTGCTCTTCATTTCGCTGCAGCCCTTGCAGGACAGCGTCTTTGACGGTGGCGAGGAGCACTACCTGTGGTTCGTGGCAGGGTTGGGCGCGTGGCTGGGCTGGACGATTCCGTTGGCCACCGTGCAGTGGTGGCTGACCCGAAAGCGCGCCGCGCCGCGGTCGTCGAATTCTCAGTCTGAACTCATATCGCCGGGGTAATCTCCACCGCGATCGTCGACCAACCGGCGATCAGCGAACGGGAACAGGGCTGCCATGGCGACGGAATTCAACGGCAAGATCGAACTCGATATCCGGGATTCGGAACCGGACTGGGGCCCCTACGCCGCGCCCACCGCACCGGAGGGCGCCCCCAACGTCCTCTATCTCGTGTGGGACGACACCGGCATCGCCACCTGGGACTGCTTCGGCGGTCTGGTGGAGATGCCGACGATGAGCCGCATCGCCGAACGTGGTGTCCGTCTGTCGCAATTCCACACCACCGCGCTGTGCTCACCGACGCGCGCGTCGCTGCTGACCGGTCGCAACGCCACGACTGTCGGCATGGCGACCATCGAGGAGTTCACCGAAGGGTTCCCGGGCTGCAATGGACGTATCCCCGACGACACGGCGCTGGTGTCGGAAGTCCTCGCGGAGAAGGGCTACAACACCTACTGCATTGGCAAGTGGCATCTGACCCCGCTGGAGGAATCCAATCTCGCGTCCACCAAGCGACATTGGCCGCTGTCGCGGGGATTCGAGCGGTTCTACGGTTTCCTGGGCGGCGAGACCGACCAGTGGTATCCCGAGCTCGTCTACGACAACCATCCCGTCGCGCCGCCCGGACTGCCCGAGGACGGCTACCACCTGTCGAAGGACCTCGCCGACAAGACAATCGAATTCATCCGTGACGCCAAGGTGATCGCACCCGACAAGCCCTGGCTGTCCTACGTCTGTCCGGGGGCCGGGCATGCGCCGCACCACGTGTTCAAGGAGTGGGCCGACAAGTACTCCGGCAAGTTCGACATGGGCTACGAGCGCTACCGCGAGATCGTGCTGGAGAATCAGAAGCGCCTCGGTATCGTCCCGCCCGACACCGAGCTGTCGCCGGTCAACCCGTACTCGGATGTCAAGGGGCCCAACGGCGAACCGTGGCCCGACCAGGACACCGTGCGGCCGTGGGACTCGCTCGCGGACGACGAAAAGCGGTTGTTCTGCCGAATGGCCGAGGTGTTCGCCGGATTTTTGAGCTACACCGACGCCCAGATCGGGCGCATCCTGGACTACCTGGAGGAGTCCGGCCAGCTCGACAACACCATCATCGTGGTCATCTCGGACAACGGTGCCAGCGGTGAGGGCGGTCCCAACGGCTCGGTCAACGAGGTGAAGTTCTTCAACGGCTACGTCGACACGGTCGAGGAAGGGCTGCGGTTCATCGACAACCTGGGCGGACCCGAGACCTACAACCACTATCCGATCGGCTGGGCGATGGCGTTCAACACGCCGTACAAGTTGTACAAGCGCTACGCCTCACACGAGGGCGGTATCGCTGACACCGCGATCATCTCGTGGCCCGCGGGCCTCGCGGCGCACGGCGAGGTGCGCGACAACTACGTCAACGTCTGCGACATCACCCCGACGGTGTACGACCTACTCGGCATCGAGGCGCCCGGGACCGTCAAGGGCATCGTCCAGAAACCTCTCGATGGCGTCAGCTTCAAAGCGGTCCTTGAAGATCCGAATGCAGCGACCGGTAAGACGACGCAGTTCTACACAATGCTGGGAACGCGCGGTATCTGGCACGACGGATGGTTCGCCAACACCGTGCACGCCGCATCGCCCGCCGGCTGGTCGCATTTCGACAAGGACCGATGGGAGCTGTTCCACATCGAAGCCGATCGCAGCCAGTGCCACGATCTGGCCGCCGAGCACCCGGACAAGCTCGCCGAACTTCAGGCGCTCTGGTTCAGCGAGGCGCAGAAGTACAACGGACTTCCGCTGGGCGACCTGAACATCTTCGAAACCATTGGCCGGGAGCGGCCTCACCTGAGCGGCGCTCGCGAGTCGTACGTGTATTACCCGGGCACCGCCGACGTCGGTACGGGGGCGGCGGTCGAGATCAGTGGGCGGTCTTTCGTCGTGATCGCCGAGGTGACCGTCGACGGCACTGGGGCAGAGGGCGTGTTGTTCAAGCACGGCGGGGGACACGGTGGACATGTGCTGTTCATCCAGGACGGGCGGCTGCACTACATCTACAACTTCTTCGGCGAGGACGAGCAGGTGCTGTCGTCACCGGGGCCCGTGCCGCTGGGAAAGCACACCTTCGGAGCCGCCTATACCCGGACCGGAACGGTCGAGGGCAGCCACACGCCACTGGGCGACGCGGCACTGTACATCGACGACGCGGAAGTGGCGTCGCGCTCGGGCGTCAAGATCCACCCCGGCACGTTCGGCCTCGCGGGAGCCGCCCTCAGCATCGGCCGCAACAACGGATCGCCGGTGTCACGGGCATATAAGGCGCCATTCGCGTTCACAGGTGGCACGATCGCTCAGGTGAACGTCGATGTCTCCGGTGCACCGTATGTGGATCTGGAGCGTGAATTCGCGCGCGCTTTCGCGAAGGACTGAGCCGAGGGACTGATGAGAATTCGATCGGCGGCGCTCGTCGCGCTGTGCCTCGTGATGGTGTCCGCGTGTGGCAAGACCAGCGAGGGTGCGCCGGTCGCCGACGAGATCGAGGGGACCACGACCATCACGACGACCGTCACCACCACACAGACGACGCGGGCCATTCCGACGCCGGAGGCCGACCTCACCGAACCCGGCATTCTGCCGACGACGCGCACCTCGGTGCCCGCAGGCGTGGTCAGCTGTGAGCTGACGGATCCTCCGTCGGACGGAGTGGCGACGGCGACGGTGTCTGATCCGGCGGCGCCGAAGATCACGGTGGCGCTTCCGCAAGGCTGGTCGACGGCGCCGGGTGAAGGCGATGTCGGTGCGAAACTCACCGGCCCGGACGGGATCTGGGCGACGGTCACGATCGCGAAGACGACGCTCGATCCCGCGGCGGCGTTCAAGAAGTACGCCGACGACGCGATGGCGGCATCCGACGTCAGCAGCGTCAGCGTGCTGCCCGCCGAGCTGTGCGGTTTCAGCGGCCAGAAGCTCCTGGGCTCCTGGTCTGATTCGCCGGAGCAATCCGTCGAGTTCGGTGACCGCATCGCGCACATCTGGACGAATTCGGGTGACTATCTCGTGGCGGTGCATGTGCAAGGGCCTGCCAGTTCGGATTTCGACCCGTTCACCTCGCCGTTGATGAACGATTTCTCCATCGAACTACCCTGAAGTCATGCTCACCGAGCTCGTCGAGCTGCCGGGCGGATCGTTTCGGATGGGCTCGACACAGTTCTATCCGGAAGAGGTGCCCGCCCACACGGCGACCGTGGCGGCGATCGCCGTCGAACGCCACCCGGTGACCAACGCCCGGTTCGCCGAATTCGTCGATGCCACCGGCTATCTCACCGTCGCCGAGCAGTCGATCGACCCGGCGCTGTATCCCGGTGCGGCACCGGAGGATTTGGTGCCGGGGGCGCTGGTGTTCAAGCCGACGAGCGGACCGGTCGACCTGCGGGACTGGCGTCAGTGGTGGACGTGGGAACCGGGGGCCAACTGGCGGCGCCCCTTCGGGGCCGACAGTTGGAACTTCGAGGAGCGCCCCGATCATCCGGTGGTGCAGATCGCCTATCCCGACGCGGCGGCATACGCAAGGTGGGCGGGCCGCCGGCTGCCGACGGAGGCCGAATGGGAGTACGCCGCGCGGGCGGGCGCCACGACCACCTATCCGTGGGGGGACGAGGTCGCACCGGACGGCAGGCTGATGGCCAACACCTGGCAGGGCCGTTTCCCTTACCTCAACAAGGGGGCGCTCGGCTGGATCGGCACGTCGCCCGTCGGCACCTTCCCGGCCAACGCGTTCGGCCTGCTCGACATGATCGGCAACGTCTGGGAGTGGACGACCACGGAGTTCTCGGCGCACCACCGGCTCGACGAGGACAAGGGCTCCAAAGGTTGCTGTACCCCGAGCACTGTTGCCGATCCCATGATGGCCGACCCCAGGGTGAATCAGACTCTCAAGGGCGGATCGCATCTGTGTGCGCCCGAGTACTGCCACCGATACCGTCCCGCGGCGCGCTCGCCCCAGTCGCAGGACAGTGCGACCACCCACATCGGGTTTCGCTGTGTGGTTGACCTCTAGAACACGCTGACCGGCCTGGAAGCGGCGGGAAACCCCCGCTTAGGCGCTGGGAGTGGGGGTGACCAGCGGCGATTTGGTTCTGCGCAGGTCGTCACCTAGAATCAACGGGTTGCCTTGGGCAGACCTCGGCCGATCCTTTCGGATAGGCCCCGCGTGCCCTTCGGTGACAGCAAGACCGCGCACGTCAGGTCCTGTGGGCTGCGCCCACAATTAGGCTTCGGCCTGCCGTGCACACATTAACCAGGTCGAGGAGTTCGAGTGATTCAGCAGGAATCGCGGCTGAAGGTCGCCGACAACACGGGTGCCAAGGAGATCTTGTGCATCCGCGTGCTCGGCGGCTCTGGCCGGCGCTACGCCGGCATCGGCGACATCATCGTGGCGACCGTCAAGGACGCCATCCCCGGCGGCAACATCAAGCGCGGTGAGGTGGTAAAGGCCGTCATCGTGCGCACCGTGAAGGAGCGGCGCCGCGCCGACGGCAGCTACATCAAGTTCGACGAGAACGCCGCCGTCATCATCAAGGCCGACAACGACCCGCGCGGTACCCGAATCTTCGGGCCGGTCGGCCGTGAACTGCGCGAGAAGCGCTTCATGAAGATCGTTTCGCTTGCTCCGGAGGTGCTGTAGATGAAGGTCAAGAAGGGCGACACCGTCCTGGTCATCTCCGGGAAGGACAAGGGCGCCAAGGGCAAGGTCCTGCAGGCGTATCCGAGCAGGGACAAGGTCCTCGTCGAGGGCGTCAACCGGATCAAGAAGCACACCGCCATCTCGCGCAACGAACGCGGCGCGCAGTCCGGCGGCATCGTCACGCAGGAGGCAGCCATCCACGTCAGCAACGTGATGGTCGTCGACTCCGACGGCAAGCCCACCCGCATCGCGTACCGCACGGACGAAGAGACCGGCAAGAAGGTCCGCATCGCCAAGACCAACGGCAAGGACATCTGAGATGACCACGGCTGAGAAGACAGTAAAGACCCTGCCCCGCCTCAAGCAGCGTTACCGCGAGGAGATCAAGGACGCGCTGCAGAAGGAATTCGGCTACGCCAACGTCATGCAGATCCCCGGCGTGGTCAAGGTCGTGGTCAACATGGGTGTCGGTGACGCCGCCCGCGACGCCAAGCTGATCAACGGCGCAGTCAACGACCTGGCGCTGATCACCGGCCAGAAGCCCGAGATCCGCAAGGCCCGCAAGTCCATCGCGCAGTTCAAGCTGCGCGAGGGTATGCCGATCGGTGCGCGTGTGACGCTGCGCGGCGACCGGATGTGGGAATTCCTGGACCGTCTGATCTCGATCGCGCTGCCGCGTATCCGCGACTTCCGCGGGCTGTCGCCCAAGCAGTTCGACGGGACGGGCAACTACACCTTCGGGCTTACCGAGCAGTCGGTGTTCCATGAGATCGACGTGGACTCCATCGACCGCCCCCGTGGCATGGACATCACCGTCGTCACCTCGGCGACGAACGACGACGAAGGACGAGCGCTGTTGCGGGCGCTGGGCTTTCCGTTCAAGGAGAACTGAACAGATGGCAAAGAAGGCTCTGGTCAACAAGGCCAATAAGAAGCCCAAGTTCAAGGTGCGCGCTTACACCAGGTGCAGCAAGTGCGGTCGCCCGCACGCGGTTTACCGCAAGTTCGGGCTCTGCCGCATCTGCCTACGCGAGATGGCACACGCCGGCGAACTGCCGGGTGTGCAGAAGTCCAGCTGGTAACAGCCAACAACTACAGACCACATCAAAAGGTTGCGGTAGGCCCTGACTAGGGGAACCGCCGCGAGGAAGGTGAACCGGCTGTCATGACCATGACGGATCCGATCGCAGACTTCTTGACACGTCTGCGCAACGCCAATTCGGCGTACCACGATGAGGTGACGCTGCCGCACAGCAAGATCAAGGCGAACATCGCCGAGATCCTGAAGCGCGAGGGCTACATCTCCGACTACCGCACCGAGGATGCTCGCGTGGGCAAGTCGCTTGTGGTGCAACTGAAGTACGGCCCCAGCCGTGAACGCAGCATCGCGGGGCTGCGCCGGGTGAGCAAGCCCGGTCTGCGGGTCTACGCGAAGTCCACCAATCTGCCGCGCGTGCTCGGCGGTCTGGGCGTGGCGATCATCTCCACGTCGTCGGGTCTGAGGACCGACCGCCAGGCAGCCCGAGAAGGCGTGGGCGGCGAAGTCCTCGCGTACGTGTGGTAGTGGGGAACTAGGAGCCAAGAAGACTATGTCGCGAATTGGAAAGCAGCCGGTCCCGGTTCCCGCCGGGGTCGACGTGACGATCGACGGTCAGAACGTGTCGGTCAAGGGTCCCAAGGGAACTCTTGCCCTCGCGGTGGCCGAGCCGATCAAGGTGTCGCGCGACGACGCCGGCGCCATCGTGGTGGCCAGGCCTGACGACGAGCGGCGCAGCCGTTCGTTGCACGGGCTGTCGCGGACGCTGGTCGCCAACCTCGTCACCGGGGTCACCGAGGGCTACACCATCAAGATGGAGATCTTCGGCGTCGGTTACCGCGTGGTGGCCAAGGGCAACAGCCTCGAGTTCGCCTTGGGCTACAGCCATCCGGTACTGATCAACGCTCCCGAGGGAGTCACGTTCGCGGTGGAGTCGCCGACGAAGTTCTCGATCTCGGGCATCGACAAGCAGAAGGTCGGCCAGATCGCGGCCAACATCCGCCGCCTGCGCAAGAGCGATCCCTACAAGGGCAAGGGCATTCGCTACGAGGGTGAGCAGATCCGCCGCAAGGTCGGAAAGACAGGTAAGTAGATATGGCTACGAAGACTGAGGCGTCGGTGCGTAAGCCCGTTGGGCAGAACGTGTCCGAGACGCGGCGTGTCTCGCGACTGCGTCGGCACGCCCGACTGCGTAAGAAGATCGCCGGCACCGCCGAGGTGCCGCGCCTGGTGGTCCACCGTTCGTCACGGCACATCCACGTGCAGCTGGTGAACGACCTCGACGGCACCACCGTGGCGGCCGCATCGTCGATCGAGCCCGACGTGCGCGCGGTCGAGGGCGACAAGAAGGCCCACAGCGTGCGGGTGGGTCAACTCATCGCCGAGCGTGCCAAGGCCGCAGGCATCGACGCGGTGGTGTTCGACCGCGGTGGCTACACCTACGGCGGACGCATCGCGGCACTTGCCGACGCGGCACGCGAGGGCGGGCTGAAGTTCTGATGACTGACTTCAATAATTCGGGAAGGACTGCATGATGGCCGAGCAGGCTGGCGCCGCTCCGGCGCAGGACAACCGCGGCGGCGGCCGGGGAGATCGCGACGGGCGTGGTCGTCGCGACGACCGCGGCGGCCGTGGTGGCCGCGACAGCGGCGACAAGAGCAACTACATCGAGCGCGTCGTCGCGATCAACCGTGTCTCCAAGGTGGTCAAGGGTGGCCGGCGGGTCAGCTTCACCGC
>JBIQHU010000117.1:0-17527 GCA_044508395.1 Mycobacterium sp. | reverse complement strand
CGTTCGGCGCGCTCGCGATGGGTATCGGCACTTCGGAGGTCGAGCACGTGCTGGCGACGCAGACGCTGCCGCTGCGGCCGTTCAAGACGATGGCGGTCAATGTCGACGGCCGGCTGCCTGCCGGTGTGAGCGCCAAGGACATCATCCTTGCGGTGATCGCGAAGATCGGTACCGGCGGAGGACAGGGGTACGTCATCGAATACCGCGGCAGCGTCATCGAATCGCTGTCGATGGAAGGCCGCATGACGGTCTGCAACATGAGCATCGAGGCAGGCGCGCGCGCGGGCATGGTCGCACCCGACGAGACAACCTTCGAATTCTTGCGTGGTCGTCCGCATGCACCGAAGGGTGCCGACTGGGATGCCGCGGTGGCTGCGTGGCAGCAACTCCGTACCGACGAGGGCGCCGAGTTCGACACCGAGGTGTACATCGACGCCTCGACGTTGAGCCCGTTCGTCACGTGGGGTACCAACCCGGGTCAGGGCGTCCCGCTATCGGCGTCGGTACCCGACCCCGAGTTGATGGTCGACGACGGCGCGCGGCAGTCCGCCGAAAAAGCGTTGGCGTACATGGATCTTCGGCCCGGTACGGCGATGCGCGACATCGCTGTTGACACCGTTTTCGTCGGCTCGTGCACGAACGGCCGCATCGAGGATCTGCGGGTGGTTGCCGATGTGTTGAAAGGCCGCAAGGTCGCCGACAGCGTGCGGATGCTCATCGTGCCCGGCTCGATGCGAGTGCGTGCGCAGGCCGAATCGGAGGGCCTCGGCGAAATCTTCACGGCCGCCGGCGCCGAGTGGCGGCAGGCCGGTTGTTCGATGTGTCTTGGAATGAATCCAGATCAACTGTCCCCGGGGCAGCGTTGCGCATCGACGTCGAACCGAAATTTCGAAGGTCGCCAAGGTAAGGGCGGCCGCACACATTTGGTGTCCCCAGCGGTCGCCGCGGCGACCGCTGTGCGCGGCACGTTGTCCTCTCCCGCCGACCTGGCTCAGTAAAGGAAGTTCGTCATGGAACCATTCCGCACCCATACCGGTATCGGCGTTCCGCTTCGGCGCTCCAATGTCGACACCGACCAAATCATTCCCGCGGTCTATTTGAAGCGGGTAACCCGAACGGGTTTCGAGGACGGTTTGTTCGCAGCATGGCGCACCGACCCCACGTTCGTGCTCAATGTTTCACCCTTCGACAAAGGGTCGGTGTTGGTGGCGGGCCCGGATTTCGGCACCGGTTCGTCGCGGGAGCATGCCGTCTGGGCCCTCATGGACTTTGGATTCAGAGTCGTCATCTCGTCGCGCTTCGCAGATATTTTTCGGGGCAACGCGGGCAAGGCGGGCCTCTTGGCGGCACAAGTCGCCCAAGATGATGTCGAACTGTTGTGGAAGCTCCTCGAGGAGCAGCCAGGCATGGAAATTACTGTGAATCTTCAAGATCGGAACGTGGTCGCCGGAACGGTCATGGTGCCGTTCAACATTGACGATTACACCGCGTGGCGACTTCTCGAAGGACTCGATGATATAGGCATTACGCTGCGGAAATGCGATGAAATCGAGTCGTACGAAACCCGTCGTCCGAGCTGGAAACCACGCACTCTGACAACGTGACGAAACGGCTCTGCGAGCCGACGAATTCATTACTTAACCGGGTTATCCGGGCCCCCGGCAGGAGTCCAAGGGGGGCAAGAAAGTTCGCTAGTTTCTCTTGAAATTGCGCGTGGCTCTTGGAAATCAGTGGCCAATAGGTTTACCGTGTCCTCTAGTCGGCCCAAAGTGGGCTACTGGTTTTCGGAGGTTTTGGATGAACAAAGCGGAGCTCATCGACGTACTCACGGAGAAATTGGGCTCGGATCGTCGGTCGGCAACCCTCGCGGTGGAGAATGTCGTAGACACCATCGTGCGTGCGGTTCACAAAGGTGACAGTGTCACTATTACCGGCTTCGGCGTTTTCGAACAGCGCCGTCGTGCTGCCCGTGTTGCGCGTAACCCGCGCACCGGCGAGACCGTGAAAGTCAAGCCAACGTCCGTACCGGCATTCCGGCCGGGTGCTCAGTTCAAAGCGGTTGTCTCTGGCGCACAGCGCCTCCCAGCGGAAGGACCAGCAGTGAAGCGTGGTGTGACTGCGGGCGGTGCCCGCAAGGCCGTGAAGAAGGCAGCGGCGAAGAAGGCGGCCAAGAAAGCTGTGAAGAAGGCAGCAGTCAAGAAGGCCGTGAAGCGCACCGCAGCCAAGAAGGCTGTGAAGCGGACTGCAGCGAAGAAGGCTGTGAAGCGGACTGCAGCCAAGAAGACCGTGAAGAAGGCAGCAGCCAAGAAGACGGTCAAGAAGGCAGCGGCCAAGAAGACCGTGAAGCGTGCCCCGGCCAAGAAGGCGGCGAAGCGTTCGCCGGCCAAGAAGGCTGTCAAGCGCGCTCCGGCCAAGAAGGGCCGCAGGTAGGTTCAACAACGAGCGCGCCGTGGGTCGCGCCGGCCGAGCCGGCAATTAAGCGAATGCGACCCACGGCGCGTTTGTGTGTGTCAAGCGGGGGCGCAGCGCTCACTTCTTGACGGCGAGCGGACTTCCGATGTGGTCGGCGGCGATCACATGTCCGTCGAACAAGGACATCACCCACGTGCTGCCCTTGCGATTGCGCGACCTATCGGGGCGGACACCGTCGCGCTCACACCACCACGAGATGAGATCCGGAATCACCTTGCCCTGCGTGCAGATCACGGGCATGCCGTCGGCTGCGGCGATCTCGAGGAAACGGTTGCGCGCCGCCTTGCGGTTGTCGGCATAGGCTTCCTCGGTCAGCAGCGGTTCGGTCTCGATGGTGACGCCGAGTTCCTCGGCCAACGGTTCGAGCGTCTGCCGGCAGCGTGTCCGGTCCGCGGCGTAGAGCCTGTCGGCACCGAACGCCAGCAGCTGGCCGACGAGAGATTCGGCTTGCGCACGCCCGCGCCTGTCCAATGGGCGGTGTCGGTCGTCACCTTTGTAGCGGGACTTACTACCCGCCGTGCCGTGCCTGACTATCAGCACCGTCTTTGTTGCGGCGGGCAGCTTCATGAAGCGGCGTAGCACCTTTCGGTCATGCGGGTAACCGAGTGCTTTCACGGCTTGAGAAGCGGGCAGCCACTTGAGTTCGTCGACTTCGTCGTTGGGGCTGAACTCGCCGCCGATGGCGCGCGCGGACCAGTACCGCACCTTCTTGATGCCCTCCTCGATGGGATAGCTCACGGCGGCGAGGCGGCGACCGAGATGCGCTGTGTAGCCGGTCTCCTCGGCCACTTCGCGCACGGCGGTCACAGTTTCGGTTTCACCGGGGTCGACTTTGCCCTTGGGAAGGGACCAGTCGTCGTACCGGGGCCGGTGAATGATCGCGACTTCGGGCACGGCGGGATCGTCACCAGGTCGCCACAGCACTGCGCCCGCCGCAAGGACGGCCTTGCCCGCCGGGACGCCGTCGGGAATCTCCTTCGGCACGTCAACTCCTGCTGATCATTCGGGCCCCGGAGAGCTCACCGCCGACGGATCTCAAGGGTGCCGGCGCAGATCCATCAGCGACACCTGGTGGTCGCGGACCGTGTGACCCTCTTGTGGCGAGGCCGTCCACTTACCGTCGCTGTCCAGTTCCCAGCAGCGGGTGGCGGGATCAAGCGCGGAATCGAGGACGTCGTTCAGTTGCGAAGTCAGCCTCGGATCCTTGACCTGAGCCATCACCTCGACCCGTCGATCGAGATTACGGTGCATCATGTCGGCACTACCGATCCAGAACTCGTCGATGGCGCGGAAGTGAATAATTCGCGAGTGCTCGAGGAACCGGCCCAGAATCGAGCGCACCGTGATGTTTTCGGAGTAGCCGGGCACACCGGGCCGCAACGCACAGATACCGCGAACCACGACCTCGACCGGCACCCCCGCCTGCGACGCCCGATAGAGCGAATCGATCACCTGCTCGTCGACCAACGCGTTCGCCTTCAGTCGAATGCGGGCATCGGCGCCTGATTGTGCGGCGGCGATCTCTCGTTCGATTCGCTCGATGATCCCCTTGCGAACACCATAGGGTGCGACCAAAAGGTTGCGGTACGACTCTTTGCGCGAGTATCCGGTCAGCGAGTTGAAAAGATCGGTGAGGTCCGCGCCGATGTCCGGCGCCGCAGTCAACAAGCCGACGTCCTCGTACAGACGCGCGGTCTTGCTGTTGTAGTTGCCGGTGCCGATGTGGCAGTAGCGCCGAATAGCCGATCCTTCGCGACGCACCACAAGACAAGTCTTGCAGTGTGTCTTCAACCCGACCAGTCCGTAGACGACGTGCACGCCCGCACGTTCGAGGGCGCGGGCCCATTTGATGTTGGCCTGCTCGTCGAAGCGTGCCTTGATCTCCACCAGCGCGACAACCTGTTTACCCGCCGCGGCGGCGTCGATGAGCGCATTGACGATCGGTGAATCACCCGACGTGCGGTACAGCGTCTGCTTGATGGCCAGCACGTTGGGATCCGCTGCGGCCTGTTCGATGAACCGTTGCACCGTGGTGGAAAAGGAGTCGTACGGGTGGTGCACCAGCACGTCGCCGTCGCGCAGTGTCGAGAAGATGCTCTTGGGGGTCTCGCGCTCGCCGAACGCAGGCGGTGTCGCAGGAACGAACGGGCGATCCTTGAGTGCGGGGCGATCCTGGTCGTAGATCTGCCAGAGCGACGACAGGTCGAGTAGGCCGGGCACCTCGATGACATCGCCGGTGTCGACGTCGAGTTCGCGCAACAGCAATTCGAGCATGCTCTCGGTCATGTCGTCGGACACCTCGAGGCGAACCGGTGAACCAAAGCGTCGCCGCGCCAGTTCTCGCTCCAACGCCTGCAACAGATCTTCGTCACGATCCTCTTCGACTTCGAAATCCGCGTTGCGGGTGATGCGGAACGCGTGATGCTCGACGATCTCCAGGCCCTGGAACAGCACCGGCAGGAAGGCGGCGATCAGTTCCTCCATCGGGAGGAACCGCACGATGTCGGAAGAACCTTCGCGACGCGCCAGCTCCACGAAGCGGTCGACGTTGTCCGGCACCTTGATTCGCGCGAAGTGCTGTCCGCCGTCCTCGGGCTGTCGCACGGTGACGGCAAGGTTCAGGCTCAACCCACTCACGAACGGGAAGGGGTGTGCGGGATCGACCGCAAGCGGCGTCAGCACCGGGAAAACCTGCTCATGGAAGTACGTCGACAACCGCGCGCGCTCATCCTCGTCGACATCGGCCCACGTGACGATAACGATCCCCTCGTCGGCGAGCGCAGGCCGCACCGCATCGAGGAACACGTGCGCATGGCGGTTGGAGATCTGCTGAGTGCGTTCGTTGATCCGGCGCAGTTGTTCACGCGGTGACAGGCCATCGGCCGAACGCACCGACAACCCCATCTCGTCGCGCCGTTTCAGGCCAGCCACCCGGACCATGTAGAACTCGTCGAGGTTCGACGCGAAGATCGCAAGGAACTTCGCCCGCTCCAAAAGCGGCAGAGACGGGTCTGCTGCGAGTGCCAGCACGCGTGCGTTGAAGTCGAGCCAGCTCAGCTCGCGGTTGAGGTAGCGATCCTCGGGCAGCGTGTTGTCGACCGCCTGCAACGTCGCCGCGGGAGGCGCCTCAGGCGCTGAGTCTCCCGACTGCGGTGCGCCAGGACGTACGGTCAATTCCGATGTCGACGGCCGCGCAGTCCCGGCCGACGGGGCGGGGTCGGCGGCGAGGATCTCGGTATCGGCTTCCGTCATTCCTCAGATGATCCCCTATTGAGTAGTAGTGCTGCCACCGCGATGAGGTAACTGTTATCTGCCACCTGCAATGGCCTGCGCGGTTGCCGCGCCGACACCGAGCCGGCGCGCCACCAGAAGGTCATCGGGGGTGTCGATATCGCAGCGCAGGCCAGGCCACGCTCCGGTCAACTCGATGGCACCCGAATGGCGATGGTGCTGAGCCGAATCTGCGCCGAACCGTGGATCCAGCGGGGCGCCGAAAGCGAGCAACGCCGAGGTGCCCGTGCCGTGCCGGTCTCCGACGAAGCTGCGGGGATAGGTTCGGGCGGCCGCAATGGCCTCGCCCAGTTCCTGCGGTTGCAGGGCCGGTAGATCACCCTGCAGCACAACGAGGTTCGACGTCTCTGCGCGAACGGTTTCCTCGGCGGCGGCAATGGCGTTGTTCAACGGGTCCCGGTGGCCCTGTGGCGTCGGGTCGGCCAGCACGTGCGCGCCGAGCTGACGAGCCGCGTCGCCTGCGACATCGTCGGGTGTCACCACGGTGATCGACCCCACCGCGGGCACCGCCGACGCAGCTGTGACGGTGTCGATCAGCATGGCCAGCACAACGGCCTCGCGGGTGCGCGACGAGAAAATCGGCGCGAGCCGAGTCTTGGCGGCGGTAAGACGTTTGACCGCGATCACCAGCCCGACATCGGCTTCTGATGACCCGCCCATGAGCGCCATCCTGCCAGCCGCTGGCGCCGCGCTAGGGTGAAGGCGTGGTCGACGCGGCGGTGCTGGGCGCCGGAGCTTGGGGAACGGCACTGGCCAAAGTCCTGGCAGACGCAGGCAACGACGTGAGGTTGTGGGCCCGTCGCCCCGAACTTGCTGCGGAGATAAACGCCACGCATCGCAACCCCACTTATCTCGGTGACGCCGAGCTGCCGGCGACCATCCGCGCGACCAGTGATCCGGCCGAAGCGCTGGCCGACGCCTGCACGGTGCTGCTCGCCGTGCCCGCCCAGACGTTGCGCGCCAATCTCGAACAGTGGGCGCCGCTGATCGGCCACGACACCACGCTGGTGAGCCTGGCCAAGGGCATCGAACTCGACACCTTGATGCGGATGAGCCAGGTGATCGTGCAGGTCACCGGGGCCGACCCGGCACGTGTCGCGGTGATCTCCGGTCCGAACCTGGCCAGCGAGATCGCCGACGAGCAGCCGGCTGCCACGGTCGTCGCCTGCAGTGACTCCGGACGCGCGGTGGCGCTGCAGCGCGCGTTCTCGACCGGATACTTCCGGCCGTACACCAACGCCGATGTCATCGGCGCCGAGGTGGGCGGCGCGTGCAAGAACGTCATCGCGCTGGCATCAGGGATGGCGGCCGGTGTGGGACTGGGCGAGAACACGGCGGCGGCCATCATCACCCGCGGCCTCGCCGAGATCATGCGACTCGGAATCGCGCTGGGCGCCAAACCGGCAACGCTGGCAGGTCTTGCCGGTGTCGGCGACCTCATCGCCACCTGCACATCACGGCAGTCGCGTAACCGTGCCTTCGGTGAACGGCTGGGCAGAGGTGGCACCATGGAGTCGGCGCTGCGTGCAGCCGACGGACATGTCGCTGAGGGCGTCGCATCCTGCCAGTCCGTGTTGGCCCTGGCCGACAGCTATGACGTCGAGATGCCGCTCACCGACGCCGTACACCGGGTCTGCCACAAAGGCGCATCGGTCTACGAAGCGGTCGCGCTCCTACTCGGTCGCAGCACCAAACCGGAGTAGATCGATGGATGGCCGATACGGTGATTCCACTCGCAGCGTCAAAGCGGTTGGCTCGGAGCCGATTCCGGGCAACCCGGTCGTTTCGCCACCGGTGCCCGCATCGACCTTCCATCTGTCGCCCGACGACTCCGAGTCGTTCGACAAGTATGGGCGCTACTCGAACCCCACCTGGAGACAACTGGAATCGGCGCTGGCCGAACTCGAGGGCGCCGCGGCGGCGTTGGTGTTCGGTTCCGGCATGGCGGCTATCACCTCGGTGCTGCGAGCTCTCGCGAAGTCGGGCTGCACACTCGCCGTGCCCGCCGACGGCTACAACCAGGTTCGCCGCTATGCCAGGGAATACCTTGCACCGCAAGGGGTTGCAGTCATCGAGGCGACCAGCTCGGAGATGTGCGCGGCGTCGTCGGACGCCGATATCGTGCTCGCCGAGACACCCGCCAACCCGGGTCTTGATGTCGTGGATCTGCACCGGTTGGCAATGGACTGTAGGAGCAGGGGGTCGACGCTGGTCGTCGACAACACGACCGCGACCCCGCTCGGGCAGCAACCGCTGTCCCTCGGGGCGGATCTCGTGGTGGCCAGCGCCACCAAATCGCTGTCGGGGCACAGCGACCTGATCGCGGGATACGTCGCAGGCAGCCACGAGGAGTTGATGGCCACGGTGGAACAGGAGCGTCTGCTCGCCGGCCCCATCCTCGGGCCGTTCGAAGCGTGGCTGTTGCTGCGGAGTCTCGGCAGTGCCGGGCTGCGTTTCGAACGGCAGTGTCAGAACGCCCAGGCGCTCGCGGTGACGTTGGCCAGCCATCCCGCGGTCAAGTCGGTCCGCTATCCCGGTCTGCCCGACGATCCGTCTCATCCCGTGGCGACGCTGCAGATGAGGCGCTTCGGCGGGCTCATCGCCATCGAGCTGGAGAATGCCGAGGCGGTCAACGAACTCGTCGAGCGCAGCGCACTTCTCGTCTCGTCCACGAGCTTCGGGGGCATCCACACCTCGCTGGACCGCCGTGCCCGCTGGGGCGATTCGGTCAGCGACGGCTTCGCCCGCATCTCGCTGGGCATCGAGGACACCGACGACCTGATCAGCGATTTCGAGCAGGCATTAGGGTGAAATCGCAGGTCAGCGTGCTGACACGGCCTCTGCCGGGGCTGGGCGGTAGCCTCTCTAGGTTGTGACTGCCCGCAAGGACTCCGCTGCGACAGGACGCGTCCGCGTCGCCGTCGTCTACGGCGGCCGCAGCTCCGAGCACGCGATTTCCTGCGTTTCCGCAGGCAGCATTCTGCGCAATCTCGATCCGGACCGCTTTGAGGTGGTCGCCGTCGGTATCACCCCCGACGGAGCGTGGGTTCTCACCGACGCCGAGCCCGACACTCTTGCCATCGCCGACGGACAGTTGCCGCACGTCACCGATGCATCGGGAGAGCAGCTGGCCTTCGCGACCGATCCGGGGCGACGCGGTGAACTGCTGTCACTCGGCCACGGCGCCGGCGAGGTGCTGGACACGGTCGACGTCGTGTTCCCGGTCCTGCACGGTCCATACGGTGAGGACGGCACCATCCAGGGGCTGCTCGAATTGGCGGGCGTGCCCTATGTCGGTGCGGGTGTCCTCGCCAGCGCATCGGGCATGGACAAGGAGTTCACCAAGAAGCTGTTGGCAGCCGAGGGCCTGCCGATCGGCCCGCACGCCGTGCTCCGCCCGCGCCAGGAGACGCTGGACCTTGGGGAGCGTGAACGACTCGGGCTGCCGGTCTTCGTCAAACCCTCCCGCGGGGGATCGTCGATCGGGGTCAGTCGCGTGACGGCGTGGGATCAACTGCCGGCGGCCATCGAGCTGGCGCGGCGCCACGATCCCAAGGTGGTCATCGAGGCGGCGATCGTCGGACGTGAATTGGAGTGTGGCGTACTGGAATTCCCCGACGGCCGGATCGAAGCGAGCACCGTCGGCGAGATCCGGGTGGTGGGTGTCCGCGGCCGCGAGGATTCGTTCTACGACTTCGCGACCAAATACCTCGAAGACGCCGCGGAGCTCGACGTGCCCGCCAAGGTCGACGATAGCGTCGCAGATGAGGTGCGCCACTTGTCGATTCGGGCGTTCCACGCCATCGACTGCCAAGGCCTGGCCCGCGTGGACTTCTTCCTCACCGACGACGGCCCGATCATCAACGAGATCAACACGATGCCGGGATTCACGACCATCTCGATGTTTCCGCGGATGTGGGGGGCCAGCGGTGTCGACTATCCGACGCTGTTGGCCACCATGGTCGAGACCGCACTCGAGCGCGGTACGGGCCTGCGCTAGCCCACTGGCGCGGGATCAACGGCCTTGGCCGGCAACGATTTCGCGATCAGCCGCGAGATCTCCTGAATCGGCGTCGGGCCTGAACCCGGGGGCAGTGTGAGCGCCACGTATACGGGGCGGTCCACGGCAAACCACGTGCTGCGCCCTTCTTGGCCGCCCGCTCCTGCTTCGCCAACGCGGAACCACGACACGTTGTCCACGACCTGCAAGGGGCTGCCGAGGACGAATTCGGCGGGCCGCTCCACACCACACCGCAGGATCACCGCCTCGCCGTCCGGGGTCGCCCGCCACGCTGCGGCCCCGGCGGGTGCGGGGTCGGCCACCGTCGCCCGCCGGTAGTCGCCGAGCCGCTCAGGCAGCGCCTGGACCAATCCCCGGCACTGTGCACTGTCGGCCTGCGGGGCGGGGATCGTGACGATCGCAACAGGTTGTTCTGGGGCCGGACGCTGGCGTAGGGCCACCACGACCAGGATCGTGACAATGGCGCCCACGGCCACCACGATCGCCGCGACCATCAGCGCCCGGGGTGGGCCGTCACGGGTTTCGGTGTCCATGCCGAAACTCTATGGGCGCACCCCGTTGGCGATCGGGCAGGTCAGCGTCCGGGTGATGCCGGCGACGTGCTGAACACTGGGCACCACGCTGGACTGCAGCTCATCGAGGGTTTCCGAACCGACTCGCACCACCACGTCGTAGGGACCGGTGACGTACTCGGCGGACAGCACTCCGGGCAGGCCCGCGAGCTGCTTGGCGATCACTTCTGCGCGGCCCACCTCGGTCTGGATGAGCATAAACGCCTCGACCACCCGGCTGTCCTCCCTCCTGGCTGCATAGACTCCGCCGCAGGGACCAAACGTACCGCAGCGCAGGGGAGGCGACATGACGAGCGAACAGCCCCCCGAGACCCTTGCCGGGGTTGGCGAGTTCGCCGTCATCGACCGGCTTGTCGCAGGCCGTCAACAACCGGGCGTGGTCGTGCTTGGACCCGGCGACGACGCGGCCGTCGTGCGGACAGGTGACGGCGCGACGGTGGTGTCGACGGACATGCTCGTCGAGGGAAGCCACTTCCGGCTCGACTGGTCCACGCCCCACGATGTCGGCCGCAAGGCGATCGCACAGAACGCCGCGGACATCGAGGCGATGGGGGCGACGGCCACCGCATTCGTCGTCGCCTTCGGGGCGGCGGGTGACACGCCCGCTGCCCAGGTTGTCGAGCTCGCAGACGGCCTGTGGCACGAGGCGCGGCTGCTCGGTGCGGGCATCGTGGGCGGTGATTTGGTGACGGCGCCGCAGTGGGTGATCTCGGTGACCGCGCTCGGGGACCTGGGGGGCCGCGATGCGGTCCGTCTCGACGGCGCCCGTGCCGGCGACCACGTGGCCGTCATCGGAGACGCCGGCTGGTCAGCGGCTGGATATGCGTTGTTGTGCAACGATATTGCAGGCTTCGAGGTACTGCGTCGACGTCACCTGGTGCCGGAGCCGCCCTACGGGCAGGGCCGCGTCGCGTCGGATGCGGGTGCGACGTCGATGACCGATGTCTCCGACGGGCTGGTCGCCGATCTCGGGCATATCGCGCGCGCATCGAAGGTGGGCATCGACCTGTCGACGGATTCGCTGCGGGCAGACCACGATCTACTCGCTGAGGCGGCGGCCGCTGTGGCGGTGGATCCGTGGGGCTGGATACTCGGCGGAGGCGAGGATCACTCGCTGGTCGCGACGTTCCCGGGAGCCCCGCCGACGGGTTGGCGGGTGATCGGGCGGGTGCTCGATGGTCCGCCGCGGGTCCTGGTCGACGGCGAGCAATGGCACGGACACGCGGGTTGGCAGTCGTTCTGAGTGGTGACGCACGCTAAGTTGACCCATCGTGGGTGCACGACCGTTGAATGAACTCGTCGATGAAGGCTGGGCGCGCGCGCTGGAGCCTGTTGCGCCTCAGGTCGCGCAGATGGGAGAGTTCCTGCGCGCGGAGCTCGCTGCGGGCCGCCGGTACCTGCCTGCCGGTCAGAATGTGTTGCGAGCCTTCACTTTTCCGATCGACCAGGTGCGCGTGCTCATCGTGGGCCAGGATCCGTATCCGACGCCCGGCCACGCCGTCGGGCTGAGCTTCTCGGTGGCGCCCGAGGTGCGGCCGTTGCCACGCAGCCTGGCCAACATCTTCACCGAGTACACCGACGATCTCGGCCATCCCGCACCCGCGACGGGCGATCTGACGCCGTGGGCAGAACGCGGGGTGATGCTGCTGAACAGGGTGCTGACCGTCGCGCCTGGGACACCGGCGTCGCATCGAGGCAAAGGGTGGGAAGCGGTGACCGAGTGCGCGATCCGGGCGCTCGTGACGCGACGGCAACCCCTGGTCGCGGTGCTGTGGGGGCGTGACGCGTCGACGCTGAAGCCGATGCTCGACGGCTGCGATTGTGTGGCGATCGAGTCCCCGCATCCGTCGCCTCTCTCGGCGTCGCGGGGCTTCTTCGGGTCGCGCCCGTTCAGCCGAGCCAATGAACTACTGGAGAAGATGGGCGCCGATCCGATCGACTGGCGCCTTCCCTAGGCCGGCTTCGCCGAGTGCACGCTGCTTGCGCCCTCGACGGCGTGTCGCGTGCAACAACCGTACAGTCGGCGCCTCGCGGCTATCCGACGCCGGGGATCGGCGGCGGCGACGGGATCGGCGGTGGTGAGGGGATGGCCGGCGGCGACGGGATGTCGGGCACCGGAATCTCGACGGTGTTGTCGCCATCGCCCGCAGTCGTGGGCGGCAACTCCGGAGGCGGCGCGGTCGTCGTGGGCGCGACCGTGGTTTCGACGGTTGTGGTCTCGACAGTCGCCGAGGTGGTCTCGGACGTCGTCGTTGTCGTGGTCTCTTCGTCGGCCGAGTTGCTGCTACACGCCGTCAGCAACGAGGCCACCGCAGCGCCGGAGGCGAGTGCGAACAGAGCTGTTTTGGATACACCGCGGGATGTCATGTCGCCACGGCTACCCGCGTGCCCGCGGGGGCTAAACCGTCAGCACCGTCAGCGCTTTAGCCGCGCGAGACCTTTCCGGCCTTGATGCAGGACGTACACACGTTGACACGCTTCTTGTTGCCGCCGGGATGGGTCACGGCGCGCACGGTCTGGATGTTCGGGTCCCAGCGACGGCTGGTCCGGCGATGGGAGTGCGACACCGACTTGCCGAAGCCGGGGCCCTTCCCGCAGATATCGCACACGGCAGCCATATGTAGAACTCCTCGGATCAGTACTTGGGGGTCTGGGTTCCCGCCGCGACCGGCGGCGGTTCGACCGACAACCTGATCAGGATACCGGCCACCACGAGGATAGCCAAAATGGTCTCCACAAGCGGGAACGTTCCGAAGGGCGCTGTCAGCGGCAGTGGATAGGCTTGCTCGCACGGCGGCACCTCGAGCCAGCGGGTGCCGCCACAGTGGGCTGGAGGTGGGCATGTCGAATCGGCGGCTCGACGCCTCCGCATTGCGGGACTGGGCGCACACCGCCGTCGGCGACCTGATCACCCACACCGACGAGATCAACCGCCTCAATGTGTTCCCGGTCGCCGACGCTGACACCGGCACAAACATGCTGTTCACGATGCGTGCGGCGTGGGAGCAGGCGGACGCTCTGGCCGCGTCCGACGATGTCGCGGAGGTGGCCGCCGCCCTGGCCCGCGGCGCGCTGCGGGGCGCCCGGGGGAACTCCGGGGTCATCCTGTCCCAGATTCTGCGCGGATTCGGCGACGTCACCGCCTCGGCGGCCGCCGACCGCGGCGGGGTGCTGGCCGACATCGGCGGACCCCTGTTCGGGGCCGCATTGCGGCATTCGGTCGGCCTGGTCGTCAATTCGATGGGTGAGGCCGTGCCCGGCACCATCGTCTCGGTGTTGCAGGACGCGGCGGGTGCCGCCGAGGCCGCGGTCGCCGACGATTCCGGACTGGCCGAGGTGGTGGCGGCGGCCGCCGACGCCGCGGCCATCGCCCTGGACAAGACCACCGCGCAACTCGACGTTTTGGCCCAGGCCGGCGTGGTGGACGCCGGCGGTCGGGGACTGCTGGTACTCCTGGACGCGATGAGCGCCACCCTGACCGGGCATGTCGCACGCCGCGCGGAATACGTGCCGTCCCCGCCGCACGACCATGTCGCCGAGACCGCCGCGTCGGCGGCGCCCCAGTTCGAGGTGATGTATCTGCTCAGCGGCTGCGACGCCGCCGGCGTCGAGACACTTCGCCGCGCGCTCGACAAGCTCGGGGAGTCGGTCGCGATCGCGACGACGGCTGGCGCAGGCCAGTACTCGGTGCATGTGCACGCCGACGACGCCGGCGCCGCCGTCGAAGCGGCCCTACCGCTCGGCACGCTGAGCCGCATCCAGATCACCTCGCTGACCGGTGGACCGGGTGCGCGGCCGTCCGGGGGATTCGCCCGGGACCGGGCCGTGCTCGCGGTCGTCGACGGGGCAGGTGCGCACGAGCTGTTCGCCGGAGAGGGCGCGCACGTGCTGCAGCTCGATCCCGGCGCCCCCGTCAGCGCCAAGGACCTGCTGCACGCGTTGGTCAACACCGGCGCGGCACAGATCATCGTGCTGCCGAACGGCTACGTCGCCGCCGAGGAACTCGTCGCAGGCTGCACCGCTGCGATCGGCTGGGGCATTGACGTGGTGCCGGTGCCGACGGCGTCGATGGTGCAGGGTCTGGCCGCGCTGGCCATGCACGAGGCGGACCGGCACGCCGTCGACGACGGTTACACGATGGCCCGCGCCGCCGCGGGCGCCAGACACGGTTCGGTACGGGTCGCCACCGAGGAAGCGCTCACGTGGGCGGGTACCTGTCAGCCCGGCGACGGGCTCGGCATCTCGGGTGACGAGGTGCTGATCGTCGGAAAGGACGTTGCGGAGGCCGGGGCGGGCCTGATCGACCTGCTGTTGGCGGCGGGGGGTGAACTCGTCACGGTGCTCACGGGAGCGGGCGTCGACGCCACAGTGGGTGCGGCCTTGGCTCAGCACGTCCACCGCGAACACCTGGGCATCGAACTCGTCACGTACCACACCGACCACCGCGGCGACGCGCTGCTGATCGGCGTCGAGTAGCCGTGGCCAAGCTGACCGACCGGCTCGACTTCGTCATCGGCAAGAAGTCCGCCGCTCCGCTGGAAGAGCACTTCGGTATCCGCACGGTCAACGACCTGCTGCGGCACTACCCCCGTAAGTACAGCGACGGAATGAATGTGCTCGGCGAGGGTGAGGAACTCGAGTTCGAAGAGGGTGAGCACGTCACGTTCGTCGACGAGATCACCGACACCCATGTCGGCGACATGAAGCCGCAGTTCGACAAGAGGACGAAGACGTTTCGGTCGCGCAAGTGGCTCCGCGTCACACTGGGACGCCGCACGCCGGAGGTGACGGCTACCTTCTTCAACGCCGACTGGATGATCGACAAGCTCGACACGGGCACCCGGTTGATGCTGTCCGGGGAAGTCGGATACTTCAGGCGCACACTGCAATTGACCCATCCCGCGTTCCTCGTGCTGAACGATCCGAACGGCAAGCAGATCGGCACCAAGTCGCTCAAGACCATCGCGTCGACCTCGGGCGCCACCGATGACGACCTACTGAAGGCCTTCGAGCGCGAGTTCTTCCCGATCTACCCGGCTAGCAGCAAGGTGCAGAGCTGGGACATCTACGCATGTGTGCGCCAGGTGCTCGACGTCCTCGACCCCATCGACGAGCCGCTGCCGGAATCGTTTCTGCGCGACAACGATCTGATCGGCGAGGACGACGCACTGCGTGCGATCCACCTCGCGGAAAAGGCGGCGGAACGCGATGCCGCGATCAGGCGCCTGACCTATGACGAGGCCATCGGGCTGCAATGGGCGCTGGCGCAGCGCCGGTTCGGCGAGTTGAGCGAGGCAGGACCTGTCGCGACACGCATCGACGACGGACTGGTCGCGGCGATGCGCCACCAGATGCCGTTCGAACTGACCGCGGGGCAAAGGGAAGTCCTCGACGTGCTGACCGCCGAGCTGGCGTCGAGCCGACCGATGAACCGGATGCTGCAGGGTGAGGTCGGATCCGGCAAGACCATCGTGTCGGTGCTGGCGATGCTGCAGATGGTCGACGCGGGTTATCAATGCGCGCTACTGGCCCCCACGGAAGTCCTTGCCGCCCAACATGCCCGCTCGGTTCGCGACGTCCTCGGCCCACTTGCGATGGCGGGGCAACTCGGCGGTGCCGAGAAGGGCACGCGGGTCGCGCTGTTGACGGGATCGATGTCGCCGCAGCAGAAGAAGCAGGTGCGCCAGGAGGTCGCCGCGGGCGAAGCGGGCATCGTCATCGGGACGCACGCGCTGCTGCAGGATGCCGTCGAATTCCATCGCCTTGGCATGGTCGTCGTCGACGAGCAGCATCGATTCGGAGTCGAACAGCGAGATCGCCTGCGCGCCAAAGCGCCCGAGGGCATCACGCCCCATCTGCTGGTGATGACCGCGACGCCGATTCCGCGCACCGTCGCGCTCACCCATTACGGCGACCTCGAGACGTCGGTACTGCGTGAACTGCCGCGGGGCCGTCAGCCGATCACCACCAACACCATCTTCCTGAAGGAACGTCCGGGCTGGCTCAACCGCGCGTGGCAACGCATCACCGAGGAAGTTGCCGCCGGACGGCAGGCCTACGTCGTCGCCTCCCGTATCGACGAGAACGACAACGGCGGAAAAAAGGCCGCAGGCAAGAAACGCAACCAGGAACAGGGCCCTCCCGCGACAACCGTCGTCGAATTGTTCGATCGGCTGCGGGGCGGGCCACTGTCGGGACTGCGGCTCGGACTCATGCACGGTCGACTGTCGGCCGACGAGAAGGACGCGGTGATGGCCGCGTTCCGGGCGGGGGAGATCGATGTTCTCGTCTGCACCACGGTTATCGAGGTCGGCGTCGATGTGCCCAACGCGACGGTGATGCTGGTGATGGATGCCGACCGGTTCGGCATCAGCCAGCTTCACCAGCTGCGCGGCCGCATCGGTCGGGGCGAACATCCCAGCTTGTGTCTGCTTGTCACCCAACTACCGGAGAGCTCTAAGGCGGGTGTTCGACTCAAGGCCGTCGCCTCGACACTCGACGGGTTCAAACTCGCTGACCTCGATCTCGCCGAGCGGCGCGAGGGAGATGTGTTGGGCTACAACCAATCCGGGCGTCCCGTCACATTGCGTTTCCTGTCACTCTTCGAGCATCTCGATCTCATTCTCACCGCCCGCGACTTCTGCGATGCGCACTACGCGAAGAATCGGGACGACCCGGGAATGGCGGCGCTCGCCGCCCCGTTCGTCGACACCGACCGCATCGAGTACCTGGAAAAGGCGTGAACCGCAAGCGTCTGCTCTGGCTCGTGGCGATCGTCGCCGCCGCGGTGCTGGTCGCCGTTCAGGCCACCCACTCGTCGATCGAGCGATCGCAGTTCATCGCCAGCGCAGACATCCCGACTGTCGCACCGGGAGTCGACGTGCTCGCGGGCATCGGAGTGGTACCCGTGCGCATTCGCGGCTACGACTATCGACGGGATGCGTTCGGCGACAGCTGGACCGACGACAACCCCGCACCCGGCGGCCACAACGGGTGCGACACCCGCAACGACATCCTCGACCGTGACCTCGTCGACAAGACCTACGTGTCGATCAAGCGATGCCCTACCGCCGTTGCGACGGGCCTGCTGCACGATCCGTACACCAACGCAGAAGTCGCCTTCACTCGAGGCGAGCAGACCGGCGCGGCAGTGCAGATCGACCACATCGTG
>JBIQHU010000116.1:0-17575 GCA_044508395.1 Mycobacterium sp. | reverse complement strand
TCACAGGTGAGGAATTTCGGCGAGCACACCTGGGGACGTTCGATGAGCGCGATCAATCTGGGCTGCACCTTCTTTGACACCGCCGAGGTCTACGGCGACGGTGACAACGAACGGCTGGTTGGCCGGGCGCTGGCCCCGATCCGCGACCAGGTCGTGATCGCCACCAAACTGCGCATCGACGAGGAGATGACACGCGCGCAACTGGGCAAGTATGTCCGCACGCACCTGGATGCGTCGCTGGTGCGGCTGGGTATCGACCACGTGGACCTGTACTACCAGCACCGACTGGTCGATTCCATCCCGGTCGAAGACGTCGCCGCGATCATGGGCGAGCTCATCTCTGAAGGCAAGATCGGCGGGTGGGGCCAGTCCCAAGTCAGCGCCGAGCAGCTCCGCCGGGCCCACGCCGTCACGCCACTGACCGCCATCCAAAGCGAGTACTCGATCATGGAGCGGATGTTCGAGAAGATGTCATCCCCGCCTGCGAGGAACTCGGTATCGGTTTCGTCCCGTTCAGCCCGCTTGCCAGCGGCTTTCTGTCCGGCAAGGTCAGCGCGGACGACACCTACACCGGTGACGATGTCCGGCGCGTCATCACCCGTTTCGATAAAGATAACGTCCGTGCCAACCGGCCGCTGCTGGATCTACTGACCGACTTCGCCGAGAAGAAGGGCGCGACCCCGGCGCAGATCTCGTTGGCCTGGATGTTGCACAAGAAGGAATTCATCGTGCCCATCCCGGGCTCCCGCAAACTGGAGCGCATCCAGGAGAACCTCGGCGCCGCCGACGTCGACCTCTCCGACGAGGAGCTCACCCAGATCGAGGCTGAACTGGCCAAGATCGAGATCCATGGCAACCGCACCGACGAAGACATCGCCAAATTACGCGACCTCGACTGACACCGGCGCGCAGGAGTATCCCGGCTTTCGTGATGGATGCAGTCTCGGCCTTCCGCCGGCGGCGTGAGACAACATCGGGAAGCGCGGGTCGCGACAGTTGTGAGATGCAGTTCGGATCGAGAACCTGCAGGTCGGGCGTAGTTCATTCGGTCCGCCGTGCCTCTTGGCGAACCGGCCGGCCAGTGCATCTCCGACCGACAGTCCGCAGGATGTCGGTGGTCGTCCGTACGTTGACGGCATGACGGCCGACGCCTCGCCGCGTGTCAGCATACGAGTGGCCAGAGCCGACAACGGTTTTGACGAGTCGCTCGAGACCCTGAAGCGCACGGGCGAGAAGCGGTTGCTGTGGTCGGTTGACGAGCGCGGACGCCTGGTCCGACGAAGGTCGTCCGGGACGGTGGCCGTTCGCAGTCGGGAAGTGCACCGAGTCAACCTCGCGTCGGGCCGTCAGTTCGAACTCGCGTCGGACCAACAGGTTCTCAAGGTCGACGGCTGGGCGCCGGTGTCGGATCTGGCTGGCGGAAGCAGGGTCGGTGTCCTGCGGCGCCTGGGTGCGCCCACCGAACCGCGGGCGATGAATGACGCGGAGATAATCCTGTTGGCGCACATGATCGGTGACGGCTCGTGCGTGCGGCGGCAGCCGATTCGATACGCCTCCATCGACGAGGAGAACCTGGCCGCGGTGACCATTGCTGCAGCGCACTTCGGTGTGACCGCTATCCGCGATGAGTACGCCGCAGCGCGGGTCACCACGTTGCGACTGCCCGCGCCGTATCGCTTGGCTCGCGGGAAGCGCAATCCGATTGCCGAATGGTTGGATGGGCTCGGACTGTTTGGACTTCGGAGTTACGAAAAGTTCGTCCCCGCAGAGGTTTTTGCGCCGCCCACCGAACAAGTCGCCTTGTTCCTTCGCCATCTCTGGGCTACGGACGGTTCCGTGCGGTGGGACGCAAAGACCAAGCAGGGCCGCGTTTACTATGCGTCGACCAGTCGTGCGTTGATCGAGGGCGTCCTGCAGTTACTGCTGCGCGTCGGTGTGCAGGGCAGGGTCACCCGGATCAGGAAGGCTGGGTACCGCGATTGCTGGCATCTCACCATTGACCGTGCCGCCAATCAGATCGCATTCCTCACGAAGGTGGGCGTGCACGGCGCGCGGGGCGTCAAAGCGCGAGAGGTTGTCACTGAGCTAGCCGGTCGTGTCCGTCGCCCAGGCACCGATAGCATCCCGCTCGAAGTCTGGTGCACAGTGAAAAACACCATGGCTGAGCGGGATTGGTCCGACAAAGACTTCGCCTTGGCGACCAACACTCGATTTGACGGCCCGCGCATGTGGACACACTGCCCGGGCCGTGTCCGGTTGCACCGCATATCCAATGCGTTGGGAAATCGCGGGCTTCACGACCTCGCAACCAATGACATCTACTGGGACAAGATCGTCAGTACTGCCGGAATCGGCCGTCGCGAGATCTTCGAGTTGAGGATGGCTGAAGATCATCCGATCGTTGTCGGTGGGTTGCTCGTTCGCAGGGCCACGGTCGAGTGCGACCGCGGGCGCAAGCAATTTGACGGTCTACCGGTATCGCGAAATATTCATGACACTTCGCAAGGGTAAAAGCAGCCTGGTGAACAGCGACATCGCAGCCCTCGCCAGATGGGCGGAGTCTCATCCGAGTTCGATGGCCCACACGCGCACGAACTCCCGAAGCGCGGCTTAGGCCGCAGAGTAAGCGTCGAATCGCGGGGTCGCGCGGGTGTAGGCGGTGGATCCGATGATGATGGAGGCCGGGTTGTCGAGTAACGGCAGCTACTTCTGGACGGCGAACACGATTTCACTGACGTAGCGCACGTACATCTGGTCGAAGTGTTCTGGGGCCATAGCTTCCAGGAAGGCGAGGTGTCGGTATCGCCACCCTCTTTCGCCATTTCCCGACCCGCGACGATCTGATCACCGGAGTGTTCGAGGACAAGATGACGGCCTACCTCGACGCTGTCGAGACCGCACTGCGTGATCCCGACGCGTGGAACGGTTTTCGTGGCTTTGTCGAGCACGTCTGCGCGACGCAATGTGAGGATCGCGGTTTCACCAACGTGTTGACGATGACGTGCCCCAACGCGTGCGCCTTCGAATCCACGCGGTCAGCGGCCTAACGAGGATTCTAGACCCTGATCACCAAGGCCAAATCAACCGGACGGCGGCGCAGCGACTTCCGCGCCCAGGATCTCGTGGTCTTACTGATGGCCACGCCGGTGTCGTCTCCAGTGCCTCCGACGTCACGCCCAGGGCATCAGCCCGCCTGTCAGTTATCTGATCGGCGGTGGTAGTCGGCGGGGACATCGAAAAAGCGTCTTGTGGCCCGTAATTGGTCAGATAAGGATTTCGCGATGGCCACCAACACGCGATTCGATGGACCGCTCATGTGGACTCATGCACGTGGTCGGGTGCGGCTCCATCGCCTCTCTACTGCCTTTGGGCGGATCCGGCTTTGCATGACTTGGCGACGAGCAATGTCTATTGGGACACGGTGACCGCCATCGCGAGACAGGTCTGGGCGCAGAACTGGCGGTCAAACACCTCGTCACGCTGCAACTCCAGAGCGGAGACATGAGCCCGCGCAAAATTACGAAGGAGCCCTGCGAGCATTCCGTCCGCGCCGCCGTCAGCAGAACGCGGCCGCGCAGAACTCCCGGAACGACACCGGTGCCCGGCCCGTGACTTCGAAAACGGTGTCAGTCAACCGATCTTCGGCGCCGCCGGCGATCTCGGTGTCGAGGGCAGCGAGGATTTCGGCAAAGTCCGCGGGAACACCGCTACCGGTCAGAAGTGCTGCGAACGTGGCCGCACTGACCGGCCGATGCCGCACTGGATGGTCGACGAACTCACTGACGACAAGGGTCGTGTCGGCGTAGCTGAGCGCCTGCGGGCCGGTGATCAGGTGCTCGGTGTTGTGCGGCACGTCGTCGGTCAATGCCCGGACTGCCACGGCGGCGATGTCGCCGGCGTCGACGAAGGCAATTCGGCCCGTACCGGTGGCGGTGACGATCACACCGCGGCGGACGCCCTGGGCTACAACATGATCACCCGTAAAGTTCTGCATGAACCAGGACGGCCGGAGCACCGCCCATTCCGGCATCATCGTCCGGACCAGGTGGTGCACCTGTCCCAGACCGGGGGCGCCTTCCGGCAGTGCTGACGAACTGAGGGCAATTACACGGCGGACGCCGAGATCGACAGCATCCTGAAGGAAGAGCTCCACCATCGGCGCGGGGTCCGCCGCCCCGATTGGCGCCACCAGGTAGACGGCGGCGGCCCCGTCGAGCGCCACCTTGTGCGTGTCACGGTCAGCCCAGTCGAAGCGCACCTGAGCGGGCTCGCGCGGTGTGCGCGTTGCCGCGCGGACCGGGACACCCTGGCTCGTGAGCGCAGCAGCAACCCGACTACCGGTGGTTCCGGTAGCACCGAGCACCAGGACTTCACGCACCGGTCGCCCCGCCGAAGGAGTTCACCTGCTCCGAGCCACCCGCGGCCTCGGCGGCGGCCAGCGGGCTCCAGTAATCGCGGTAATTCTGAATCTCGCCGTCGCGGACCGTGATTACCGCGACATAGCGCATCCGGTAGGGGGCACCTGTGGCGGTGACGACACCGGCCGCTTCGAATTCGACGATCACGACGTCCGGGTCGACTGACTGATGTACCACCTTGGTGGGGAACTCCCTGATCTGCAGCAGGTCGGGATAGCCGCGCAGGTAATCAGCGACGGCCTCGCGCCCTGCTACCCGCTGCGGATAACCGGGGGCCGCGAACGGGAACTCGATGACACCGTCGGGGGCCCACATGTTTGCGAAACCGGCCATGTCCTGGGCGCGCAGCAGTTCGAGTGCCCGATTCACCGTATCCACGGCTGACATCCCCACCTCCTAACGGACGATACGGTACCGTCCCGTCGCGGACTCTACTCGGACGGGACGGTATCGTCCACTCCATGACCCGCCGCAATCCGTCTGGTGCCGCCGTGTTGCAACCGGCGATCACCGAGGCCATCGTCGAGGCCGTCCTCGACGAGATGGCCGAATTCGGTTACGCCCGGCTGTCGATGGAGGCCGTCGCCAAGCGGGCCGGCGTCAGCAAGAGCGCCCTGTACCGGCGCTGGAGCTCCAAGCAGCAGATGGCTTTGGCGGTGCTCGCCGACTTCAGCGTCGGTCAGGCCGCGGCACCTGACACGGGAAGTCTGCGCGGCGATGTCCGTCAGACACTTGAAGCCGTCACACGTTGGCTGAGCCATCCCCGCTTTTCCCGCATCCTGCCCGACCTCATCGCCGAGATGGCGCGCACGCCTGAGCTCAGCGAGTTGGTGGAGAGCATGATCGGACGTCCGCGGCGCGAGCATGGTGCCGCAATCCTGCGACGAGCGATCGACCGTGGCGAGTTGGCGCCCGATACCGACATCGACATCGCGCTCGACCTGATTGCCGCCCCGGTCTATTGGCGACTGACTATTCGCGATGGCGAGGCAGAGCCCGGTTATCTCGACAAGCTCACCGACGTCTTGATGCGTGCACTGGGCGCGTGAATCGACGTCGACCCGGCTGCGTACTTTCGTCTCAGGGAAGACGAGTGGACATCAAACTGGAGGATTCGTAACCATCGCCGGTGTCGGATCGGCGCTCACCGTTGCCACACTCCTTTGGCCGCCGTCCGTACAACGTAATCCTCGAACGTTCGCGGCGAGCGCCCCAGCACGGCGGCAACGTCGTCGGTGGCCGCCGCGGTCCCGGTGATCAGCCCGCGGCCCATCATCACGAACATCTCGGTGATGTCATGGGCGATATCGACGCTGAGCCCTCGTTCGACCAGCATGACGGTGTATTCCTCGGGGGAGACTTGCTTGTAGGCGATGGGTTGTCCGCAGGCCCGCGAAATCAATTCGGCGGCCTCCTCGAATGTGATCGCGCGTGGACCGCTGAGCTCATAGGTCACCCCCGCGTGGTGGGCCGGATCGGTCAGGACCGTGGTGGCCACGTCGGCGACATCGTCGATGTCGATGAAGGGCACGGGAACATCGTCGGCCGGCAAAGCCAGTTCGCCGGAAAGCAACGGGGCGTAGAAGATGTCTTCGTTGAAGTTCTGATTGAAGTTGTTGGCCCGAAGAATCGTCCACTGCAACGCCGAATCCCGTACGGCAGCCTCGGCGTCGCGCATGTCCAAGCCGAAACTGGTGTCGCCCCAGGTGTCGGCGCCGCGCCCGGACAGCAGGACCAGGCGCTGAACGCCGGCGGCCTCGGCGCGAGCGACGAACTCGTGTACCGGGCCTACGGCGGAGGGGGGCACGATGTAGACGGCAGCCACACCGTGTAGGGCGGCGTCCCAGCCGACCGGAGCAGACCAGTCGAACGGTGTCGGGCTGGTACGGGAGGCTGCGCGTACCGGCGTGCCGTGAAGCCGCAGGCGGGGGACGATGCGGCGACCGGTCTTGCCGGTGGCTCCGAGAACAAGGACGGGTTCTTGCGTCACAATCGATTCAACGTCGGGCGACCCGGACAGTTCCACGGGCGATCGGCCGGGATCCCTGTCCTTTCGTCCGATCTGGGTGGTCGGCAGACTCGCCGTCGCGGAGCCACGACTGGGTTGGTGGGTCGGCGGGTTCGGCATCTTTCTCATCAGAGTTGGTGGCAATTCGATGTGGTGGGGAGAGCGTTGAACCGATCGGTGATCCATTGCATTCCGCGTTCCCCGTCAACGAAGTAGGGAACGAGGCTGTTGAAGCCGGTTTTATTGAGGAAGGGAGGCTGCTCGTTGGTCCATAGTTCGACGTCGGCGTCCCGCGCACACCAGTCCTGGGCGAGTTGCTGGGCACCTATGTAGGGGAAGAGAGGATCATATCGGTTGACGCTGATCTGCACGGGGGCAGCCGGCTTCAGCGATCCCAGCTTCTGTGCGGCAAGAGCGGACTTGAGGGGTTCGGAGTCCAGGATCTGGCGGTAGTTCTGATCGAAATAGGGCTGGACATGGCGGAACATGAACTTCGTCATGACCTCGTTGATGCAGTTGTAGCGGGTCTTTTCGAGCATGTCGATGCCGCGAGGGGTCAGGACGCCACGGATACCTTCCTCGGCCTCGGGAAAGGCGGCGATGAAGCTGTTCAGCGTATAGCCGAGCACTCCGATAAACAGTGAGCCGTCGGCATAGTCGGGGAGCAGCGAGTAATCGGCGGTCGGTGCGCCGATCCAGGCGCCGACAACATCGAGCTCGGGCGCATAGCTGGGAGCCAGCTCGGCAGCGGCCCCGGCGGCAAACCCGCCCGGACCCCAGCCCCAGAAGGCGACCGGACTGTCGGAAGTAAGGGAGGTATCCGGCAATCGTTTGGCCGCGCGAGCAGAATCGATCACAGCGTTGGCGGTGGGCACCCGAATGCCGGAGGTCGGGGGACCATAGGTCCCTGTGCCCTGATAGTCAGTAACCACAAGAGCGAATCCACGGTCGAGCATCGTGGTGAAGAAACCTTGCTCCCACAGGAAGAGGTAGTCGAGGTATCCGCCGTAGTGAAAGCCACCTTCGCTGATCACACGCGAAACGGCGCACTGGTCACCAAGACCCGTGGGAAAAGGAGCCAACGCCAGTAGCGGGCGTGGTCCGGCACCTGTCCACGGATTGTGTGGCTCAAAGTAGGTGCCGGTGACGGCCACGACGTCGTCATCGAGGTTGCGGCTCTGGTACATCAGGCGTGTACCGTCGGCCTTGTAGTTCCCGTGTCCCGCTGGGTCGAGGGCAATACGCGACGGTTCAGTGCGCACCAGGTCCCCAGGTGTCCCGTCCGGCAGCGGGCTGGGCGGCGTATAGAAGGGTCGATACTGACACTCCGGTTGGTAGCCAATGTTCGGAGGGCAGTCCTCAGCCGCAGCCTGGGCGGGAGAGGTGACGTGAGCCAACGTGATCAAGAGTGTCAGAATGCCTAGGAGGGCGAAAGCCACAGGTGTGGCGGGTAATTGGGGCCGTTGGTACGTTGATGCCATGTCTGTGTTCTCCAAACACTCTGGGAATGTTGAGGGGTGACCCGGCTGGGCAAGTGGCGGGAGTCTCTGACGGGGAAAGTGGACGAATCGGTGGTCAATCCGGCACCGGCGACACACTCGACGATGACGCAGCGCCGGCGGAATCCGCTTGCTGCCGCGCTGCAGTGAGTTGGGCGCGATGAATCTTTCCCACACTTGTTCGCGGAAGTTTCTCGACCACATGCCATTCCGCTGGCCGAGCGGGCGGGACCAGGTTGCGCGCGGCCCAATCGTCGAGCTCTGCGGGCAGCGGCGGGTCGTCTTGGTCCGCGGCAACAATGAAGGCAACGGGCACCACGTCGCGTACCGGATCGGGCCGCGCCACGACAGCAGCCTCGTGTACGCCTGGCACTTCGGTCAGCCGGCCCTCGATCTCGGCGAGGCCGACGTTCTCTCCTGCGACCTTGATCACATCGTCGACACGCCCGACGAACCTCAAGACACCGGCCTCGTCTCTGGTCATCAGGTCGCCGGTGGCAAACCATACGGTGTTGCCAGCGCTGTCGACGAACGCTCTCGCGGTGGCGGCGGCATCATCGAAGTAGCCGGCGAAGAGGTCGTGGCCCGGTTTTCCGTGAACCATGAGCTCACCAACCTCATCTGCCGCGCACTCTTGTCCGGTCTCGACCGAGCGCAACTTGACATGTCGACCGGGAACCGGCGTTCCGAGAACGTCGTTTCGGTAGGGCGGATCCTCGTCGCAGCTGACGACGGCGATGGTTTCTGTCATTCCGTAGAGCTGACGGGGACGGCTGCCGACCAGCGTTGCGAATCGCTCGTAGTGGGTGGCTGCGAGATTCTGCGCAAACCAGACGTGTTGAAGGTCAAGGCTTGTCGTGGACCGTGGGGTGCGGTCGAGGATCATCCGGATCGGTGCCGCGAACAGGCTTGCATGGGTGACCGACAGTGAACGGGCTTGTTCTACCCACCGCGAGGCGGAGAATGTTGAGGTCATCGCGACGCTGGCACCGACGGCAATTGCTGGCGCGAAGCAGTAGTACTGCGCGTTGGCGTGGAACAGGGGAAGGGTCACGAACCAACGGTGTGCTGACTGGAGATTCGACGCCCGCGCCATGAGTTCGCCTGCGGATACATAGTTTGACTGCGTCACCAGCACCCCTTTGGGAGCCGAGGTTGTTCCAGAGGTGAACATGACCGCCAACCGTCCGTCGGACTTCCCGCACGCTGACACACCCGCGTGCGCAGCAAGGGCACCATCGGGTAGGACATCGGATTCGTCCTCCGCCAATTCGATGACCGATGTCGAGGCGACGGCACCCGCACGGTAGAAATGTGCGCGGTCACGCGCGCAGATTCCCAACCGCGGCCCGGTCCGCTCAAATTGCCTGCGGATTTCGTCTGCCGAGGACGCTGGGTCAGCAGGTACGATCCACGCGCCTAACCTCGCCACCGACAGCCAGACTGCGATGAAGCCGGGTGAGTTTCGCAATGCCAGGTGGACGGGGTCGCCAGTGCCGACACCGTGCTGCGCCAGTACGGCCGCGGTCTGGGCGATCACGGTGTCGAACTGTCGGTATGTCCACGAGGTCACCTTGCCGTCACTCGACCTGAACACAAGAAAGGTTCGCGCGGCATGATGTCGGACGGTGTCGTCCCACATTTGAGCGAATGATGTTGTGCCAGCGGGGCAGTCGTCGACCCGCGGCAGCGGGCGGTCAGTCTTCAAGGAATGCCACCACCCGCGCCGGTGCTGCGCTGGCCTTGTAGAGGCGCAGCGGAAAGAACCCCACCATGAACCCGTGCGCTGGCAACTTGTCGAGGTTCGTCAGCTGTTGGACGATGAACGCCTCGCGCTCTTGAATAGCGAAATGACCGTCCCAGATCTGACTGGCATCTCCGGTTTCCTTGTATGCCTGCTTCATCACGGGGAACGGGCGGTCCCAGGCCATGGCGTCGGTGCCCAGTATGGTGGCGCCCATGCCGGTCAGGTATTTGGTTCCTGCGGCGGTCATTCCGGGATACTGGAAGAACTCCGGGTCGGAGACCGAGTAGCGCTCCTGACCGGAGCGAATAAGAACAGCATCACCGGCTGTGATCGGCCGTCCGGCTGCGTCGATGGCAGCGGCGAGGGCTTCGATACTGATTGCTTCACGTGGTGCTACATGCTGACGAACGTCGAGGACGATACCCGGCCGGTAGAGCTCGTCGAGCTCGATGTCGGTGATCGTGCGTGCTGGCCGGCCTTCGCATTGACTGCCGCTATGCAGCGGCGCATCGACGTGAGTGTTGCAATGGCTGCTCATCACGATCGAATCCTCGCCCCACCCTTCACCATTGGGTAGATCATGTGCGGGACAGTCGAATACCGATTGCATGTGCTCCAAGCCCGTAGTGGCCGGTGGACCGTACTCGATCTGCGGTCCCAGTACGACGCGAAGCGTCTCGTATTCGGGCGGGACATCGATGTTGGCAGCGGGTTTCATGAGGCGGGAGAGTTCGATCAGGCGTGGCACTTTATGGGGTCCTATCTAGGCTGTGCAATGGAAGTGGACGGGTTGGCTGATTCGGCGCGGTTCGTCATCGGTGCCGTAGCGCGGACACTCAGCGGTAGCGGACGGTGTTGCGAAGAGATCCGAGTCGGTCGACCTGGAGCTCCACCTCATCGCCGTTGTTGAGTACCCGCCCTAGCTCAAATGCGCAGCCAGAGGCCACGGTCCCGCTGCCGAGGATGTCGCCGGCGTGGAGTTGCTTGCCGCGACTGAGGTGTGCGATCGCGAACTCGAACGAGTAGGCCATGGAGGCGGAGTTTCCTCGTGACCATTCCTCGCCGTTGATCAGTGCCCGCATGCCGAGTCGGTAGGCGTCGCCCACCTCGTCGGCAGTGACGAGAAACGGCCCGAAGGTATTACTTCCGTCGAAGTCTTTTCCCTCCGCGGGCCCCAGCGTGGATTTCATAACTTCGCTCTGTATATCTCGAGCACTCCAGTCGTTGAAGATCATGAAGCCGAAGATGTGTGCGTTCGCTTGACTTTCCGGGATGTCGGTCCCCCCGTGACCGAGCACGGCGGCGAACTCGAGTTCGTAGTCGATGGTGTGCGACGTCGGGGGAGCGGTGATGGTCTCGCCCAGACCGCTGATCGAAAGGTGATCGGAGTTGTAGTAGACGAACTGCTTGCGCAAGATGTCGGGCAGGTCATACTGCCCGGAGTCGATCATGCGTTGGTACTCGGCTTCCGGGTCCGTCGTCTCCTTGGCGCGACGGCGCGCCATCGCCCGGAGCGCGGGTTCGATGTGGTCTGTGAACAGGGTGCAGTCCCGGATGCGAATCGGGTCGGGGATCGGCGCGAGTAGTTTGAGGGACTCAAGATCCAGGAGCGCTTCCGCGGGCGGCCGGGACTGTGCGGTGCGTACGCGATCCCATGCTTCGGGACCCATTTCGATGATCTTCCGAACGCTACTGAAGTCCTCGCCTAGGACGCGGCCGAGGTCGAGAACCTGGTGGTCACCATCGCCGACGGTGACGCCCGCGCGGCTGGCGCCATCTGCTCGAAATGTCAGATATCGCAATTGATGTCCTTAGTTGGTAGGGACGATGGGCGACGGCCGCGTCGATCGCGATGTCGCACACGATCCGCCGTGCCGCACCCCGTGTCCCTGTCAGGCAAGTGAATGTCCTTCATCGTCGAGAACGTCAATGAGTCCGAGCGGGCACGCATTTTGAGCGCTGAGCGCCGCCTCGAGATCATCCATTGGCGGCTCGTGATCGAGCACCTGCACCCATCCGGGCTCGTCGAGTTTGAAGAGGTGGGGCGCCGCCGAGACGCATCTCCCGCTTCCGGCGCAGTACTCGGCGTGAGCGGTCAGGCGGAACGTTCGACCGGTGCTCATAAGACCACCGGGCGGGAAGCCCAGCCGCGGGCGACTGCGTTGTTGGTACGTCGTTGCGCGGGCGCGGATCCGAGCCGTAGCTCAGGGAAGTTGTCGAGGATGTAGCGCAGGACCACCCGGACCTCCAGCCGGCCCAGCGGCGCTCCTACACAAAAGTGGATCCCGTTGTAGAAGGCCAGGTGTTTGTTATCGGACCGGTGGATGTCGAACTCGTTCGGGGCATCGAATCGACGGGGATCTCGGTTCGCGGCTGCGAGACAGGGTGCGAGTATTGCACCGGCTGGAACTACGGTGTTGCCGAATCGGGTCTCCTCCGTGGTTTTTCGGAGGGCGAGATGCAGTGGCGGGTCTAACCGGAGTATTTCCTCGATGGCTACGGGCAGCATGTCCGGATCGGCTCGTACTTCCGCGAGCGTCGTTGGGTGCTCAAGTAGGTACGTCAGTCCGCTACCGATCAGGCTCGTGGTGGTCTCATTGCCGGCTACTAACAGCAGGGCGAGCTGCGCCACCAACTCGATGTCCTGGAGTCGGTCACCCGAAACTGTCTCGGTCCGGATGAGTTCGCTGATCAGGTCGTCCTTGGGTGCGACGGAGCGTTCGTCGATCAAGCTCCGTAGGTATTCGAACAACTCCAACGACGCAGCAATCGCGGTATCCCGCATATCGCCCTGGACCACAGGGTCGAATGTGGAGGCGAAGCCGTAAGACCATTCGCGGAACTTCGCCCTGGCCTCGTCGGGAACGCCGAGGATGGACGCGATGATCGCGACTGGGACGTCCGCGGCGAATCCAGGCATGATGTCGAACTCCCGACCGCGTGAATACCGACTGATCAGATCCTCGGTGACCTTACGAATTGTGGTCTCCCACTGAGCTATCGATCTGGGGGTGAAGACGTGGCGAAACGACGAGCGGATGCGTGTGTGGGTGGGGGGATCGGAGAACATGAACAACAGAGAAGCGGTGTCGACGAACCGAAGATGCTCCGGGTTGGTGTTGTCATGCCAGCTTGGAGCAGAGTCGTAGAACACGTCGCTGGAGAACCGCCGATGGTCGCTGCCCAGAAATCGGACGTCGTCGTAGCGGCAGACCAGGTAGGCCTGTAATTGCTCAGACCAGTGCACGCCGTCGCCCAGTTCACGCAATTCGTTGTACGCGGGAAACGGGTCTTCCAGCGCACCCCCGAACAGGTCCGCCATGACGGTTGCGGCCCGCGGGTGCACGGCCGGTTTGGTATCGGTTGCCATTGTCCTCCTTCACTCCTGAGAGCGATGCACATCACAGTCGCGCCCCAGTTTGGGGGACATCCCACCGCGTGTCAACGCTTTGTCGACAATCGTCGACGGACCGTCGAACGGCAGCGCGGCCGACAGTCATCCAGTTCGACGCGATACCGACTCCAGGGCGCGGCCGGACTAGCATCGATTGCGATGAGTGACCAATCCGATGCCTCAGATGCGAGGCTGCGGTCTGCCGCTCGGGGGGCGCGGCGGCCGCGGCGCTTTCAGGCGGCTATGCCGCGAGCTGGTGACGAGCGACGCGACATGCTGCTGGACAGCATCGAGAAGCTGCTTCAGTCGACGTCGATTGCAGATCTGTCCATGGAAGCGATCGCGTCGGCGGGATCGCTGTCGCGGACCAGCGTCTACTTTTATTTCGGCAACAAGAGCGACGCCGTGGACGCTCTTATCGCCCGTGCAACAGAACAGATGCAGGTGCAGATGTTCCCCCGCGCACCTGACGAATCGCTGCACGATTTCGTTACCCGTATTGTCGCCGCAGCACTCGACGGCTGGCGGCGGCACCGTCCGGCTTACATTGCGGCGGTGGAATTGTCAGCGTCCCGAGGCCCCGGTGTCACGCGTTGGCGTGAGATTATGCGAGCCTTTGCTGAGGTACTCGCTCAGGGCGTCCTCGCCGAGGGATTGGATGTAGCAGAACGGGATGCTCAACAGCGCGGCGAGATCGTGTGTTGGATGGTCGAACGTAACTTTTACTTCCTGTTCACCAGTGAACACACCGCCGACGAAGAGGACTCGCTTGCCGCAGGACTCACTCAGGCGGCGCTCGCGGTTCTCGGCGCTCCACACCCCAGCTAGGGCAGTGCTCCAAGCCGGCGCGCCCGTACGACCGCTTCTAACCGTGTGTGCGCGTGCAGCTTTCGCATAGCATCCTTCATGTAGCCCTTTACGGTCTCGGTCTGCAGTCCGAGTAACTGGCCTATTTGGGCATTGGGATGGCCCAGCGCGGCCAGCGCGAGGACGTCGATCTCTCTCGCCGTCAAGTCTCTCTCGACGTGGACTTGCTGGTCCCCGAGTAGCGATTTCGAAATCTGTGTGATTGTGGCGGCCGTGCTGGGGTCATCCAATGTTCGAGCCAGCGTCCGCAACTGCGCATAGGCTCCGCAGATTCGGTCACGCAGCACCGCCGCTTCACTCGGCAGTCTGTCACTCGAGACCACGGCGCGAGCGGCGACTATGCGCTGTTCCACGGCGCGGGCCTCGTCGGCCAGACAATCCTTCGTCCGGTCCCCAATGGGATCGGCGGTACGCAATGCGGCGTAGAGAACGGCCACTGTTTTCCGGTCAACCACAACCGGCGCCGCAGCCATCGCACGCAGGCCCTCGCTCGCGATAACCGCGTCATAGCGGTGCGTGATCGACGACGTACGGCGGTAATCATCGACGACCATCGGACGGCCTACCTCGACCACTCTGCCGCCGAGGCCATGTCCGACATCGATCAGGACACGATCGAGTGCACCGACGGTGTTCCCGGCGAAGTGATTGAGCCGAAGCCGCGCCCCAGATTCGATCGTGCCGGCGAAAGCCAGCGGCACACCGGTCGACCGCCGTACCCGGTGAAGCGTTTCGATCAATGGGCGGGCGATCGGAGACTGGGCCATGTTGCTCCTCCTCATCACCGGGGCAACTCCACACCCCGCGAGAGGGCAGGGCTCGTGGTCAGGTTACGCACAGCAACGTCGCCCGTGAAGGTCGGATTTCCTTTCCGACCCCCACTCTGGGGGGTGTTCAACGTTTGTGTGTACCCGGACACTGGTGCAAAGCCCGTCGAATCGCAAGTGAGGTCCCGTGTCTCGAACCGCTCGAACCAGTCAGGAATCGGTGGTCGGCACCGTCGAGTTCTGGCTGCAGCGTTTCTCCCCCGCTGCTGCGAACGCCGCCGAACTCCTGGTTGATTGTCATGACCCCACGTCCACCGCGTTCATCACGGTGGATTCCTCGGGCGAGCCCGAGGTCGCCGTGACCTATGGAGAACTGCAGGAACGTTCCAAACGGCTCGCGCGGGTACTCACCGACATGGGAGTTCGTCGCGGTGAGGTTGTTGGGGTGCTGCTGGGCAAGCGCATTGACTTACCTGTAGCCCTAGCGGCGATCCTCCGCCTCGGTGCCGTGTACCTTCCGCTGTTCACGGCGTTCGCGCCGCCGGCGATCGAGGCACGGTTGCGAGGGGCGGGCGCGCGCGTGGTGATCACCGAACCGAGCCAGGCCGACAAGCTGCATGAGATTGGCGGCATTGAAACGCTCGTAACTGGAGCCGAACTCGATGCGCGCATCTCAGATTCCGCACCTGTCGAGGAGTCAGTTTCGGTGGGCGGGGACGGCACAGTCCTTCTCCTCTTCACCAGCGGTACCACGGGTAGCCCCAAAGGTGTTCCGGTGCCGCTTCGTGCTCTGGCAGCATTCGCCTGTTACATGGTCTACGGACTGGATGTTCGAGAGGACGACGTTTTCTGGAACGCGGCCGATCCGGGCTGGGCTTACGGTCTTTACTACGGCGTGCTCGGACCAATGGCTGTCGGCCGAACCAACATCCTTCACAACAGCGCCTTTTCGGCGGAGGCCACGCTGACACTTCTCCGACAGCTAAGCGTGACCAACCTCGCAGCGGCGCCAACGGTCTATCGCGCGCTGAGCAAAACCTCCGGTTTGGGCGAAGTCTCGCTGCGCTGCGCATCCTCGGCGGGTGAACCACTGACGCCCGAGATCACCCAGTGGGCAGTGGATGCGCTTGGCACGGAAGTTCGTGACCACTACGGCCAAACCGAGCTCGGAATGGTCATCAACAACCACTGGCATGATGAGGTCCGGCAACACCCGGTGAAGGGCTCCATGGGAAAGCCGATGCCAGGATTTGCCTGCGGCATCGTCGACGGACAGATCGCCGTCGACACCGCACAGAGTCCGCTGATGTGGTTCGCGGGGTATCACGGCGACCCGAGCAAAACCGATTCGCGGTTTACCGAGGACAAGCGCTGGTATCTCACCGGAGACACGGGTTACGCGGACGACGCCGGAAACTTCCACTTCGGTGGCCGAGACGACGACGTGATCATCATGGCGGGTTACCGCATTGGGCCCCTCGACGTCGAAAGTGTGCTCATTACCCATCCAGCCGTCACGGATGTGGCGGTCGTGGGCCAGCCAGACGAACTTCGCGGTGAGGTTTTGGAGGCTTTTGTCGTGCTGGGGCCTGGCAACCTTGGCAGTGAGGAGCTGGCTGGGCAACTTCAGGAGATGGTGAAGACCAACTATGCCGCGCACGCCTACCCACGCAGGGTGCACTTCGTCGGGCAACTGCCGAGAACCGCGAGCGGCAAGGTCCAGCGTTACGTTCTGCGGCGGAGCGGCTGAGAGGCGTGGAACTAGGTGTACCCGGTCATCAGGTTAGTTGCGGTCGGCTGACTGGTGGTAGGCCTGCGAGTGCGCTGTGGCGTCGTTCAGTATTTTAGAACTCGACCCAGGGTGCAAGGGCGCGGGCGTGGCCTGCGTTGGAGGCGAAGCCGCGCCGGTAGAACCATGCGCTTTGCAGGGTGCGGTCATAGCAGCATTGTCAGATTTTTGAGATCCGCACAAAGTGTCCGAACTCGGTGCCGAAACGGCGGGCCGGTGAGTCGACCCGCCACTGCGGTCACTCACTTCGACCCTTACCTAGACTCCGAGAATGCGCGTGCCTCGACGAATCGCAGAGTTCAACAAGCGAGTCACCAACCCGGCGGCTCGCACGATCACACCGTGGCTTCCGAGCCTCGGGACGCTCGAGCACGTCGGGCGGAAGTCGGGTAAGCGATATCGCACGCCCCTTTTGGTGTTCAAGACCCATGAGGGCTACGCCATCCTCATCGGCTACGGCCCGCAGACGGACTGGTTGAAGAACGTGCTGGCCGGCGGACCGACGGTGCTGCGCAAGCGCGGACGGTCTGTTGTGCTCGTCAACCCACGGGTGGTGAGCAAGGTCGAGGCTGCGACCCTCGTCATACCGCGTTCCCGGCTGCTCTACCGAGCTTTTCCCTACAACGAGGCAGCCCTGCTGATGGCGAATGCGAGCCCTGCGGGCTGACCTTTGTACCGCACAGGACTTGGTGAATCGCCCCGGGTTTGATGCGGCATCAAACCCGGGGTGGTTCAGCTGCGCCGCGCCTGCCGGGTGATCACCGATCGACCGAGTACTGGTTCGAGCAGGCCGGGCGCGCTCTTGACGACGTGGGGAATCGCGTTGACGACGGCCTGGCCGGTGAACGCCAGCGAGGGCATGGCGCGTTCCCCGGGACCCCGCTCGAAAGACATCTGGAGGCGCATGCTGGGGCGTCCTTCGATGCGGTGCACCATCCCGGCTCCACCCTCGGGCTTGGGCCAGTTCTCAGGCCATGGCGTCGACGACACCGTCGCGAAGTACTGGACCGCAACGACGGGCTCACCCTGGCTTGAGGTGAGCCCCTCGTAGTGGTCCAGTCGTTGTGCGACTCTGTTGCCCGGTCT
>JBIQHU010000277.1:0-2300 GCA_044508395.1 Mycobacterium sp. | reverse complement strand
AGCGCTACCGCTGCGGATGACGACACCGTGGCGTGACGCCCGCGACAATCCGGACCCCGATCGAATTCGAAGCCATCATGACCACACCGGCCAGTCAGGCCGCGTAACTGTAACTGTCACCTATTCGTGCAGCAGACCCCGATGCTGGTGCATGTTAGCCACTCTCGCTACTGGCTAGATAGCCATATCACGCTGCTATATTGCCAACCATGCATCGGATTGCTGTCGTCGCATTGCCTGACAGTGTCGCCTCCGACGTGGCGACACCGATTGATATTTTCGGCCGCGCCCAATCACCCGATGGCAGAGCCGGTTATCAGGTTCAGGTGTGCGGCACGGCTCCCGAAGTCAGTGCCGGCCCGATGCGCATTGCGACCGACCATCGACTCGACGTGCTCGGCAGCGCCGATACCATCGTCGTTCCGGGTTGTCATGATCCTCTCGCGGAAGCGCCCGCAGAGTTGATCACCGCTCTGAAAGCCGCCTACCACAATGGCATTCGCATCGCATCGATATGCACCGGGGCATTCGTCCTTGCCGCGGCAGGTCTACTCGACGGCAAACGGGCGACGACGCACTGGCTTGGGGCGTCTAGTTTTCAAAGGGCCTATCCCGCAGTGGACCTTGACCCTGATGTCCTTTACGTGGATACGGGCCAAATCCTGACCTCGGCGGGCGCCTCGGCTGGTGTGGACTTGTGCCTATATATGGTGGCGCTCGACTATGGGGTCGCTGTAGCCGCCCAGTCGGCGAGGTTGGCCGTCGCGCCGCTGCACCGCAGCGGCGGGCAGGCGCAGTTCATCATGCGCAACCAGCGGCCACTCAACACTGAACTCGGCGAGCTGCTTAGTTGGATCGAAACTCATGCCCATCAGCCGCTGACGCTAGGTGAGATTGCCGCGCAGGCGTCAATCAGCATCCGCACACTCAACCGCCGATTCCAGGCCGAAACCCGTCAGACGCCAATGCAATGGGTTATTGGTGTACGAATACGCCACGCGCAGCAGCTGCTGGAACGCACATCCGACAGCGTCGAAACCATTGGTAGCCAAGTCGGTTTCGAGTCCGCCGCGAACTTCCGTGACCAGTTCAAGCGAATGGTAGGCGTACCACCTCGGGCCTACCGCGCGACATTCCGCAAGCAAATGACAATCCTGAACGAAACGAACTCTCCGTCATAGCGTTTCCGACGCCGGAAGGGCGGGTCTGCTGCACGACCACTGAGGTTCCGGTGAATTCTACTCAGCGTCGCAACACTGGCAACACCGACGGACGGTGTGAGGCTAGCGCGGTGAACAGCTCGGCCGGACAAACAGTCTTCGACGACTACGCGGCGGGAGTCACTGCTCGCCCAGTGTGTGTACTTGTGGTTGGTGTCCCTGTGGTCGTCGGGTGGTGATCAAGCGGGCGTTGCGGTGCTGGGTGACGAGGTGGTGACGCCCTTGTTCGACGGCGCGGCCGCGGTCGCGGTAGTCCGGGAAACGAGCCTGGATGCGCGTGTGCAGGCTGGCGATGGCCCTGTGCCCCGGCCGCGGCGTGTGGGGTGGCGGCGTGGATCCTGCGGTCGGAGCCGACCAGGACCACGGCGAGATCGAAGCGCTCGAGGTGAGAGAACCGCATGGCACTCACCGCCGCACCGGAGTGTCCTACCACCAGCACGGGTACGCCGCTGCCGCTAGTTGCCCTTCCCCAAGGCAAGCTACCCACCGTCAATTCCAACAAACCCCGCTGATCCAGGACGCGCTCGGTCCACTTCCAGTCGCTGCGCCTCGCCTTCGAGACCGGCCAGTGAGTCGTGCTCGCGAATACTCGAGCCCGGCGCCGCGGTGCCACTGCATGACCACACCGGCATCGCCCGCCGGTCAGGCCTCGCCGACAAGATCAGTCACCACTGCATAGAGCTGATTTTGTGCTGCGGCCGTACGTGTTTCGGTGCCAGCGGCGGCGACATAGCGCTGAGATGTGGTTATTGATTCGTGGCCGAGCAGCTTCATCAGCACGTAGACGCTGACGTCGGCGTTAGCCAGTTCCGTGGCAAAGGTGTGCCGCAGCCCGTGCACCATGGCTCCCGGGACCGGTTGAGCATCGGGGCCGGCGAGTTTGAACGCCCGTTTGATGCGAGACTGCAACGTGCCCCGTGTGATGCGCTCACCATCTCGCCCAACAAATAGCGGAGAACGAGCAGGCCACCGAGTTAGACCCGCAACTGAGGAGCCTGCCCGGCGTTTGACAGCGTCCGGGAAGCGGTGCCGACGGTCACGTAATTCCCCAGGGGTTGCCGTCACGTAATTCCTCATGTT
>JBIQHU010000115.1:0-17850 GCA_044508395.1 Mycobacterium sp. | reverse complement strand
ACCCAACCACCGCAACAGCGGCGATCACGACAATGACACTGAGTGCGTGTCGGCGGCCGACACGCCGCGCGGATTCGCGAGTTTGCGCACGCTCACGCCGCCTTGGCGCGCTTCAACTCGACTTCAATGCGACGCAACATATCCCAGGTCCGATATCTGACGTCGTCCGAAACAATCGACACCACAGACCACCCGATCTCTTGCAGGGCGGCACGCTTCTGACGATCCTTGCGAAAGGCATCTGGATCGCTATGCCAGGCGAACCCGTCATATTCCACCGCGACTTTGACATCGGGCCACGCGAAGTCGAGCCGCCAACTGCGCCCGCTCCGATCAACAATTTTGTACTGCAAGGTAGGCATCGGTAATCCACCGTCGAACATGACGAGCCGCGCTTCGCTCTCCATCGGCGATTCGGCCTCCGCCCTGGCGAAAGGAATCAGTTCGCGCACCGCCACGATTCCCCGCCTGCCGGCCTGCGCTGCGGCCGCGGCAAGTAGCCCCGGGGTGTCGCAGGTACCGCTGCGCAACGCAGCATCGAGTGTTGCAAGCGCCCGGGCACGCCGTAGACCACGTGCGACCTCGACCGCGGTCCACTCGGGAGATGTCGCGAGCCGCCCGTTGATCTCGGTGATAGGCGCTCCGTCGCGACGGTGCACGAACAGACCGTCGCTGTTGCGCAACTGATGGCCGTTGGGGTTTAGAACGTGCAGATCGACGACGTCTTCGGTGTCGAATCCATACGCCGCCGCTGCAGTGCCCATGCAGATGGCGACGGGCTCGTTGGCCCAAATCCAGTCCCCTCAGTCGGATCAGCGTGTTTGGCTCGTCAACGCTGTAGACCCCCGGCCATACCTTGAGCAGCTGACCGTTGCGAATCTGAGTGTCGAGTCGACTCCGACTCACCACCGCCAACAGTTGCGCGGTTGTCGCGACTCCACCTTGCGCGGCGAAAACTGCCTGGATGTCGGGCGGCATGACGACGATCGTCTGACGTCAGACACGTCGAAATTGGCGGAGCTTTCAAATTGTGGACGAACGGACAGTTTGGGATAGCCGTCGCCGGTGCCGAGCGTGCGTGAAATCGCTGACGTCCGCGGCGTGTCGGCCGCTGGGCCCACCGCGAAGCGCGGGGAACACGCATGCTCGAGCAGGGGGTCAGCAGCCCTTGAGGCGGGTGGCCAGGTAGTCGCTCACGGCGTCCATCGCGACGCGGTCCTGCGTCATGGCGTCGCGTTCGCGGACCGTCACCGCATGATCCTCGAGCGAATCGAAGACGACCGTCACACAGAACGGCGTGCCGATCTCGTCCTGACGGCGATAGCGCCGCCCGATCGCGCCCGCATCGTCGAACTCGACGTTCCACGACTTGCGCAGTTCGGCGGCGAGGTCGCGCGCCTTCGGCGACAGCTCCTCGTTGCGCGACAGCGGCAGCACCGCGACCTTGACCGGCGCCAGCCGCGGATCGAGCCGCAACACCGTGCGCTTGTCCACCCCGCCCTTGGCATTGGGCGCCTCGTCTTCGCAATAGGCGTCGACGAGGAACGCCATCAGCGAGCGGGTCAAGCCGGCCGCGGGTTCGATGACGTAGGGCACGTAGCGGGTATCGGTCGCCTGGTCGTAGAACGACAGGTCAACGCCGGAATGCTCTGCGTGCGTGGTCAAATCGAAATTGGTCCGGTTGGCCACACCCTCGAGCTCACCCCAGGGGTTGCCCTGGAAGCCGAACTTGTACTCGATGTCGACCGTTCGATCGCTGTAGTGCGACAGCTTGTCCTTCGGATGCTCGTAGAGCCGCAGGTTGTCCCGGTCGATGCCGAGATCGACGTACCACTGCAGCCGGGTGTCGATCCAGTACTGGTGCCATTCGGGAGCGGTGTCGGGTTCGACGAAGAACTCCATCTCCATCTGCTCGAACTCGCGCGTGCGGAAGATGAAGTTGCCCGGCGTGATCTCGTTGCGGAAACTCTTGCCGATCTGACCGATGCCGAACGGCGGCTTCTTACGCGCGGTCGTCACGACGTTCGCGAAGTTGACGAAGATGCCTTGCGCCGTCTCCGGCCGCAGGTAGTGCAGGCCCTCCTCGGTCTCGATCGGACCGAGGTAGGTCTTGAGCATCATGTTGAAGTCGCGCGGTTCGGTCCACTGCCCCTTGGTGCCGCAGTCCGGGCACACGATCTCCGACATCGGCACCGAGTCAGGGCTGGAGAAGCCCTTCTTCTCGCCACCTTTTTCAAAGAATGCCTCCTGCAGGTGGTCCTGCCGGTGGCGCTTGTGACAGTTCAGGCATTCGACGAGCGGATCGTTGAACACGTCGACGTGCCCCGACGCCACCCAGACCTCACGCGGCAGGATGATCGCGCTGTCCAGGCCGACGACGTCGTCGCGGCCGGTGACTACCGAGCGCCACCACTGCCGCTTGATGTTCTCCTTGAGCTCCACCCCGAGCGGGCCGTAATCCCACGCCGACCTCGTACCGCCGTAGATCTCGCCGGATTGATAGACAAGGCCACGACGCTTGGCGAGATTGGCGACGGTGTCGATGATCGACGAAGACTGAGCCACAGGTGCACAGCCTAGCGACCTGCCAGAGCGCATTGACATGCGGAAGTGTGCATGTATTCTGGCGCCATAATGGAAACCGTTTCCACTTTCGCCGTCGAGGACGGGCACGACCACAGCGGCGAGCCCTTTCCGGAGCTGCCACCCCGCGACGTGCTCGACACCTCCGGCGATCTCCTGCGTGCGCTGGCCGCGCCCGTCCGCATCGCGATCGTGCTGCAGCTGCGCGAGTCGGCGCGCTGCGTCCACGAACTCGTCGACGCGCTGGCCGTACCCCAACCCTTGGTCAGCCAGCATCTGCGAATCCTCAAGTCCGCGGGCGTCGTCGCGGGCGAGCGGTCAGGACGCGAAGTGATGTACCGCCTCGTGGATCATCACCTCGCCGACATCGTCGTCGCAGCGGTGACCCACGCGGCGGAGGGCCACGCATGACAGGCTCCCCGGCGGCCCCGACGGGCGTCCGCTCCACCCGGCAGCGCGCCGCCATCTCGGCGCTGTTGGACAAGCTCGACGACTTCCGCTCGGCCCAGGAGCTGCACGACGAATTACGCAGGCGCGGTGAGGGTATCGGCCTCACCACGGTGTATCGCACCCTGCAGCAGATGGCCGCGGCCGGCCTCGTCGACACGCTGCGCACCGACACCGGCGAGTCCGTGTACCGGCGATGCTCCGACCACCATCATCACCACCTGGTGTGCCGGGCGTGCGGCGCGACCGTCGAGGTGTCCGGCGGTCAGGTCGAGACGTGGGCCGCCGAAGTTGCTCGCCAGCACGGCTTCTCCGACGTCAGCCACACCATCGAGATCTTCGGCCTCTGCGGCAGGTGCACCACCACCTGAAGGTCAGATCAGGGCGCGACGCACATCCGAGCCAGTCGCAAGCACCATCAACACCAGCGTGCGCAATGCGTCGTCGCTCAACCCGGCCGCGGGAAAGTTGTAGCGCAGCAACACATCCGCGACCTTCTTGGAGTTGCTCTTGGCCCCGGCCGCGATCTCCCTGCGGCCACTCTTCGCCGCCAATGACACCGTACCCAGCAGCGTGTTGTGAGCATGGTCGGCCACCTTGGCCCGCAGTTTCGCGTCCAACGGCAGGTCCCACGCCAGGATCTGGGTGAGCGACACCAGCTCCAGGCCTTCGGCGACTTCCACGACCCGCAGCGACGCAAACGTGCCGTCGTGGTGCACCGTGATCGCGCCGTCCTCTTCCCGCGTCAGCGGCAGGATTTCGCCGAGGACGTCGGCCAGCCGATCCTGAAGCGTCATCAGGCTCTACCGAACCTGCGGTTGCGGTGGACGTACTCCTCGCACGCCGCCCACAGATCGCGGCGGTCGTAGTCCGGCCACAGCTTGTCCTGAAACACGTACTCGGCATAGGCCGCCTGCCACAGCAGGAAGTTGCTCGCCCGCTGCTCCCCCGATGTCCGGATGAACAGGTCGACGTCGGGAATGTCGGCGCGGTGCAGGTGCTTGGCGAACATCGCCTCGCTGATTCGGCTCGGGTTGATCTTGCCGTCGACCGCCTCCTGCGCCAACGCCCGTGCCGCTTCGACGATCTCCGTGCGACCCCCGTAGTTCACGCAGTAGTTGATGGTGATGACGTCGTTGCCGACCGTCATCTGTTCGGCGATGTCGAATTCCTTGATGACGCTGCGCCACATGCGGGGCCGTGAACCCACCCAGCGCATCCGGACGCCCATGTCGTTGAGGTTCTCCCGGCGCCGGCGGACCACCTCGCGGTTGAACCCCATCAGGAAGCGCACCTCTTCGGTGCTGCGTTTCCAGTTCTCGGTCGAGAAGGCGTACACCGTCAGGTGTTTGATGCCGATTTCGATTGCTCCGCAGGTGATGTCGATGAGCACCGCCTCGCCCATCTTGTGGCCCTCGGTGCGGTGCAGGCCCCGCTGGGTGGCCCACCGGCCGTTGCCGTCCATCACCACGGCGACGTGGTTCGGCACCTGGCCGGCCGGGATCTTCGGCGCGGCGGCCTTCGACGTGTGTTGTGGCGGCCGGGCGAACCGGCCGTTGGTGCCCGCCGGAATCTCGGGGAAGACGACGGGCCACGTCGACGTGTCCGGAAAGGTGGGATAGTCGTCAGGCGCCGGGGGCAGCTGTGGGTAGGTCTCCTTCTCCTTGCCCCTCTTGATAGCCATGCGCCATATCCTGCCCGACCACCGCCACCCGTACGTCAGCGACGCTCTGATCGACCCGGTACATCCGCTCGACCAGTGGCAATGTCCGCAGTTGGCGTTCCAGGTGCCACTGCAGGTGCGCGGCGACCAAACCGCTGGCCTGACTGCGGTACGACGACGTCGACGTCTGCGCGTACTCCCAGTCTCCGGCGTACAGCGCGGCCATCAGATCCAACACCCCCTGCGGCGGTGTCGCCGACCCCGACGGCCGGCAATGGATGCACACGCTGCCCCCGGCCGCGACGTGGAACGCCCGGTGCGGGCCAGGCGCCGCGCAGCGGGCGCATTCGGTCAGCGCAGGTGCCCACCCGGCGATTCCCATGGCGCGCAACAGGTACGCGTCCAGCACGAGCTCCCTGGGCCTGCTGCCGTCGGCCACCGCCCGCAGCGCCCCGACGGTCAGCCGGTGCAGTGCGGGCATCGGCGCCCGCTCCTCACCAGCCAAGCGCTCCGCGGTCTCGAGGACCGCGCACGCGCAGGTGTAGCGGCCGTAGTCGCTGACGATGTCGGTGGCGAACGCATCGATGGCCTGGACCTGGGTGACGATGTCCAGATTGCGGCCGGGATGCAGCTGAACATCGATGTGTGCGAACGGCTCCAGCCTTGCCCCGAACTTGCTGCGGGTGCGCCGCACACCCTTGGCCACCGCACGCACCAGCCCGTGGTCGCGGGTCAGCAGGGTGACGATTCGGTCGGCCTCGCCGAGCTTGTGCTGACGCAGCACCACCGCTCGATCCCGGTACAGCCGCATCACACCAGTCTCCCATTGCGATCCGACAGATCACGGTAGCGGCGCCGATATTCTTGTAGGCGATGGTCGAACAGTTCCGTTTCCCCACGCTCACTCAGCAGCTCTTTCAGCTGGCGAGTGGTTCCCTCACGTCCGTTGACCTCGTGCGCCGGTCGCTCGACGCGATCGCGGCCAGCCAGCCCACCCTGAACGCTTTCCGGGTGGTGCTGGCCGAACAGGCGCTGGCTGAGGCCGCCGAGGCCGACCGCAAACGTGCAGCGGGTGAACAACTTCCGCTGCTCGGAATCCCGATCGCGGTGAAGGATGACGTCGACGTCAAGGGCGTGCCCACCCGGTTCGGCGCCGACGGCAGGATCGCGCCCGCCGAAGCCGACTCCGAAGTCGTGCGACGGCTGAAGGAGGCGGGCGCGGTGATCGTCGGTAAGACGAATACGTGCGAGCTGGGCCAGTGGCCGTTCACCAGTGGGCCGGCCTTCGGTCACACCCGCAATCCGTGGTCGCGTGAACACACACCGGGCGGATCGTCCGGTGGCAGCGCCGCCGCGGTGGCCGCCGGGCTGGTGACCGCGGCGATCGGGTCAGACGGAGCGGGCAGCGTCCGCATCCCCGCGGCATGGACGCACCTCGTCGGTGTCAAACCGCAGCGCGGCCGGATCTCCACCTGGCCGCTGCCCGAGGCGTTCAACGGCATCACCGTCAACGGCGTGCTCGCCCGCACGGTCACTGACGCGGCGATCGTGCTCGACGCGGCGTCGGGCAACGTGCCCGGCGATTTGCACCAGCCGCCGGCCGTGCAGGTGTCGGACTACGTCGGCCGGGCCCCCGGGCCGCTGCGGATCGCGCTGTCCACCAAGTTCCCCTTCACCTTCTTCCGGGCCAAGTTGCACCCCGAGATCCGTGATGCCCTGGAGGCCACCGCGGCGCAGCTCGAAGAACTCGGGCACACGATCGTGTCGGCGGATCCCGGCTACAACCTGGCCATGTCGTGGAATTTCCTGTCCCGGTCGACGTCGGGGCTGCTGGACTGGACGGACCGGCTGGGCTACGACGTCAACCTCGACAAGCGCACCAAGGCGAACATCCGCACCGGCTGGCTGCTGTCGCAGCACATCCTGCGCAAGGCCCGCGCCCGCGAGGCCGAGTCGCAGCGCCGCATCGGGTGGATATTCAACATCGCCGACGTCGTCCTCGCGCCGACGACCGCGCAGCCGCCGCCTCAAGTGCACGACTTCTACACGCTGGGCGGGCTGGCCACCGACCGCACCATGATCCGGGCCTGCCCCGTCACCTGGCCGTGGAATCTGCTGGGCTGGCCGTCGATCAATGTGCCCGCCGGGTTCACGTCGTCGGGTCTGCCCATTGGCGTGCAATTGATGGGCCCGGCCAACAGCGAGCCCCTGTTGATCTCGCTGGCCGCCGCGCTCGAAGCCATCAATGGCTGGGCCAACAAGGAGCCCCAGCCGTGGTGGCTGCCGCCGGAGGCACCGGAACCGGAACGTTCGATTGAGGCGATCCGACCAGGCGAGGTGGCGTAAGGTCTTCGACCATGACAGCGCGGTACTGGGCTTATGCGATCCCCGCCCTGGTGCTGGCGACCGGCAGCGTCGCCGGTACACCAGCCGCGGGCGCCGACAACAAGCGGCTCAACGACGGTGTGGTCGCCAACGTCTACACCATGCAGCACCAGGCGGGGTGCACCACCGATATCAAGATCAACCCCAAGCTGCGGCTCGCCGCGCAATGGCACACGAACGACGTGCTGAACAACCGCGCGCTCAACAGTGACATCGGCTCGGACGGGACGACGGTCGCCGATCGCGCGCGCAACGCGGGCTACGCCGGGGCGGTGGCGGAGACGACGGCGATCAACCCGGCGCTGGCGATCAGCGGGGTCGAGTTGATCAACCAGTGGTACCACCGGCCCGACTACCACGCGATCATGTCGGATTGCGCCAACGTCGACATCGGCGTGTGGTCGGCGAACTCGCTGGACCGCAGCGTCGTGGTCGCGGTCTACGGCAAGGGCGACGGCGACGCGCCGGTGCAGTCGCCGGGCCGACCGTTCGGCCAGCCGGGCGCGGGCGCGCCGGGCTGACGCTCAGAATCCCAACCGGCCGAGCTGTTTGGGATCGCGCTGCCAATTCTTGGCGATCTTGACCCTCAGGTCGAGGTAAACCTTTGTGCCCAGCAGTTTTTCGATCTGCGTGCGCGCCGCGGTGCCGACCTCGCGCAGCCTCGCACCGCCCTTGCCGATCACGATGCCCTTCTGGCTGTCCCGCTCGACGTAGAGGACCGCGTGCACGTCGATGAGCTCCCCCTGCTCCGGTGAGCGTCCCTCGCGTGGTTCGACGTCCTCGATGACCACGGCCAGCGAGTGGGGCAGCTCGTCGCGCACGCCTTCCAGTGCGGCCTCGCGGATCAGCTCGGCCATCAGCACCTCCTCGGGCTCGTCGGTGAGCTCCCCGTCGGGATAGAACGCCGGACCCGGCGGCAGCTGAGCGGCGAGGACGTCGGTCAGCACGTCGAGGTTCTCACCGGTGGTCGCCGCCACCGGAACGATCTCGGCGTCGGGTCCGACGAGCTCGCTCACCGCGATCAGCTGAGCGGCGACGCGATCGCGTGGCACCTTGTCGATCTTGGTGACGATCGCGATCAGCGTGGTATTCGGCGCGATGGCGCGGATCTGTTCGAGGATCCACCGGTCGCCCGGCCCGATCTTCTCGTCGGCGGGGATGCACATCCCGATCACGTCGACCTCGGAGTACGTGCCCTTGACCAGGTCGTTGAGCCGTTGGCCGAGCAGGGTGCGCGGACGGTGCAGACCCGGAGTATCGATCAGGATGATCTGGAAGTTCTCGCGATGCACGATGCCGCGGATGGTGTGCCGAGTGGTCTGCGGCCGGTTCGACGTGATCGCGACCTTGGTGCCGACGAGCGCGTTGGTCAACGTCGACTTGCCGGTGTTGGGCCGTCCGACGAAGCAGACGAATCCCGAACGGAACTCGGTCATAGCGGATTGCCCGCTCGATCGGTCACGATCACGGCCGCGTCGGCCGACAGTTCGCGCACCGCGGCCACCCCGGCGTCGTCGGCGGTGCCACCGACCAGGACGGCGGCCTCGAGCCCCGCTGCTCCGCTGGACACCGCCGCGGCGACGGCCGCCTGCAGCGCTGTCAGCGACAGGGAGTCCAGTGCCACCGGCGCGCCGGCATAGGTACGGCCGTCGAGGTCGCGCACCGCCGCACCGGTCGGCGCCTCGGCACGTCCCATCGCCCCGCGCGCCAGCGTGACCAGCTTGGCGTCCTCGGCATCGAGTTCAGTCATTGCTTTGCTTCACGTCCTTCTCGACGGGCTCGCTCGGACTCACAAGTACGGTGCCGACGCGAACCCGCCCGCGGTGATCCGGCCCGCCCTCGGCGCGCAGCCGCAGCCCGTCCCACGTCACCTCGGCGCCCGGCAGCGGGACCCGGCCCAGCTCGAACGCCACCAACCCGCCGACGGTGTCGACGTCGAAATCCTCGTCGAACTCGATGTCGTACAGCTCGCCGAGGTCCTCGATCGGCAACCGCGCCGACACCCGATACCGGCGGTCACCCAGATCCTCCACCGGCGCAACTTCGTCGGTGTCGTACTCGTCGGCGATCTCGCCGACAATCTCCTCCAGCACATCCTCGATGGTGACCAGCCCGGCGATCGCGCCGTACTCGTCGACCAGCAGCACCATGTGGACGCGGTCGCGCTGCATCTCGCGCAGCAGCTCGTCCAACGGTTTGGAGTCCGGCACAAACACCGCGGGCCGCATCACCTCGCATACCTTGGTGTCGCGTCCGCCGGTGCGCGAGTAATACGTCCGCTGGACAAGATCTTTCAGATAGACCACGCCGATGACGTCGTCGACGTTCTCGCCGATCACCGGAATGCGCGAGTGTCCGCTGCGCACCGCCAGCGACGTCGCCTGGCCCGCCGTCTTGTCGCCCTCGATCCACACCATCTCGGTGCGCGGCGCCATCACTTCGCGGGCCGGGGTGTCGCCGAGTTCGAACACCGACTGGATCATGCGTCGCTCGTCGTCGGCCACCACACCGCGCTGCTGCGCCAGATCGACGACCTCACGAAGCTCGATCTCGGATGTGAACGGGCCGTTGCGGAAGCCGCGACCCGGGGTCAGCGCGTTACCGATCAGCACCAGCAGCCGGCTCACCGGAGTGAGCACCACCGAAATCGCCTGCAGCGGAAGCGCGGCCACCAACGAGATGGAGTACGCGTTCTGCCTGCCGATGGTCCTGGGGCCGACCCCGATCGCGACGAAGCTGACCACCGTCATGATCGTCGCCGCCGAGACCAGTCCCCAACTCACCCCGAGGTAGTCGTCGAGAAACGCGGCCAACAGGACCGTCGCGCTGACCTCACAGGCGATTCGGAGCAGTACGCAGAGATTGATGAAGCGCGGCCGCTCGGCCATCACCCGGGCCAGTCGCACGGCACCGGGACGTTCGTCGCGGACGAGTTCCTCGACGCGGGCTATCGATACGGTGCTGATGGCGGCATCGGTGGCGGCGAAAAGACCCGCGACGCCGACCAAGAAGATCGCGCCGATCAGCTGACTCACATTGTTCACGGCTCGTCGAAGAATCGAGACTTGTCCAGCAGGCGCCGGTCCTTCTCGGACTGCCGGTCCTGGTGATATGCCTCGACCTGATCGGCCACCCATTCCTCGAGGAGTTGGCGCTGCAGCGCGAACATTTCCTTTTCCTCGTCGGGTTCGGCGTGGTCGTACCCCAGCAGATGCAACACCCCGTGCACGGTCAGCAGCGCGAGTTCCTGTCCGAGCGAATGACCCGCCGCGGCGGCCTGGTCGGCGGCGAACGACGGGCACAGCACGATGTCGCCGAGTATCGCAGGCCCGGGTTCGGGCGCATCTGGCCGACCGCCTGGCTCGAGTTCGTCCATCGGGAAACTCATCACGTCGGTGGGACCGGGCAGGTCCATCCACCGCATGTGCAGGTCCGCCATCGCCGAGGGGTCGAGCAGCACCATCGAGAGTTCCGCGGCAGGATTCACGTTCATCTTGCGGATGACGAATCGGGCGATGCTGATCAGTTCCTCTTCGGAAACATCGATGCCCGATTCGTTGGACACCTCAATGCTCATGTCGAGTTCCGTTACCGCCGTGGCCGACCGACTGTACTGGATGTCGCCGGCCTTCCGGCTCCAGAAGCACGCCGCTGCGCCCTGTTCATCAGCTCAGGCTCTTCGGACTTCGCATACGCGTCGACGATGTCGGACACGAGCCGATGCCGCACCACGTCAGCACTTGTCAGTTCAGCGAAGTGGATGTCGTCGATGCCGTCGAGAATGCGCATCGCCGTCCGCAGGCCCGACGATGCGCCACCGGGCAGGTCGACCTGCGTGATATCGCCTGTGACAACGATTTTCGATCCGAACCCTAGCCGAGTCAGGAACATCTTCATCTGCTCACCGGTGGTGTTCTGCGCCTCGTCGAGAATGATGAACGCATCCGAAAGTGTGTTGTGCGTCAACAGGAAATCCTCGGTGACGTACAGCGAGTCTGCAGCCGCGACCTGAATGCAGACCGCCTCCTCGGTTCCGGCCGACTCAATTCGATCGACATAGCGTTTCGGATGTCCTCCACCCGCTTCGTCATACTTGGCGGCCTTCCGCGCAAGACGGAACGGTCGAAACCCTTCGGGCAGCCGGATGTCGAGAGTGTGTGCGTCGTGCCGATGATGGACTTCGCGACCACGCGCCAAGCCCGGCTTGCGCCCCTCTGCCTTGCGAGTGCGCGTGTAAACGACCCCGCCGATCGAACGAACGAGGAAAATCACGTCGTCGCGCAGGCGATCCGAAACTGTCGTGAACTGAATGCGACATGTCCGTCCCTGTTGGCAGACTGGACCGCCATCGGAATCGAAAAGACCCTGCAGGACAGCCATTCGAATCTCAGCCGTGTTGAAAAGGTATTTTCTCGGAACGAACTTGGTGTCCGATCTCGCACCCGCAAGCCCCAAGTCGCGCATCGCACTTGTGATCGGATTCTTGATGGTCGTATCGCCGCAGTTGCCGGCCTCTCTGACGAGGACGAAGTCGATCTCAGATTTCCGCCTCACCGCAATCCCTGGAATGAGACGTACCAGCTCGCCGACAAGCTCTGGATCAGTGGTGGTGAACGACGGCGAGGTCCTGCTCGAGAAGGACCCGTCACCTAGCAGCAGGCCAAGAGCGTACGGGTCGAGAGGCACCGACTGGGCCTCGAACTCCGCCGGTTCACTCAACAGTGGAAGTTCGTAGCGATGGTAATGGGCTGCTCGAAGATTGCCGATCATCTCCTTGGTCTGCAATACCCTCGCCGGTTTACCCCGGCGACGGTCACCGCGGGTATAGACAGACCAGAGGTGGTCACCGGACGCCAGTGTCGATGCGCCATCCTGGGTGTGGACTCGGTAGATCTCCTTGAAGCCTTGCGGATACACGCCAAGCACTGCAGTAGGTTGCCCGTCAGATCCGATTACGAGGTCGCCGACCTCGAGGTCGCCGATCGCCTGAAACCCCTCCGGGGTCAACACCTCAGTGGAAACGGGCTGCGCACGTCCGCGCATGTACCCTAGTGGTGCGACCTCGATGATGCCGGCGTTCATCAGCTTCGGGATGGACTCAGGGTCCATCATGTCGTACAGCGCGTCGTACAGCGGGCGCAGATACGGATCGATCTTCTCGCTCAACGTGCCGGGCAGGAACCCAAGGCGCTCACCGGCTTCGACGGCTGGGCGGGTCAGGATGATCCTGGTGACCTGCTTGGACTGTAATGCGTTGACCGCCTTGGCCATTGCGAGATAGGTCTTGCCGGTCCCCGCGGGACCGATGCCGAAGACGATGGTGTGAGCGTCGATGGCGTCCACATATCGCTTCTGGTTCAACGTTTTCGGGCGGATCGTCTTGCCGCGCCGTGACAGGATGTCGAGGGTCAGCACCTCGGCCGGCGATTCGTTGCCGGTTCCGGTGAGCATCGCCACGCTGTGCCTGACGGCGCCCGGGGTGAGCCGCTGACCGCTGGCCACGATCGCGACGAGCTCGGAGATCACCCGCTCCGCCAGCGCCACGTCGGCAGGCTCCCCTGACAGGGTCAGCGCGTTGCCGCGGACATGGATATCGGCTGCGAGGAGGCTTTCGAGTGCGCGCAGATTCTCGTCGGCGGATCCAAGCAGGCCTACGACGAGGTCGGGCGGAACATCGATGCTGCTGCGAACGGTCGCGTCGGAGTCAGCGTTCGTTTCGCTGGGCGTCACGTGGGACTTTCTGCCTGCTTTCTGGGTCTGGCCTGGTTGTTTACCACCGTCAGCCCAGTTTACCGCTGGGCACCGACCCAGCCCAACAGTTAACTACGCACCCGGCTCGCCACGAACACGTGCTGGTCGAGCATCGCCAGCGGATCGTCGGCGGTCGGCAACGTACGCACGGTGCTGAAACCGCTGGCCATCAGCTGCTCGTGCCACTCGTCCTTGGTCAAGAAGATCCGGTCGGTGCCGGCGCGGACGTCAGTCAGGCCCACCTGTGGCCGGCCGGGGGGCGGCGACATCAGGAAGTACACCGAGGTCATGAACGAGCAGTGCGCCTGGCACACCTCGATGAACACCACCGCGCCACCGGGGCGCACCAGGTCATGAAGCTCTCCCAGCGTCCGCCCGACGTCGAGCGCGTTGTGGAGGACGTTGGAGGCCACGACGATGTCGCACGGCGGTTGGCTCCGCAGGTCGGCGTTCAGGTCGACGATGCCGAACCGCATCCACGGCTTGTCCGCGAATCGGTTGCGGGCCGCGTTGAGGAAGAACGTCGACACATCGGTGAAGTGGTAGGCGACCGGCAGGCCGGCCAACCCCGCGACGATGTCGTTCGTCATGCCGCCGACGCCGGCCCCCAGCTCCAGGATGTGAACCGGCGATCGGTCGACGGCAACGCGACGGACGGCATCGGCGACGGCCGAGCGGGCACCGAGGTTCAGGTACCGGCTGATGACGTTTTCGCGGTAGAACGCGTCGGCGGTGGTTGTCGATCCATTCGGGAACAACAGCTCCTGCACGCTGAGCCGGTCGGTGATCAGGTCGGCAAGGTTGGTGTTCGCGTCGTCGAGAAACTGTCCGAACGGTGGGAGATATCCGAGATCTGCGCACACCTCGACGAGCGAGGACCGAGTCGGCGACGGCAATGCGCCGGCCCGCCGATACCCGCCGTCGTCATTCAGGTAGCCGCGAATGGTGAGTTCATGCAGCCACTGTCGCAACACCCAGCGGTGCCGCTCGGCGAAGTGGAGGCGGTCGGCGATTTTATCCGCCGTATCGCCGTCGCCCAGCGCGGGCTCCAAGACGCGCCAGATGGCGTTCAAGCCGAACAAATCCAGATCGCTGCGCGCGGAGGCGATTCGGCTGGTGTCGAATGCAGCGGGATCAACGCACGGGGGTTGCCACCGGGCATGTGTTGCGGCCGGTTCGGCAGGTCCGCTCGATCCGGCGTTCACCATCTGCACGACGTCGTCGAGCGTGGCTCCGCTCAATAGATCGGAAACCGCGACCTCACAATAAAATTCGGTCTTGATCCGCCGCCGTAGGTTCAGGGCGTTGAGCGAGTCGAGCCCCAAAGCCACCAGGGGAAGCGAGCTGTCAAGGGCTTGTAGATCGTCCGCGCCGATCACGTCGGCGAGCAGTTGCAGCAGGCGCTGCGGCAGATCCGCCACAGCGGCGACCGGTTCGGCCTCGACAGGTTCGAAAGCGGCGTGTTCGAGGACGGCCTTTTTGGCAACGTTCCCCAGCTGCGACAAGGTCGGGCCGTAGCCCAGCGTTGCGAACACCTCGCGGACACGTTCCCAGTCGAACGCGGCCACCGCGGCGGTCGCCGGTAATGCGCTGAGCCCCAGCGCAATCGCGTCCGACGAGCGCATCGGAAGGTAGCCCACCCCGGCCAGGTTGGCGATGTCGGAACCGTCCTGGCCCTGATACACGGCCCATTGGCCCCACTGCACCGCCACGCAGTCGAGGCCGCGGGCGCGCAGCTGCCGGGCGTACGCGTCGAGCATCCGGTTGGCTGCCGCGTACGCGATCTTGCCCCGGCCACCGAGCACCGACGCCGTTGAGGAGCACATCAGCACCCTGCAGTCGTCGGCGAGGGTAACCGCATCCAGGACACGCGAGATGCCGACAACCTTGCCGCGCAGCGCGGTGTCGAGTTTGGCCTCGGTGAGGTCATCCAGCACGACGGCCGCGGCGGCGCGTCCGTCCAGTGCGGCATGGACGACGAGATCGACCGGAAAATCGCGGATCTCGTCGGCCAACCGCTGCACCTCGGCCACATCCGAGATATCGCAGGCGATCACCCGGATGTCGGTTGCCCCGGTGGCGACCAACGGCCGCAGCCGAGAGGTGGCGGCCGGCGTCTCTCCTGACCGGTTGACCAGAGTGATCCGGCGCGCGCCGTCCCGTGCGGCGTATTCGCAGAACTCGAGTCCGACGTTGCCTGTCCCACCGGTGATCAGCACGTGCCGGCCCGCCAGCGGCAACGCGGAGGGCTTGGTGTCGGTGGCGATCAGCCGCTTTGCGTATAGGCCGCCGTCGCGTAACGCCAGTTCCGGTTCGTCGGCGGTGTGCAGCGCTGCGATGATCGCTGCGGCTGATTCCGCGCGGGCATGGTCCGGTGTCAGGTCGAGATGCCGGAAGCCGATATCGGGATATTCCCCACCAAGACAACGGAATCCGGCACTGATTGCGGCCGGAACCGGATGCGGCGCACCGTCGGCAGTCACCACTGTCTCTCCGCCGACGGTGACCAACCAGTACTCCTTGAGTTCCGCGGGGGGTGTCAACCACCACGTCCGGTCGGCGAAGAAACGAGTCACCTGTCGGGCGGCCTCGTCCTGGGTCATGTCGTCGAACGCGGGAAGCAGCACGACGAGCGCCTCGACGTCGGCCGCATCCGCGACGACGAGTCGTGCGGACAGCTCCTGCCTTTCGGCCTGGGCGCACAGTGCGCCGGCTAGTGCGCTGTCGCCCGCGTAGTCGACCACCCCGAGGCGCCGGGGCGGCACCATCGCGCGCCTCGTCAGCGCGGTCCATTCCTCGACGTTGACCTGCGGCGGTGCGGACGTCCCGGATGACACGGGAGCCACGGCGGGCGCCGAGCGCGACGGGGCACTGTCGTACGGCAGCCACAGCGACGATTCGTTCATCTGCGTGTTCGGGAATTCCAGAAGCGGAAGCGACACGGCCCCAACAGCTTCCGTTCGGAGAACATCCCAGCGGTAGCCGATGTCATTGACCGCCAGCACGGCGAGGCTGCGCGTGAACTCCGTCAGGTCGCTGGCCTGCCTGTCGGACGTACCGACCACGATCGCGGACTCCGCCGCCAGCACGTCGAGGTTCTCCTGCAGGGCGAACTGCAGCGTCGGGTGTTCGGCGAGCTCGACGAACGTGTCGACCTGAGCCGATACCGCGGCGGCGACGGCACGGTCGAACCGGACGGTGTTGCGCAGATTCCAGAACCAGTACTCGGCGACGCCGAAGTCGGATGTGATGCACTCACCGAGAGTCGATCCGATGCAATCGATGTCGCTGTCGTAGAAGCGCTCATTGCGCACCCGATCGCGCACTGCGACTTCGATCTCGTCGCGGAACTGGTTCACCATGCTGGTGTGCGCCGGATAGCGGACGGGGATCAGGCGGGTGAACCGTCCGCCCGCAGCCAATGCGGCCACCGTCGCCTCGACGGTGGCGCGGTCCCCGGAAATGGCAACCAGGCGTGGCGAATTGATCACCGACACCTGGGCCCACCCGGACTGGCGGGCCAGCACGCCCTCGCATTCGTCGCGGTCGGCGGCGACCACCGCCATCGCGTAGTTGTCGGAGGAGATGTGCTCGACCGCGCGCGCCCGCGTGCCGACGATCAGCACGGCGTCCTCGAGCGTCATCTTTCCGGATAGATGGGCGCCGGCGATCTCGCCCTGACTGTGTCCGACAACGGCATCCACGTCGATGCCGACCGCGCGCCACATCGCACCGAGCGCGACCATCTGCATGAACAGCGCCGACTGCACCACCGTGGTGCCGTCGCCGACATCGTCGGTGCCCAACAGATAGGGCAACGGTGATTCGCCGAACAGCTCGCCGAACAGCTCGTGGCAGCGGCCGACTTCGTCCCGGAAGGCCGTGACCGAGTGGTAGAACATGGCGCCCATGCCCGGCCGCTGTCCCCCCTGGCCGGGCAGGACGAACGCGCGCCGATGCGCCGCTGCGGGCTTGTCACCGCGGACCACTACGGGGTGCGCACCCCCGTCGGCCACCGCCCGCAAGGAGTCCTGCAACCCCGCACCGTCGGTCACCATCGCCAGCGCGCGGTATCGCCTCGCGGCCCGCGTCCGAAACAGCATGTCCGCCACGCGTTGCGGCGGCACCGCCGGGTGCTCGCGCAGGTAGGCCAACAGCGCGCCGGCCTCGGCGCGCAGCAGGCTCGGGGAGTCCGCCGACAGCAGCACCGGGACCGTGCCGTCGGGCAGCCGGTACTCAGAAATCGTCGAGCTCCTCTCGGACCGGCATCCCGATGATGGTGTGCGCGTTGACCCCGTCCGCCCCGTACGATGAGACGGCGCCGTACCGGTGGCCGTTCTTCGGTTCCCACGGATGCAACTTGGTGGCCAGCCGCAGACCCGACGAATCCCAGTCCACCGCGGTGGTGGGATTTTCGGTGAACAGCGACGCCGGGACGTGGCCGTGCCATCCGGCGAGGAGCACCTTGATCAGCCCGAGCATGCCGCCTGCCGCCTGTGCGTGGCCGAGGTTCGACTTCGCCGAGCCGATGAATGCGGTCGAACCGGCCGCGCCGTAGGTGCTGAAGAGCGCGGTGAGCTCGGCCTTGTCGCCTGCTCTGGTCGCGGTGCCGTGGCCCTCGATCATTCCGACGTCGGCGGCGTCGACACCCGAGCCGTCGATGACCCGGCGGATCAGCTTCTGCTGCGCCTCGAAGCGCGGCGTCAGGATGGGTTTGCCCTTGCCGTTGTGGTTGTAGCGGCTGGCCAGGATGCGGCCGAACACGCGATGACCAAGCCGTCGCGCGTGCGACTCGGGCTCGACGACGACGAACCCGGCGCCCTCACCCCACAAGGTGCCGCTCGAATCGTCGGCGTAGACGCGGCAGTGACCGTCGACGGCCAGTTCGTTCTGTCTCGCGAAGTCGTAGATGATCGCCGGGGATCCCATGACGCAGATCCCACCGGCCAGTGCCCAATCGCACTCGCCGTTGCGCACCGAGGACGCGGCCAGGTGCAGTGCGGTCAGCGATGAGGCGCACC
>JBIQHU010000114.1:0-17968 GCA_044508395.1 Mycobacterium sp. | reverse complement strand
TTACGCGCCGAACAAACCCACCATAATCGACTCACTCACGAAAGATCGAGGCTAGGCGCATCACGCACAGTTTCGCAGGGGTTGACCGAATCTCAGCACCTGCGCGCCACGGGTGCTTTGGGCGACCCGCGGAGTCGGTCAGCCTTCCGGTGGCGCGGTCGCGGCGACGCTGACCGCAGGCGCCTTGGCCTCGTTCTGCATCTTGTTGAACAGTTCGACGTAGTAGGGCAGGCAGTCTTTCATCGCCTGTTCGGTGGTGAACAGCGGCTGGTATCCAAGTTCGCGCTGCGCCTTGGCGATGGAGAAGTAGTTGTCGAGGTACAACCGCTCCACCCCGAGCGGCTCGACCATCGGCTTGGGTATCCCGAAGCGGAAGTGCAGCCACTGCCACGCCGTCATCGCAAACCACACCAGCCGGCCGGGCACCCGAATCTTCGGGTAGCGCTGACCGCACGCCTCGACCACTGGCCGCGAGAACTCGAACATGTTGATCGGCTCGCCGTCGTTGATGAAGTACGCCTGGCCTGGCGCGGCACCGCCGGGCACCAGATGCTGGGCGGCGAGGATGAATCCGTGAATCAGGTTGTGTACGTAGGAATTATCGAGCTTGACGTTCTTGCTGCCGACCAGCACCTTGACGTGACCTGCCAGCACGCTCTCGAACACCTTGCGGAACATGGTCTGATCGCCGCGACCCCAGATACCGCTCGGCCGGATCGAGCATGTGAGCAACCCGCCGCCATCTTCGCCGCCGTTGGCGGCGAGCACGAACTTCTCCGCGACCACCTTGGTCTCGGTGTAGAGGTCGTTGAATCGTTCTGTGTAGGGCAGGGTTTCGTCGCCGCCGGAGATCTTCTTGCCGCCCATCACCACACTGTTGGACGCGGTGTAGACGAACCGCTTCGCTCCGGCCGCCTGCGCGGCACGCACCAGGTTCTCGGTGCCGGTGACGTTCACCGAGAAGCTGCGCCGCCGGTATTCCTCGGTGACCGATGCGCCGCCCATCAGGTCGATGATCGCGGCGGTGTGAAACACGGTGTCGACGCCGGCGACGGCCGCGGCCACGGTCTCGGGATCGCAGATGTCACCCTCGAGGACGTCGAGCCGCGGATGCGCGGGCAGGGGCGAGGGGGCGCGGTCGAACGAGCGGACCTCGTGCCCGCGTTCGAGCAGTTCGGTCACCAGGTTGGCGCCGACGAATCCGGAGCCGCCGGTGACGAGCACGCGGCCGAGGTCGGTGGTCAAAGTTGATTCGCCCATACCGGGCAGCCTAACTGAAACGTGTTACAGTTTCGATCCACTGTGTCGGGGGTCCTTCCGATATCAACTTTCTTCCGGCTCCCTGGCCGCCAATACATCCTCGACTCGCTTACGGGCGCCAGCTAACTGCTCGTCACAACGTTTTGCCAGTTCTTCGCCGCGCTCCCACAGTTTCAGCGATGCATCAAGATCGAGTCCGCCGTGCTCTAACTGCTGCACGACCGCGATCAGCTCATCGCGTGCTTCCTCGTACCCCAGCTCACTAATGGGCTTCATTTCGATGTCCCTTCTGGACCGTCGCTGACAGCCGTGATTGCACCGTCGGCCACCCGAATCCGCAGCCGTGCACCCTTGGGGGCATCCGCAGTGGACCGCAGCACCCTCCCAGTGCTGAAGGCGTCCGGCAGTGTCTGCACGACCGCGTAGCCGCGCGCCAGGGTGGCCGCCGGTCCCAGGGTCGCCAGTCGGGCCGACAGGTGCCCGACGCGGTCGGCCTCTGCGGTCACCAGACGGTTGATATCGCGGCGGGCGGCGGCGCGGGCACGCTGTATCTCCTCGGACCGGGCGTCGAGGGCGACCAGCGGCGCGGCAAGCACCGGCCGATTGCGCAACTGGTCGAGGTGATGCTGTTCGCGGTGTACCCAGTTTCGCAGCGCGCGGCCGCCGCGTCGGCACAAATCCCGGATGGTTGCCTGTTCGGCGGCCGCGTCGGGCACGATGCGTTTGGCGGCGTCGGTGGGCGTGGCCGCTCGTAGGTCGGCCACCAGGTCGCAGATCGGATTGTCGGGTTCGTGGCCGATCGCGCTCACGACAGGTGTTGTGCACTTGGCGATCTCGCGGCACAGCGTCTCGTCGTAGAAGGGCAGCAGCGCGTCGATGTCCCCGCCGCCGCGGGCGATGACGATCACGTCGACGTGCGGGTGGGCGTCGAGCTCGCGCAGCGCCTCCACGACCTGAGGAACGGTGTTGGGCCCCTGTACCGCCGTGTTGCGGATGGCGAATCGCACTGCAGGCCAACGACTCTGTGCGACGGAGACGATGTCATGTTCGGCCGCCGACGCGCGTCCGGTGATGAGGCCGACGGTGTTCGGCAGGAAGGGCAGTGGCCTCTTGAGGCGCGGATCGAACAGGCCCTCGGCCTCGAGCAGTTTGCGCAGCCGTTCGATGCGCTCGAGCAGTTCACCGAGTCCCACCGCGCGAATCTCGTTCACCCGCAACGCGATAGTGCCTCGACCGGGGTGGAACTGCAGCTTGCCGTGCATGATGACCTGCACGCCCTCGGTGAGCTTCACCGGTGCGTTCTCGACGAGGTCTCGCGGGCACATCACAGACAGTGACATGTCGGCGGCCGGGTCGCGCAACATGATGAACGCGACAGTGGGTCGCAGATTCAGCTGGGCGATCTGGCCCTCCACCCACACCGTGCCGAGCTTGTCGATGTACTTCGCGACGCGGGTGGACACCGCGCGCACCGGCCAGGGATTGTCGGGCGACTTGCCCGGCTCCGCGTCAGTCATCTCCCCCACCCGCTGGGGCGGTCACTTCGCGGTCGCGCGAGTGATCCTGTTGGACAGCAGCGTCTGGAAGGGCGCGCGTGCCTTGGTGGCGTCCTCGTACTCCAGCAGCGCCTGCAGATCTGCGACCCGCAACGACGTCAGCCGGGCCCGCAACTGTGCCAGGGTGAGCGACTCGTAATCGAGTTCTTCGACGATCTCGGGCACGCTGTTCGTCGAACGCGCGACCGGTGCGTCCTCGGCGGAATTGTCGACCTCGGGCTCGCCGCCGGTGAAGAGCGCGAAACGCCCCTCGGTGAGGCGTTCGCCGTCGACTGCCGGCTTCGCGGGCTCGTCTTCGAGGTCCTCGTCGAAGGTGGCCCACTCGGGCTGCTCGTCCTTCGGGGGGAACAGCGAGTCGAGGGTCTCGTCACCCTTGATCACCAGGTCGGCGACGTCTTGCTGCACTTTCATCACCAGGTGGGCGATCTGACTCGCCACGGTCATCGGGTACGTGAGGATGGTCTGCGGAATCTTGCGGGTCTCCTCGATGGCGGTCACCGCCGCACCTACCAGCAGACGAACCCCATACGGTGCAGTTGCCATGCGCTCCAGACTACGGTTGGCCTCTTGAGCCCGCGTGTCAGTACCCTTGGGAACATGCCACCGACTATCAACATGGGGATTCCGGGCGCATCGAGCTCGGTCACCGGTGGCGTCACGGGCAAGCGGGTGTTGCTGGCCGAGCCGCGCGGATACTGCGCCGGGGTCGACCGCGCCGTGGAGACCGTGGAGCGCGCCCTGGAGAAGCACGGCGCGCCGGTCTACGTGCGTCACGAGATCGTGCACAACGTGCACGTCGTGGAGACATTGGCCAAGGCCGGAGCGATCTTCGTCGACGAGACCGACGAGGTGCCCGAGGGTGCCATCGTGGTGTTCTCAGCCCACGGTGTCGCGCCGACGGTGCACCAGACCGCCGCCGAGCGCAACCTGAAGGTCATCGATGCCACCTGCCCGCTGGTGACGAAGGTGCACAACGAGGCCAAGCGTTTCGCCCGCGACGACTACGACATCCTGCTGATCGGCCACGAAGGCCACGAAGAGGTCGTCGGCACCGCAGGTGAGGCGCCCGACCACGTGCAACTCGTCGACGGACCCGATTCCGTCGACAACGTCACGATCCGCGATGAGAACAAGGTGATCTGGCTGTCGCAGACCACGTTGAGCGTGGACGAGACGATGGAGACCGTGCGTCGGCTGCGGGAACGCTTCCCGACGCTGCAGGATCCGCCCAGCGACGACATCTGCTACGCCACCCAGAACCGCCAGGTCGCGGTCAAGGCCATGGCGCCCGAATGTGAGCTGGTGATCGTTGTCGGCTCGCGCAATTCATCGAATTCCGTCCGGCTGGTCGAGGTCGCATTGAACGCCGGCTCCGACGCCGCCCACCTGGTGGATTACGCCGAAGACATCGACCCCGCCTGGCTCGACGGTGTGACGACCGTCGGTGTGACCTCCGGCGCGTCGGTGCCGGAGCTACTCGTGCGCGGCGTCCTCGAACGGCTCGCCGAGTACGGCTACGACACGGTGCAGCCGGTGACCACAGCCAACGAGACGCTGGTCTTCGCCCTGCCCAGAGAGATCCGTCCGGCCCGCGCCTGAGGGGTCAGATGTCGTACTCCCAGTTCTCTACTGCGCGCTCCCGCGCTGACCGTCGCGGTGCGCGGTACTGGTCGTAGTCCTCGCCGTCTTCGCCACCGCGGTAGCGCACACGTGACACCGGGTGATGTGTGCCGTTGCCGTTGCCACCGTAAGACAGGGGCGGGGGGTCGTCCTCGTAGCGGCGGCGACGCTCCGGGCGCTCGTATCCGCTGCGACGTTCGGGGGGCGGCTCGTCGTCGTAGCGGCGCCTGCGCGGACCCGACCCGGAACGGGGCTTGCGGCGCGGCTCGACGGGCGGCTCACCCTGTCGCCTGGGGCGCGGGCGGCGGGGCCGGTCGGCCACCGGTTCGATGATCTCGGTCTCCGGGGGGCGGGCGTGCCGTGATCTCGACGGCGCCGAGCGACTAGTCGGCCTGCCGGAGCGGCTCGTCGATCTGGGGCGCGAGGTAGTGGTGCTGCGCCGACGTGGCGGTTCGTTGGCCTCCTCAGTGGCCTTTCGGGCCGCAAGCAGAGCCGAGATTTTGGCGACCGCCGTCGCTACCAACCCCTCGCCGGTCGCCTCGTCCTTTTCGGCTGTGCTCGGCGTGCCGCGACGCGAGGACATCCCGATGTACCAACGCGCCATGCCGATGAGCAGCACCACCGCGGATGTGAAGAACATCAGCGGGAAGCGCTCGATGAGCGGGTAGGCGCAGTTGATCAGGGTGTCCTTGATATTCGACAGCTGACTGTCGGTGAACACGAAGTAGGCCGTCGGGACAGCGGCGAACAGCAGCAGCGGGGGCTGAATGACCGCGGTGAATATTCCCGCCTGTCGCACCGCCAGCATCGCGAGAATGCAGCCGACCACATAGGTGCCGGCGAAGACTCCGGTCAGTTGTTTGGTGCCGGTCCCCGCGTCGTAGGCGAATCCGACGGCCATCAATGTCGCAGCGATGAGCACAGCACCCCACCAGGGCACGCCTGGGATATTGGGGTGCACGGAACGATGGTCGGCCGTGACGGCTGACCGTGCGCGCTGTGCTGACACACGTCGACCGTACCGGCTATAGCCTGGAGAGGCTGTGAGCGCGATGCTGGCGAGCGCGTCACAGTCTCCTAGACTGTCGTCCCTGTGAGCCTGAACCTCGGAATCGTGGGACTGCCCAACGTCGGCAAGTCGACGCTGTTCAACGCGTTGACGCGCAACGACGTGCTGGCGGCTAATTACCCGTTCGCGACGATCGAGCCGAACGAGGGTGTCGTCCCCCTGCCCGATCCCCGGCTCGCCGAACTCGCGAAGATTTTCGGCTCGGAAAAGCTCGTCCATGCGCCGGTCACGTTCGTCGACATCGCCGGAATTGTCAAAGGCGCATCCGAGGGCGCCGGCCTTGGGAACAAGTTCCTCGCCAATATCCGCGAGAGCGATGCGATCTGCCAGGTGGTGCGGGTGTTCACCGACGACGACGTCGCGCACGTCGACGGCCGCGTCGACCCGAAGTCCGATATCGAGGTGATCGAGACCGAACTGATCCTCGCCGACATGCAGACGCTGGAGCGCGCGTTGCCTCGGTTGGAGAAGGAGGCGCGCACCCACAAGGACCGCCGTCCGGTGTATGAGGCGGCCTTGGCCGCACAGCAGATCCTCGACGGTGGCACGACGCTGTTCGCAGCGGGTGCGGATGTGTCGGAGCTGCGGGAGCTGAATCTTCTGACGTCCAAACCGTTCCTCTACGTGTTCAACGCCGACGAGGGCGTGCTCACCGACGAGGCCCGGGTCGCGGAGTTGCGCGAAATGGTCGCGCCCGCGGACGCGGTGTTCCTCGACGCGAAGATCGAGGCGGAACTGCAGGAGCTTGACGACGAGTCGGCTGCCGAGCTGTTGGAGTCGATCGGCCAGACCGAGCGGGGCCTGGATGCCTTGGCGCGGGCGGGCTTCCACACGTTGCGCCTGCAGACGTTCCTGACGGCGGGGCCGAAAGAGGTGCGCGCGTGGACGATTCACCAGGGTGACACCGCTCCGAAGGCCGCGGGTGTGATCCACACCGATTTCGAGAAGGGCTTCATCAAGGCCGAGATCGTCTCGTACGACGATTTGATCGAGGCGGGATCGATGGCCGCCGCGAAGGCAGCGGGCAAGGTCCGGATGGAGGGCAAGGACTACGTGATGGCCGATGGCGACGTGGTCGAGTTCCGGTTCAACGTCTAGCGTCGAGCCAGCCGAAGAAGTAGTGATCACCTTGAGCCGTCGGTCCAAAGCGCGGTATGTATTGCCGAGTCGACGTACTTTGACCTGGTGAGTTTTGAGGTCCCGCCCGACGCCTACGCACGGTACATGGGCCGGTATGCCGAGCCTCTTGCGGAGGTCTTCGTGGCATTTGCCGGGGTCGGCGTGGGCGATAAGGTGCTTGACGTCGGCTGCGGGCCGGGCGCGCTGACGGCGCATTTGCTGTCGTTCGGTGCCGAGGTCACGGCGATCGATCCTTCACCGCCGTTCGTCGACGCGATCCGGGTGCGCTGCCCAAACGTTGATGTGCGTCGAGGCACGGCGGAGGAACTGCCGTACGACACTGCCGCTTTCGACGCTGCTCTCGCGCAATTGGTGGTGCACTTCATGACGGATCCGGTGGCCGGGATCAGACAGATGGCGCGCGTGACTCGGCATGGCGGCGTCGTCGCAGCATGCGTGTGGGACGGGCCGACCGGCGCACTGGCGCCGTTCTGGGATGCGGTTCACATGATCCACCCTGAAGCTGAGGATGAAGCGCTGCTCTCCGGGGCGCGCATGGGGCACCTGACAGAGCTATGCGTAGCTGCTGGCCTGCGCGATGTGGAAGAAGATTCCATTGCGGTCGATGTTGTGCATCCAACCTTTGAGGAGTGGTGGGAGCCGTACACATACGGTGTCGGTCCTGCTGGCGACTACGTCCAGCGACTCGACGAGGATGGTCGCCTGCGGCTCGAATCAGTGGCTCGTGAACGTTTGGGTGGTGGGCCGTTCACCGTTACCGCGACCGCGCGGGCCGCCCGCGGGACGGTGTGACCGCGACGTGGTCGAGTTCCGGTTCGACGTCTAAGCGGGCCCGCCGAAGTACTGCACCAGGCAGAACTCATGTCCCTCGGGATCCAGCATGTTCAGCACGACCCCTTCGTCGTAGTCATGTCGGACACCGGAGAAGCGGCCACCGAGATCCTCGACCTGCCGGCGCCCGCTGTCGATGTCGTCGACCTCCACGTCGAGGTGAATGCGCACCTTCGTGCCTTTCGGTTCGGGTACGCGCTGAAAGGTGAGTCGCGGTGACGGGCCTGAGCGCGAGCCCACCGTCGCCCAGCCCGGGTCATCCCCGTGCTCGTGCGACGTTGGAATGCCGAGCAGGGCAGCCCAAAACGCCGACATCCGAACGGGGTCAGCGCAATCGATGGTGACTCCACACCAGCGGTTTGCCATCGTCTCTCCCTGTTGCCGGGTGGTTCAACCGCTCACCGACGAAATCGAGTAAGGATACGTCGGAGTGCGGGTCAGCACACGCGTGCGCGACCACGTTTCGAGTGCGACGGTGCGGGGTAACAAATCCCCGACGTCGCGGTAAGTCGGCGTCGTCGGACCGCTAACCGGAGGAAGCTCATGATTCCGTTCATCTGCCCCACCTGCGGGCGTTTCGACATCGACAGCCCGGACTGCACGTCGTGCGTTACCGCGACCGACGAAGAGGTCGCCGCAGCTTGACGGGTCAGTAGCCGCACTGCCGGGTCAGTCGCGCAGTGCGTCCTCGATGCGTTGGACCTTGGCGGTCAGCTGGTCGGTGTGGCCCGGTCGGATGTCGGCCTTGAGTACCAGACTGACCCGTGGCGACACGGCGGCGACGGCATCGACTGCCTGTTTGACCACCGCCATCACCTCGTCCCATTCGCCTTCGATGTTGGTGAACATGGCGTTGGTCTCGTTGGGCAGTCCTGACGCCCGAACGACGCGGACCGCCTCGGCGACGGCCGTGCCGACGCTGCCGTCCTGATCACCACCCGACGGGCTGACGCTGAATGCCACGAGCATGGTCGTCTACTGCTTGCTGGAGCCGGTCGGACGTACGACCAGGATTACGCGGTCGGCCTTGTCGGCGGGTGGTTCGGTCAGCGGTCCGTCGTACCTGTCGTTGAGTTCCAGATAGAACGCGCCTTCGGGGTCGGGCACGATCTCTTCGACGACACCACGCACCTCGAGGTAGCGATACGGGTTGTCAGGGTCGATGACCGACATCGCCACCGCCGGATTTGCCTTGATGTTGCGGTATTTCTGCCGCTTGGTGGTGTGGGTGAACCGCAGCACCTCGCCATCCCAGGCGAACCACATCGCGTTGACCTGAGGCGCGCCGTCGGGCCGGACGGTGGCGAGGTGTCCGTACAGCGGGCGCTCGAGCAGTGATTCGTAGCCCTCGGGAATGGTGGCCATGGTCATCCTCTCGATGTCGGTGACGTCTACTTTCTTCTGGCCCATATCTTTTCAGCCTGATCGAGCCTACCGAGATGGGCGTTGACTCTGCGCTGAGGGCGGTCGCCGCTCGCATATTTGCGCCCTGCACGCAGAGTGAACTTCAGGTCGGGCGAGATGCTGAATGAACGGCAGTGGCCGAGGCTGCGGGAGAGCAGCTGTCTCGGCCGTAGCCGCCGGCTCAGGTGTCGCTCGGGTCTATGAAGGAGATGGCGCAGATCAGCGTGAGCAACCCGAAGATGGCGATGGCCGACAGCAGATCGCCCCATTGGAACGGGTAGAGCTCACCGTCGATCGACAGCACCAGCACCGTTTCGATCACGCCGAACAACAGGAAAAACGCACCGAACAGGGTGCGGGAAACCTTGCGATGCAACGCGGTCCGGCGCAGTTCGATGATCAGGGTCAACAGCAGCACAGGCATAACCTGCGAGAGGGTCGAAGCTGTCGGCCCGTCCATCACCACAATCGTCACGAGTTCGCTCCGCCCATCGCACCGGACGCTATCAAGCGACGGCAATTTCACCTAGCGAACGGCGGCGGTGTGTTCGCACGCCAGCTATCAGCCGCCGCCGACAGCGATCCGTACGCCCACCTGTTGGAGGGCCAAAACTAGTCCACCGACGCAGGAGCCAGGCCTGTGGGACCGTCAGAGCCAGGGTGACGGCGAACAGGATCGACCACGAACCGGTGAAGGCAGGCCAATGCAACACCGACGCCATCACGATCTCCATCGTGATCACGTGGAGCAGGAAGATCTCGTAGGAGATCTCGCCGAGCCAGACGACCGGAGCCGCGCTCAACAGCCGCTGGAATGTGTTGTCGGCGCTCAGCACCAACGCGGCGACGGCCGCGCAGGCGATCACGGCGTACAGCGCGACCTTGATGAGGCTCTGCCCCAGCGTGACCTCACCGAAGTTGATGTTCCCGGCGATCGGGGTGGACGCGACCAGGTAGCTGAGCACAGCGAGAGAGACCGTGACAAGTGACTTCACGCGTACCCCGATGGCCTGAAGCACCGCCAGGGCCATCCCCCCGACGAAGTAGACGAGGTGTGCCGGCAGCCACATGCCCGCGGAACTGGGCAACAAATCGGTGGCGTACTGGACCCAGAGCCACAGCGGTGTGATCGCGGCCAGCGAAACCAGGCCCACCAGCAGCAGTCCCGGTCGCCACGCCCCCTTGCAGAGCACTGAAAGCAGTAGCGCGGCCATCAGTGGCAGCGCCGCGTAGAAGGCGAATTCGACTGCCAGACTCCAGGTCTGGGTCAGGCCCTGGTGCATGACGAAGAAGTAGACCGGTTCGTAGATTTGGGTCAGCGTCAGGTGGTGCAGCAGACCCGTCCAGGTGTGCCCGGGATTGGGTCCGGCGTCGCGAAACTGGTACAGCGTGTACGCGATCAGGACGACAATGAGATAAGCCGGCGCGATGCGTTGGATCCGACGAAAAGCGTAGCGGCGCAGCGATGGCGGGGGAGTTCCGGTTGCGGCCGCCCGTACCCACGGCCGGAACAAGAGGAATCCCGACAGCGCGAAGAAGATCGGGACGCCGATCTCCAGGCGCGCATAGAGCGCCCCGAGGTAACCGTTCGCCAGCTGCCCGGTGCCGTATGCGGCGTGCGTCCCCACGATGAGCAGTGCCGCGACCGCACGCAGACCGGTGAGCGAAGCCATCCGATCCGCGAGGAGCGGACGCGGAGATGGCCCCGCGGGCAACTCTTCGCGGGGCATGAAAAGTCGTCGACTCTCCATAGGTATCTCTCAGTTCGCTCTCAGATCGCTAAGGCATGGTGGGCTAATCAACTGTGAAATTTGAGGATTCAGGAGCGAACCAGACGTCATGACCAACACACCGCCGCGTGCCCCACGACAATCTCATCATCCGCGCTACGCGGAACACGTTATGGGACAAGCACACCCGAATGACGTTCGGAATGAATCGTATCGCTCTCCGTGGGACTGGCGCCACCCGGGACAGGTAATTACTCCGCCATATGATCCGTATCACACTGCGCATCAACCCATTCCGTCTGCAGCTCAAACGGCCCCGAGAGTGCAGCCGAAGCGTTCGCGTCGCCGCATCACGATGATCGGTGGTGCCGTCGCGGTCGCCGTGGTGAGCGGTGGAATCGGCGCGGCGGCGGTGGCCGGTCAGTCGGAACCCTCGGCTGCTACCGCACGGACTGCGGTGGCCGATGAGCCGACCAGCAGGCCTGCGGCGAACCTACCCGCAGGAACAGTGGAGCAGGTTGCCGCCAAGGTGATGCCCAGTGTGGTCAAGCTGCAGATCGCCTCGGGCCGTCAGAGCGGAGAGGGCTCGGGCATCGTGATTTCCGAGGACGGGCTGATCCTGACCAACAATCACGTGGTCGCCGCCGCGGCCGGCCCCGCGGGCTACTCGACCGGTCGCGGCGTTCGAGCCACCGTGTCGTTCGCCGACGGCCAGACCGTTCCGTTCGAGGTGGTCGGAACGGACCCCGCAGGTGACATCGCCGTGGTTCGCGCCAAGGGCGTTTCGGGCCTCACCCCGATCACGTTCGGGTCGTCGGCCGATGTTCAGGTCGGTCAGGACGTCGTCGCCATCGGCTCACCCCTGGGCCTTCAGGGAACGGTGACCACGGGCATCGTCAGCGCGCTGAACCGTCCGGTCTCCGCAGGAGATGGCGGCGACGAGGTCACGGTGCTCGACGCCATCCAGACCGACGCCGCGATCAACCCGGGCAACTCCGGCGGCGCCCTGGTGAACATGAACGGCGAGCTGATCGGGGTGAACTCCGCGATCGCGACGCTCGGTGGCGGTGGTCAGGAAGGTGCAGGGGCGCCGAACGGCTCGATCGGCCTGGGCTTTGCGATTCCCTCCGATCAGGCGAAGCGCATCGCCGAAGAGCTGATCGCCAACGGCACAGCCAGCCACGGCTCGCTCGGGGTGCAGCTCAGCATGGACGCCGGCGCGCCCGGCGCCGCGATCGCGCGGGTTGTCGATGGCAGCCCCGCCGCCGCGGCGGGCGTGCCCAGCGGCGTGGTGGTCACCAAGGTTGACGACCGGGTGATCGACGGTCCCGAGGCGCTGGTCGCAGCGGTGCGGTCGAAGGCCCCCGGAGACACCGTCACCCTGACCTTTGTCGACGAGTCCGGTGCGGCTCAGACCGCCGAGGTCACCCTCGGAGAGGCGTAGCGATTTCGGTGCGCTGACGACCGTCGGCGCACCGAAATCACGTCCTTCCGATCGTCGGGCTCTGTGTCCCGTCGCAACCGGATAGGGCACAATCGCGCACGTGACCCCGCCGCAGCGCCCCGGCCCACCTGGCTGGCGCGGCCGGGCCACGCCACCGCCAGACCCGGCTACCCAGAAGCTGCCGTCCGCGGGGCACTCGGAGGCGCCGACGGACCAGCTCCGTACGCAGCGCCGATCCCCCCTCGACGGGCCGACGCGCAGAATCCGGCGGGCGCCGTCACCGGCCGATGCGAGACCGACGCAGCGAATCCCTCCGGTCCAGGCGCCACCGTCGACCCCGCGTCGCCGCAACCGGCAGTCGGTCATCCTGATCGGCGTGATCGTGCTCGCGCTGTTGATGGGCGGGCTGGCGGGCGCCGAGCTCTACGCCCGGCACCGCGCGGACACGATCCTGGTGGCGGTTGCCGAGTGTGTCGTAGAAGACGGCGCCTCGGTCTCGTTCGGTGTGAAACCGCCCTTCCTGTGGCAGTACCTCACCGGCGACTACACCAACATCTCGGTGACGACAGACGGCAACCGCGTGCAGAGCGCCAACGGGATGACGGCCGAAGTCACGCTCGAAGACGTGCGGTTGCAGGAGTCTCGCGACTCCAAGGGCACCATCGGGTCGCTCACCGCGACCCTCAGTTGGAAATCCGAGGGGATCAAGGACACCGTCGCGGAAAACCTGCCCGGTGTCGGCAATCTCGTCACAGGAGTGCGCACCGACCGCGTCGCGGGCACGGTGATCCTGGACGCCGGCGACAACAAGGTCACCGCCAAACCCGTCGTCACCGACGGTGACCTGAACCTGGAAGTGCTCGAGGTCACCGGCCCGCTGCCGAAGGACACGGTGCAGGACGCCCTCGACGGCCTGACCAAGAAGCTGAACGACAACTATCCGCTCGGAATCCATGCTGACAGCGTGGAAGTCACCGATGCCGGAGTCGTCGGGAAGTTCTCCAGCCGCAACGCGGCCATTCCCAACGAGGACGCCAACCCCTGTTTCGCGCGCCTCTAACCGGTCGGCGGATCGACGATGACGGCGATCTCCTCGCCCAGCTTGTATCCCGGCGTCAGCGGCAAATCGTCGCCGCTCCAGAACACGCCAGGGTCGAACCAGTTGTAATGCTTCTCCGTCGACAGCAGTCCCATTTCCTCGTATGCGATTGCAACGGTTTCCGCGCAGTAGGCCGTCTCGAGGCCCACTTGCAGTTTCTCCTGCTTCCGTTTCTGGGTTGCCTCGCGAACCTTACTGTGCAGGAACGGAATTCCCCGCGTGAAGTCGGCGGCGTTCAAGCGGCCGCGAAACCACCGGCCCGTCAGCCGTGCTGTGCTGGGAAACGGTGTGCCATCCATGCGGGCCACCACCTTGAGGGCCCGGTCCTCCTGCTCACGGGTGGCGTACGGGGTCAGCTGGCGGAGCCAGCAGCGTTGGTGATAGTTGTGCACCCATCGCTCCACGACCTGGCGTGCGTCGTTCAGCTGAACTCCGCGATGATTGCCGCCCGTCCACATGTCGGTCAGCTTGTCGCCCAGTTCGGCGTGCCAGATCAGCGGCGGCAGATCCTCGATGGCGATCGTCATCCCGACATGGTTGACCGGGCTGTTGCTCATCGTCTGGATCGCCCGATCGGGCCCCGACCTGCCACGGAAGAGCCAGAGATCGCCCGTACGGGTCTCGTCGAGGGCCTTCTCCAGCGATACCGTGCTTTGATTCACCCCCAGAGCTTAGGCAGACTCACGGCATGCGCAGCATATGGAAGTGGGTCGGACTCGCCGGGGTCGCCGGCGTGGTGGCGGGCGGTGCCTTGGTCGCGCGCGATCAACGTCGTCGCAACGCCTACACGCCTGAGGACATCCGCGCCCGGCTCCACAATCGCGTCGCCGAGGCCAACGAAGCAACCGATCAGGCCGCAACGACGTAGAGCCGGTGAGTGCCGCTGAACCCCTTGAGGTCGGCCTCTCGGCCGTCGTCGAACTCGAAACCGTCGACGTCGGTGAGCGCATCACGAACCACCTTGCTGACCAGCACCTCGCCGCCGTCGGCTGCACCGGCTACCCGCGCGGCCATTGCGACGTTGCGCCCGAAGAGATCGTCGCCGCGCCGCACCGATTTACCCATGTGGATCCCGATGCGCACCCGAATGCCGTTGGTGTCCCTACGAAGTGAGCGCTGGATATCGAGGCTGCACCGCACCGCCTGGTCGGGTTGGGCGAACGCCACCATGAAACCGTCGCCCTGGCTCTTCACCACATGGCCTGAATACTTCGCGACATGCCGGCGCACCATCTTGTCGTGCCGGCTGATCAGCCTGACCCAGGCGCGATCCCCGATGCGTTCGTTGAGCGCCGTAGACTCCTCGATGTCGGAGAACAGGATTGCGACGTGTCCGCTCGGCGCCAGTTTGGCCAAGTCCGGACGTTCGACCTCGGCCCAGTCCGCGAGGTCTTCGATCGAGGATCGAACGGCGGCTCCGAGCCCGTCCTTGCGCAGGATGTTCGCCGTCTGCCAGACCGTCTTGACGGCTTCGCGGCCGCCGGAGAGCAGCATGTTCCTGGTGTCGACGCGGCTGCGCAACTGTTCGAGTTCCTCGCGGTCGCGGCGGCGCTGCACGAAGAGAACGATGAGGGCGACGGCTTCCGCCGCTGCGACCGCACCGAGTACGTAGGCCGCGATCTGTGCACCCATCACCCCCCAAGTATTGGATGCTGAACCCGTGATGTCGAAGACCTCGGCTGCGGCTCCGTACTACGAGAGTCGCTACATCCGGGCCAACCACCCCGACCGGGCACAAGCGCTGTGGTTGCGGGAGACGTTGTTGTTGCCGACGGCAGGAGAGCCCGTCGCGGACGTCTGGGTGATGCTGTTCGACCCAGACGGGGCGGGAAACCGTGCGCTCAAGGAGCCGTACCCGATCGACGCCGCCGAATACCACTACGACGACTGGACCGCGCGGATCGCCGCCACCAGCCTCGACGACCGGTCGGCGCAGGGTGTCGTCACCGGTGGCAGCCGTTCGGCGCGCTGGGACCTCAGCATCGCGCCCGGCACGGAAGAGCCGGTCAAGCTCCTCACCGAGCGCGCCTACAAGGCACGTATCCCGACGGCCAAGACCACAGTGCGACATCCTTTGGCGCAATTCAACGGACTGCTCGAACTCGATGACGTTCGCATCGTCGTCGACGACTGGACCGGCAGCGTCAACCACAACTGGGGGTCCAAGCACACGCCCGCGTATGCCTTCGGTCAGGTGTGCGGGTTCGACAACGCGCCGGAGTCGACGTTGGAGATCGTCACGGCCCGCGCCGCGATCGGCCCGCTACTGACGCCGTCGGCTACGCTGTTCGTATTCCGGCATGCCGGAGAGGAATTCGCGGTTCGCTCGATCCGGCACAGCCTGCAGACGCATGCGCGCTACCAGCCGTTCTCGTGGTCTTTCGGCGGCCGGATCGGGAATCACATGATCGAAGGGGAGATCTCGGCCGAACCGGGCGATGTCATCGGACTCACGTACACCGACACCGACGGCGGCCAGAAGTACTGCTACAACTCTGCGATCGCCACCTGCCGGATTCAGGTGGCGGGCAAAGCGTTTACCCGTGAGGAGCTCGTCGCATCGCGGCGGGCGATGTTCGAGATCCTCACCGATACCCGGCACGACACGGTGCCACTGCTGGCCTAGCTCAGCCCCGGCGAGCAGTCGCCAACACCCCCTTTTTCGGGGAAATTTGGGGGTGTTGGCGTCTGCTCGCGGGGAAATAGCGCGCTAGAAGCCTTCGGTCAGTACCCGGTCCAGGGTGTCGACGTAGAAGTCGGCACCCTCGATGTCAATGCACAAGGGCGGCTTGGTCTTCAGGATGTTCTGGTGATCGCCGGTCGGCTGGATGATCACACCCAGTTCGAGCATGCGGTCGCAGATCGCGGCGGTCTCCTCGGTCGCAGGCTCGAGTGTCTCTGCGTCACGGACCATCTCGACGCCGAGGTACAGCCCGATCCCATGTACGGTGCCGATGATCGGGTGGTGCTGCTGCAACCCCTGCAGACGCGCCTTGAGATGCCCGCCGACGCGGGACGCGTTCTCCTGTAGCCCTTCCTCGCGCAACACGTCGAGCACCGTGATACCGATCGCACACGACAGCGGGCTGCCGCCGGTCGATGAGAAGAAGTAGCCCTGCGAGGAGAACCTGTCTGCGACCTCACGGCTGGTGATCACCGCACCCAGCGGATAGCCGTTGCCCGTCGACTTCGCGATCGACACGATGTCGGGCACCGCATCCTGCTGCTGAAAGCCCCAGAACCATTCGCCGAGACGGCCGTATCCGACCTGGACCTCATCGGAGATGGCGAGACCGCCGCCCGCGCGCACCGCGGCATACACCTGCTTCAGATAGCCGTCGGGCAACGCCATGCCGCCCGCGTTGCCGTAGACGCTCTCGCAGATGAAGGCCGCCGGCGCTCGACCACGTGCGATCAGTTCCTCGATCTGCCGCACCGCGTCGGTTGCGTAACGAATCGCGTCCGCACCACGGTACTTGCCGCGGAAGCTGTTGGGTGACTCCACCGTGTGCACCCAATCTGGCCGGGTGGCAAGCGCATTCGGGTTGTCGGCGATCGAGGTCGACACCGCATCGGTGCCGTACGTCCACCCGTGGTAGGCCTCCCTGACCGCGACGACGTCGCGGCGCCCGGTCGCCGCCGTCGCCAGCCGGATCGCCAGATCGCTTGCCTCCGAACCGGAATTCACCAGGAACACCGTGTCCAGCGGGTCGGGCAGGGTGGCGGTCAGCCGCTCGCTGAACTCGACCACCGCTTCGTAGTTGAACCGCGAATTCGTGTTGAGCTTGCGCAGCTGACGCGCCGCGGTGTCGGCCACTCGTGGATGGGCATGGCCCAGCACGGTCACGTTGTTGACCATGTCGAGGTAGCACCGACCTCGGGTGGACAGCAGGTAGTTGCGCCACCCGCGCTCGATGTGCGGCGGCTCGCGGTAGTAGTGCTCCTGCACCTGCGCGAAACTCGCGTTGCGGCGCGACAACAAATCAGTCGTCGTCGGCGCCTGCGCCGCGTCCAACCCGAGCAACGGGCGCGGATCCCGGGTCAGCGCACGCCAACCCGGTGCCAACTCCGCAGTCGTGAACAGCGGTGCCGGCGGCGCACCGACCGGCTGCACACCGACGTGCACCCAATGCTCGGCCGCCGCCTGCGCCAGCGTTTCACCGGCGCGCAAGCTGCCCGACGCCGGCGCCTGTACACCGGACAGTGTCAATTCGACGTCGCCGCCCCGAAACGTCACAACGTCGGTGGAGGCGTTGACGACCTCGCCGTCCCACGGGGCACGCAGATCGAGCTGCGATGCCGGCCACATGTTGATGCCCGTCGGTACGGCAGCGGGGCTCTCCTGGCTCAACTTCGGTGCCCTGTTCAGCCTCGGCTGTCCGTATTCGGTGACCACCAGCTCGGCACCGTCGTCGACGGCAGCCCGCGCCTGGGCATCCTCGACATCGATTGAAAGCCAGCGGCCGTCGTCGTAGGCATCGGATGTCGTGGTCAGGTCCAGCGTCACCACCGACGCGTTGACGAGCGGGGCCGTCACCCGCACCGCGGCAGCCGCTCGGCCCAGCCCGAGGTCGGCCTTGATGACCTCGGTCATGACCTCCATCGGCACCGAGGTCGCCTGCTCGAACATGCGCAATTCGCCGTCGGACTGCTCGGTCACGTAGTCGTTGTCGGGATCGAGCGTAGCCTGCTGCGCGCCGCTGACGATCAGCACCGCCGTGCGCAACACCAACAGCGGCCACAGTGCCTCTGCCTCAACCGTCGACAGCGGCCGAATGCTGTTGAACGCCCGGATCACCGGCAGCACCGAGGTCG
>JBIQHU010000113.1:0-18093 GCA_044508395.1 Mycobacterium sp. | reverse complement strand
GAGGAGATCGACCGGATGATCAAGGACGCCGAGGCGCACGCCGAGGAGGACCGCACGCGTCGCGAGGAGGCCGACGTCCGCAACCAGGCGGAGTCGTTGGTCTACCAGACCGAGAAGATCGTCGCCGAACAGCGCGAGGCCGAAGGCGGATCGAAGATCCCCACGGAGACGTTGGACAAGGTCGACGCCGCGGTCGCCGAGGCCAAGTCGGCGCTGGAGGGCACCGACATCGCGGCCATCAAGTCGGCGATGGAGAAGCTCGGTGTGGAAGCACAGGGCTTGGGCCAGGCGATCTACGAGGCCACCCAGGCTGAGCAGGCCGCCGGTGGTGCCGCAGGCGCGTCGCCGAACGGTTCGGCCGACGACAACGTTGTGGACGCCGAGGTCGTTGATGAGGACGAGGAGCGCAAGTGAGCCAGAACGATTCGCACGAGCCGGTGACAGTCACCGACAAACGGCGCATCGATCCGGACACCGGCGAACTGCGTGAACAACCCTCCGGGTCGGCCCCCAATGGGCCGGCGCCGGGGGAGTTCGCGGGCGAAAGCCCCGAGGAGGCCGGAAAAGCCGCCGAACTGCTCAGTGACCTGCAGCGAGTCCAGGCGGACTTCGCCAACTACCGCAAGCGCGCTCTTCGTGACCAGCAGCTCACGGCCGAACGTGCCAAGGCGTCGGTGATGACGCAGTTGCTTCCGGTGCTCGACGATCTCGACCGGGCCCGCAGCCACGGCGACTTGGAAGCCGGACCGTTGAAGTCGGTCGCCGACAAACTGGCGACCGTCCTTGAGGGCCTCGGTCTTTCGGCCTTCGGCGACGAGGGTGATGACTTCGACCCCGAACTGCACGAAGCCGTGCAGCACGAGGGCGACGGTACTCACCCGGTCCTCGGGACCGTCATGCGCCGCGGCTACAAGGTCGGCGATCAGGTGGTGCGTCACGCGTTGGTCGGCGTGGTCGACACGGTGCCCGATGCCGCCGATAACACCGGCTCCGACGCGCAAGAGACCGCAGAATCAGAAGACAATTAGTGACTCAGGTAAGGAGGTGACGCGGCATGGCCCAGCGTGAATGGGTCGAAAAAGACTTCTACAAGGAGCTCGGCGTCTCCTCCGACGCCAGCGAGCAGGAGATCAAGCGAGCCGCCCGGAAGCTGCTCGCGGAGAACCATCCCGACCGCAATCCCGGAAATCAGGCGGCCGAAGAGCGGTACAAAGCCGTGTCGGAGGCCAAGGAAGTACTGTCGGATCCCGCCAAGCGTAAGGAATACGACGAAACGCGAAGGCTTTTCGCCAACGGCGGGTTTGGTCGTGGTCGCTTCGGCGGCGGAGGCGGCAACTTCGGTGGATTCGGTAGCGACGGCGTCGAGTTCAACCTGAACGATCTGTTCGACGCCGCAGGCCAGACCGGCGGCGCGAACATCGGCGATCTGTTCGGCGGCCTCTTCGGGCGCGGAGCCCAGCAGCCACGGCCGTCTCGGCCGCGGCGGGGCAATGACCTCGAAACCGAGACCGAGTTGTCCTTCCTCGAGGCCACCAAGGGCGTGATGATGCCGCTGCGGCTCACCAGCCCAGCTCCGTGCACGAATTGTCACGGCAGCGGCGCCCGGCCGGGGACCAGTCCGAAGGTGTGCCCGAATTGCAACGGCTCCGGTGTGATCAACCGCAATCAGGGCGCCTTCGGGTTTTCCGAACCATGCACCGAGTGCCGGGGGAGCGGTTCGATCATCGAGCACCCGTGCGAGGAATGTAAGGGCACCGGGGTGACCACCAGGACTCGCACCATCAACGTGCGAATCCCGTCGGGCGTCGAGGACGGTCAGCGTATCCGGCTGCCCGGTCAGGGTGAGGCCGGGCTACGCGGCGCCCCGTCAGGTGACCTGTACGTAACCGTACATGTCAAGCCGGACAAGGTGTTCGGGCGCAGCGGTGACGACCTGACCGTCACCGTCCCGGTCAGCTTTCACGAATTGGCGCTTGGCACAACGCTTTCAGTGCCCACGTTGGAAGGCAAGGTCGGCGTTCGCGTGCCCAAGGGCACGTCCGACGGCCGCATCCTCCGCGTACGCGGACGTGGTGTACCGAAGCGTTCGGGTGGACACGGCGATCTGCTCGTCACCGTCAAGGTTGCGGTACCGCCGGATGTGGAGGGCGAGGCCGCCGAAGCGTTGGAGGCCTACGCGAAAGCCGAGCGGGCCAGTGGTTTCGACCCGCGGGCGAATTGGGCAGGGGCGTGATGGCCTATGGCCAAGCGATCCAACAACGACGCGCGCACCTTCCTGATCTCGGTCGCTGCTGAGCTGGCCGGTATGCATGCGCAGACGCTGCGCACCTACGACCGGCTCGGGCTGGTCAGCCCGCAGCGCACCTCCGGCGGGGGCAGGCGCTACTCGCAGCACGATGTCGAACTGCTTCGCGAGGTCCAGCGGCTGTCCCAGGATGAAGGTGTCAACCTTGCGGGCATCAAGCGGATCATCGAGCTGACAAATCAGGTCGAGGCGCTGCAGGGCCGGCTACAGGAGATGGCGCGCGAAATCGACGAGTTGCGATCGGCGCATAGGTCGTCCAAGAGCACGGCCCTGGTGGTCTGGCAGCCCGGCGCCGCCCGACGGCGACGTCAGGCCGAGTAACAGCCCTAGGTCACGGTGATCGAGAACCGGGCAGTTACCGGCGCACCGGGCCGCGCAGTCCGGTAGCCGCCACGGCGCAGCGAGTCCGTCGGGGCGGCCATGGGCTCGATCGCGATGATGTCGTCAGAGCTCGGAGCGAAGAGTTGCGCTGCGGGGTAACCCGTTTCGAACGCCACGTCGATGCGACGGTCGCCGCCCGTGAGGGTGAAGAGCGCGCCGTTGGGAACGTCGTCGAAGCCGTCGTCGTAGGTCACGGAGGCCAGCTGCTCGCTGGTTCCGGGCCACGCCGCATGCTCTCCGATCGGGATGCCCCGGCCGTCCAGCGACAGATGCCGCATCGCCGGGGTGGTGAGCCGCCACTGGTCGCGCGGTGTGCCGGGGATCGTGAAGTACGGGTGATAGCCGAAGCACAACGGCACCGCGGTCTCTGCCGTCGGTGTCACGGTGGTCTCGATCGTGAGTGTTCGCGCATTGAGCGTGACGCTCTGCGTGAGCACATGGGGAAACGGGAACGACGCGAGCAGCGCCGGTACTGCCCCGAAGTCCAGTGTGGCGGTGAGAGTGTTCTCCGAACGCGCCGTGACATGCCAACCCGAGTAGGCGGCCAGCACGCCGTGGATGGGAAGCCCGTTCTCGTCGGCGCGCACTCCGCTTACCCCGGGAGTCAACGTGACCGCGGTGCCGTCGCTCTCGTACTCGCTGGCGCTCAACCGGTTTGCCCAGGGGTACAGGATCGGGATGCCCATCGTCTTGCCGCTGGTCACATACGCGTCCAGTCCGCGGCGCTGGCCCAGGAACTCGTCAGCGCCGTCGGCGACCGACGTGCCGATCATGCCTGCGGACGGGACGAACGTCGCCGTCAGTGAGGACGACGGATCAGCGAGGGTGACGCTTTCGAAGTCCATGTCTGTCGATCCTGCCACCGCTGCGATTAGATGAAGCAATGAAACGTGTCAAGTGGCTGCTGAGTCCCCTTTTCGCTGCGTTGGTTTGGCTGCTGTTCACACCGGCGCAATCCGGTTCCGCACAACCGTATGACGACACCGAGTCGCGCAACCTCCAAACCGTTCGCGCCGGGTTCGACGCGTGGGCCGCGGGCACAGGCAGTCCGTACGAGGTGCTCGCCGACGACGCCACCTGGGAGATTGTCGGGCATTCGGTGGCGTCGCGGGTGTACACCAGCAAGGAAGACTTCATGAGCAACGTCATCCGGCCGTTCAACGCCCGGATGGCGACGCCATTGAAGCCGACGATCCGTGAGATCTACGCCGATGGCGACACCGTCATCGTGTTCTTCGATGCCGAGGGCACGGCCCGCGACGGGGTGCCCTATCGCAATACGTATTCGTGGTTCCTGACGCTCGCCGACAACCGGATCGTCAAGGGAACAGCATTCTTCGACAGCATCGTGTTCAACGATTTCTGGCAGCGGGTGCCCGCTCAGTCGTAGACGATCACCGCGCGTCCGACGAAGTCGCCGCGGCCGAGCGCATCGATGTGGTCGTTGACGTCCTCGAAGTTGACCTGCGTCACCGAGTCCTTGATCTTGCCGGCCTCGGCCAGCGCGACCACCTCGGTGAGGTCGTTGTAGTTGCCCCAGAACGATCCGAACAGGGTGTACTCGCGGCTCACCAACGGAAACAGCGAGATGTCCACCCGGTTGCCGACCAGCCCGACCGAGGCGACAGCGCCTTCCGTGGCCAGTAGTGAGAAGGCCAGCCGGATGCTCTCCTCGGCACCGGCACATTCGATCACGGCGTCGAACTCGCGTCGGCCCGTCGCCTCCTCGAGCGCGTCGCGCACCTCGTCGTCGGTCTTGTTTCCGATGTTGATGGTGTGGTCGGCGCCGTTTTCGCTTGCCAGCACCAGCTTTTGAGGGTTTCGCGCCAGCGCCACCACGGTCGCCCCGCCGCCGAGCAACTTGGCGTATTGCACGCCGTACGCACCGAGGCCGCCGATGCCCATCACCGCCAGCGTGGTTCCCGGGCCCAGCGCCCCGGCGGCCTGCAGCTTCTTCAACCCGCGGTATGGAGTGAGGCCCGCATCGGTCAGCGGGGCCAGTGAAAGTGGCGACAGGTTTCCGCTGACCTTGATCAGCTGTTGGTAGGCGACGGGGACGTACTCCTGATAGCCGCCGTGCGGACCGAAGCCGATCCAGTGGCCCTGGTTGCAGATGTGTTCGTTGCCGCGGTGGCATTGCCGGCACGAGCCGTCGCCGAGTGGCCCGAACACCACTACCGGGTCCCCTTCGGACAGGCCCGCCGCGGCGGGAACGCCCGCACCGATCCGGTCGATGGTCCCGGCGATCTCATGCCCCGGTGTTGCGGGTAGCGGCATATCGGTGCCGAAGTAGCCGTCGATGAGTTGAAAGTCCGTGCGGCACATGCCCGCGCCACCAACCTTCACCAGCACCTCGGTGGGGCCGATATCGGGGATCGGAACCTCTTCGAGTCTCAGCGGCTGCTTGTAGGCATGTATGCGTGCGGCACGCATCGTCGACATGGCGGCTCCTCGCCGGGAATGAATGATCTTGACGAGTCTAGGGTGGGAACGTCAGCCCGTCAGTGGATCGTGTTGAATCCGTTCGGCCGGAGCACCTTTGGCGAGCAGCGCCGCTTTCGTGGCCTCGACCATTTTCGGCCCGCCGCAGATCAGAATCTGGCGGTCACCCCAGTTGCCGTAACTCGTCACCACATCGGCGAGAATCCCCGTCTGGCGGACGTGCAGACCACGCGGCGGCGAGACATCGGGGTAGTCGGCGGCCCACGGCGGATCCGTGTTGAGCTCCGACACCGGCGTCACCGATAGCCACGGGTTCTGCGACGCGATCTGCCACAGGGTGCGCAGATCATAGAGCTCGCACGGATAACGTGCCCCGAAGAACAGGTGCACGCGCGGATTGACGGCCTTTCGGGTGAGATCCATGATCAGCGTCCGCAGCGGGGCCAGGCCGGTGCTGCCTGCGACCATCAGGACGTCGCCGCCCTCACGGTCGACGTGCATCCCGCCATGCGGATTGGACACCCGCCACCGATCGCCCGGTCTCGTCTCGCCGACGATGACCGGGCTCACCATGCCGCCGGGCACCGAACGGACGTGGAACTCGATGCCGCCACCGCGATCAGCGGGGATCGACGGGCTCAAGTAGCGCCACCGCCGCGGCCACTGCGGCACCTGGACGGTGACGTACTGACCGGGATGGTAGAACAGCGGACGGTCCAGCTGCAGTCGGATCACCGAGACGTCGCGGGTGGCCCGGATGTGCTCGATCACCGTGCCGTCGCAGTAGGGCGGGCCCTTCTCGGCGTCGGCGGCGCCGCGCATCACCCCGACGAGCAGGGCCACCGCGTCATGGGCCGCCTCCGCGAGTCGGTCGTCCCACCGATCGATCAGCTGCGAGCGCAGGGTGGTCAGCAGCGCATCCTGCATGCTGTCGTAATGCCGTTGCGTCACACCATATTTGCGATGGTCACGGCCGAGCTGCGCAAGGAAGGCGACCGGCTCCTGGGCTCGTTGGTCGGCGAGTTCGCCGAACAGCCACGTCACGGCCTGCGCGAATGCCTGCCGCTGCGCGGCCATGTCCGGGGGGAACAGGTCGCGGATCGACATATCGATGGCGAACCATCGCGTGTAGAACCGCCGGATCAGTTCCTCGGAGCCTTGCGCGGGGTCGACGCTGTCGCGCAGTATGCGCAGCGCCTCACTGTCGTCGAGTCCCACGCCGGTCGATGGTAAGTCACCCGGCTGAGAGCCTTCGCTGCCGCAGCGCCGCCGTGACGATCAGCGCGACACCGAGCAGCGACCAGCAGGTCAGCACCACAATCGGCATCATTCCGCCGGCGCCGTCGAAGAACGCCGTCGACCGGAGCAACGTGGCGGTCGCGCCCTGCGGCAGCCACTGCCCGAGTTGACCCCAGCCGCCGGGCAACATCTCCGGAGCGCTGGTCAGTCCCGAGAGCGGATTGCCGATCAAGAGCGCCGCGCCCGCGCCCAATGCCAGGCCGACCCGGCCGAACAGTGAACCGAGACCCAGCATGGTCAGTCCGGCGGCCAGTACGCCCAGCGTCAGACCGCCCGCCACGCCCCAGATGTTGCGCTCGATCGACCCGAGGACGAAGCGCATCAGCGCGGCGATGGACACGCCCGCCACGCCGGCGAACAAGACCACAGCGGTGAAGCTGGTCCACACTTCGCGCTTGAGCGCGAACACCAGGACGATCGCGGGTAACAGTCCGGCGAGCGTGATCGGCAGCGCCGACGCGGCCAGTCCGGCGCCGCGCGGGTCATCGGCGGTGGGTGGGGCGAGGTCCTCGATGTCGAGCGGCGTGCCCGTTCGCTCGGCGATATTGTTTCCGATCTGCGTGAGCATCTGCGCCACCATCGGGCTTGCGCCGGTGGCGATCAGCAGTCGCGGCCCGTTGGGGCCAAATGCAATTCCGCCGTAGACCTCTCGATTGCGGATCGCATCACGCAGCGCGGGCTCGGCGGGGTAATAGGTGATCGCGAACGCGCCCGGTGCCTGCTTCTCGAGAGTCTCGGCCACTTGGCCGCTGGCCGATTGCGGACCCGCCGCGCCGATCGGTACGGCGTGCGGTGCGCTACGCGACGCGGGGAGTGCGAACGCGATCGCGACAAGGGCGAGGACGACGGTGAGGATCGCGGCGATCCCGGTCGCCTTGACCGCCGCAGGGGGTTCGTGCACGGGTGCGGAGTGGGTGTGCCCGGACACCGTGTTCGTGACCATTGTCGGCCTCTTTTCATTAACCGTTGAATTAATCGCACCCCGAGCGTATCGCTGAGACGACTAATTTTCAACAGTTATTGAAATGATAATCTGGATAGATGCCGTCACCAGCGAAGACATCGAAGCGACGGGGTCGACGGCAGGGCGATCCGGTGTCGCGGGAGGCGGTCTTGGCCGCGGCTAAGGCCCGATTCGCCACGGAGGGCTACGAGAGGACGACGCTGCGTGCGATCGCCGACGACGCGCATGTCGATCCGTCGATGGTGCTGTATCTCTTCGGGTCGAAGGCCGATCTGTTCCGTGAGGCACTGCGTCTGATCGTCGATCCGACCGCGTTGGTCGCCGCCGTGGCGGGCGGCCCCGACGAAGAGCCCGACATCGGCACCCGCCTGGTGTGGACGTACCTGCGGATCTGGGATTCGCCTGACACCGGTCACAGCATGGTCGCGATGCTGCAGTCGGCTACGTCCAACGCCGACGCCCACGAAGCCTTCCGCGCCTTCATGCAGGACTACGTCTTGACCGCGGTGTCCGGTGTCCTGGGCGGAGGGGAACAGGCAAAGTTGCGGGCGATGCTCGCCGCAAGCCAGCTCGTCGGGGTTGCGATGCTGCGCTTCGTTATGAAGATTCCGCCGCTGGCGGCCTTGTCCGACGATGTGCTGGTGCGGTTGATCGCGCCGACTGTGACGCGCTATCTGACCGCAGACGCGGAGGAACTCGGCCTGCCCTGATGACTAGACGCCGTGAATTCCCTTGTACAACACCATAAGACCGATCACGACCAGGATGGCTGCGACGAGGACGGCGTGCTGGCGATCCATCCATTCCTTCAACCGTGCCAGCGGTGCGTCGAGCCGGTCACCGGACACGGCGTAGGCCAGGATCGGCAGCGCGACCGTCGAACCGGCGGCCAGGACGTACCACAGCCCGGCGATCCAGATCTGAGAGGAGCTGAGCCCCCCGGTGCCGATCGCCAAACCCGCTGCGGCACAGATGAACAGCACCTTGGGGTTGACGATGGTGAGCGCGAACCCCGCTGCGCCTGCGCGCGCGGGACTTAGTTTCGACAGGCTCTGCATCCACTTCGGGGTGTGCGATGACTTGTTGCGGTTCAGCCATCGGTAGATGCCGAAGACGATGAGCGCGGCACCGACGACGATGCGCAGCCACGATGCCCAGCCCGGTGGCTTCTCTCGGAGGCCGCCGCCAAGGCTCGACACCTGAACGAAGATCAGCGTCACCACCGCCAACCCGATCAACCAGCCGGCCAAGAACGCGAGCCCGGTCGGCCGCGGGCGGGGTGTGTGCAGTACGAGGACCGCGGGGATGATCGACAACGGTGAGAGCGCGACAACCAGAGCGAGCGGTATGAGCTCGATCAGCACCGATCCCCAATCAGCCGACAATTCTCGCCCTTTCGACGCATCATTCGACAAGCAACCTAGCAATCATCGTCAGCCGAGAGGACCGATCGTATGAACCGCTGGATACCCGCGGTGGGCTGCACGCTCTCCCGGGCCGGCGATTGTCGATGCCTTCGAGATGCAGAACGGTCAGTGGTTGGCGCTATCCGCTCAAGAGACGGCCGCCTGATCGCGCGCAAGACCCAACGTGAAATCCTTTGCTACGAATGCCTGCGCCCGGCGCTTCGCCTACTGTAAGCTGCCTATCACTTTCCGCCGCCTTGTTGCCACTCTAGTGGAGAATGGAGAGGCCATGCGGCTTCCCTCCGGTTCACGCGTATTTCTCGTCCTGTTGGTCGTGCTGGTTATGACCGCCGCCTTGACGAGTGCCTGCTCGCGCGACAAGGAAGCGCCTGCACCGCAGGCGGGTGTCAACGCGGGTCCGGACGGCAAGCCCGCCCCGTTCAAGGAACCGGTGCGGCTCTCCAGCAAGGACGGGGTGCTCGAGGTGCGGCTCTCGGCGCATCAGGGCGTCGTCAACCTCGACACCGTCAAGGAGCCGGTGACCAACTTCCTCGTCTACGGCTACGACCTGATCAAGGGCACGGCGTCGGACGGATCGACCACGGGCGACAATCTCTACCCCGCGCCGACGCTGCGCGTGGAGCCCGGCGAGAAGTTGATCATCCACTACGACAACGACCTTCAGAATCTGACGATTGCAGATTTCTACGATCCCGCCATGACACCCAAGGGCGGTGCGGTACCGCTTTATCCGCCGCAGCTCACCGAAGCGCCGCTGAACCTGCACACCCACGGCTTGCACGTGAGTCCGTCGGGCAACGCCGACAACGTGCTGCTGTCGATTCCCGCGGGGATGGGCAACACCTACTCCTACGACGTGCCCACGAACATGCCCAACGGCCTGTACTGGTATCACAGCCATCGCCACACGATGACGTCGCAACAGACCTATGCCGGATTGGCCGGTCTGTTGGAAATCGGCCGCCCCGACGGCAATCTGCCGCTGGTCACGCAGAACAACATTCCGATCCGCAACATGGCGATCCAGTACAACTACGTGTTCGACCGCAAGGGGAAGGGGCATCAGCTCAACAACTACAGTTGGCCACAGTGGGTGAGCACCCTCGAACCGCCCGAGGGATCCGAGCTTGCCGACGGCACCTATCAGCCGAGCCTGGCCCCGGTGAACATCGCCGACACCACCATGGGCGCCCAGTATCTGACGCCCTGGTGGTCAGGGCCGCTGTCGCCGCTCAACAACCGCGGCCAGACGCAGTTCATCCCCTCGAACCTGATGAGCTTCGACAGCCCGACAGCCAAGATCGACGAGGACCCGTCGCTGCCGGAGAACCAGCGCGACGTTCAGTTCACGGTGAACGGCCAGTTCCAGCCGGAGCTGAAGATCAAACCTGGCCAGACGGAGATCTGGGTGGTGGCCAACATCAGCGACATCGCCTATATGACAGTCAGATTGACCGAGACTGCCACCGGTAACCATCCGAAGTTCGCAATCGTCGGACAGGACGGCAATCCCTACACGCAGGTGGGCCGGCCGGTCTACGGCGACGGAACGACGCTGAGCGTGCCGCCCGGGTCGCGCTACGCCATCGCGGTGACGATGCCGAAAAAAGGCGATCTCGTCCTGGAGTTCCCGCCGGATCCAAAGGCGAAGCCGATCGTGAATCCCGGTGTGCTGTATACCAACAACGGCACCAAGAACACGCCCGCGGTGCTCGGCACCCTCACGGTGGATCCGAAGTTCCTCAGCTTCGCCGACGGGTTCTTCGTGTTCCCCACCCAAACCTTGATCCGCGCCACACCGGACACCAGCGGCGAGGGGCAGACCACGGCCTTTGAACCGGGCCAGAACCTCGATGCGTATACGTCGTTCGTGGACACTTCGGTGATGACGCCTGACGTGACCCGGGAGATGACGATCACCGACACCATCGGCGGCGGCCTCGCGAGCAACAACGACCCCAAGGCCGTCATCTACATGTTCGAGCCCAGTGGGTTCCCGAACACCACGCTGATCCAGCCACGGCTCAACTCGGTTGAGGAGTGGAAGATCATCAACATGAACAACGATGCGCATCCGATGCACATCCACGTCAACGACTTTCAGGTGATGGAGATCGACGATCCGCACCGCGGTAAGACGGGTGTGGAACCGTGGGGGCTCGACAACGTCAACGTGCCCGCGCCGATATTCAACGATATGCACGTCGTCAGCACCCCGGCGACGCTGACCCTCCGCCAGGAGTTCCTGGAGTACGCGGGCGCCTACGTGATCCACTGCCATCGGCTCAACCACGAGGACAACGGGTTGATGGCAACCATCAACGTGATCCCGGAAGTGTCGACGTACGCCGTGGCGATACCGGGATCGGGCGGGAAGCCGGCCTCGGTCCAGGTTCGAGATGGTGACGGCGACGAAGTGGTGCAAACCGTGGTGCCGTTCCCGGACTTCGAGGGCACACCGTCGGTGGCGATGGCCGACGTGAACGGAGACATGATTCTCGATCTGCTCGTCGGCACGGGCAAGGGCCCAACTGCCGAGGTCGTCGTGTACAACGGGAACGACACCAATCTGGGGCTGTTCAAGTCCGAGATCATCCGTTTCGAGCCGTTCGACTCCGACTTCACCGGCGGAGTGACGGTAGCCGGCGCCGATATCGACGGAAACGCGATGGCCGACAATATCATCGTGGGTACCGGACCGGGAACGGAGTCACAGGTCAAGGTGTACTCTTCGACGCTGCCGTCCGAAGCGGGTAAGGCGCCCGACGTGTTCTCCACGTTCACGCCGTATCCCGGATCACAAGGCGGCGTCACGCTGGCCACCGGGATGGTCGAATTCGGATCGGGGCGAGAGAGCATCGTGACAGCGCCGGGTCCCGGCGAACCGCCGCTGATCAAGACCTTCCGGTGGGATCTCTACACGCCGACCGCGCGTGCGCAGGCCAACGGCACGGCGACACAGGAACATTCGGGGAAGCCGACCGATCCGAAGATGACATCGCAGTTCATGGCGTACGACGAGAATTACAGGGACGGGGTGGCGCTGACCGCCGGATGGGTCGCCGGTGGCGAGGGTGGCGCGATGAGCATCATCACCGGCCAGCTCGCCGACAACGGCACCGTGCGTGTGTGGTCGTCAGGTTCGAAGCTCGACGGACAACCGAAGATGTACCTGGAAAGTCCGAACCACCACACGGACAACGTCGAGTACGACGAGATCGCTGCGTTCGCACCGTTCGGCGGGGCGACCGCAGGAGCGACGATTGCGACGACCAGCACCGTGTACGGAGCCGATCTGCTGGTGGCCGGGATGACGTCGGGTGGCCCGGAGGTCCGCAAGTACACATTCGATCGCTCCGAACCCGACGCGACGACCATGGCGCCGAAACTGCTGGCAACGCTCCCGCGGATGGCGGCTGGGCCGACACCGTTGGCGGGCCGCTAGGGGAGATGCCAGAAGACCCGGGTCACGAGGTAGAAGATCACGGTCCAGAACGTCAACGCCGCAGCGGCGATGCCGATACCACGCCAATTCGTCTTCGCCGCAGGAACTCCCGGCGGAGGCTGCATCCACTGCTTGAGTAGCGGATTGACGTAGAACGGCATTGTCACGAAGCTCATCAAGAGGCTGGACAGCAGGTTGCCGATGAGCAGGCCCAGCCACAGCGGCATGTGCATCGGTGACAGAGCCAGCGTCAGGATCACCACCGTCGGATACAGGCCCACCCACACCGCGACCGACGTCTTGAGTTCCGACGGCGGGGGAGTATCGGACCGTTGATCGTCGAACGCGAACCAGCTGCCGAACGAGTTGTCGATCGTGCGGGCATGGTAGTCCGCGAACCTCGCACCCTCGGCAAGAAGTTGTTTGCGTTCGTTCGAGACCAACCAACGGTCGAGATCATCTGCGCTCTGATAGCGATACAGCGCCGTCCATTCCTCCTGGACACCCTCGACGGGTCGGAACAGCTCGGACCCGCGGAATCCCGGAAAACCGCTCTCCGCCAGCCGAAGCCGCTCTTGCCAGGCGAGAAACTCATCGACGTGAGCCGGGTCGACGCGATGAGTCACCACCACGGTGACCAGCGGGTCCGACTGCCGGGCGCCGCCGCCGATGACCTGTTGCGTACCCGGACCGTCGAAGTACTGCTGGCCTTCGGTCAGTAGTTCCTGACGGGTGGCGCTGTTGAGCCACGCCTGAACATGCGCGATGGAGTCGAAGCGGTACACGATCACCCACTCGTGCTGCAATTCGGTGGGATGGTTGATCTCGGCCCCGATGAAGCCTGGATATTTGGCGGCTTCCCGGTTCATGTTCAACTGCCATGCCTCGAACGCCTGCCCCTGCCCCTCCCGAACACGCTGACCGATGATGACCGTCGCTGCCGTATCGGTGGTGGCGCCTGTGGTATCCATATCTTGCCAATCAGGTTGCGGGCGTGGGGCTGTGCTCGTTGAGCCGGCCGTAGATGCGCTCGGGAGTGAACGGTAGCTCCCGGTACCGGACCCCGGTGGCGTCGTGCAGCGCATTCGCGAGTGCAGGGGCTACCGGGTTGACGTTCGATTCGGCGATACCCTTGGACTTCATCGGGCCGAGCGAGTCACGTGTTTCGACGAGGAGGACCTCGGTGCGCGGCACGTCGGCGTAGGTGGGGATGCGGTAGTTACGCAGGTTCGGATTGACGACCACCCCGTTGGCGTCGAGGCGGAAGTTCTCGGTGAGAGCGAAGCCGATCGCCTGTGCGACCCCGCCCTCGATCTGGCCTCGCACCTGCTGCGGGTTGATCACGACACCGGGGTCGGTGGCATGCACGCTGTACAGGATACGGATCTCGCCGGTGATGCGGTGCACCGCGATCCGGAAGCCGTGCGCGTTGGAGGTCACACTGCGTGGTGAACCATAAGCCTTGCGCGCCAGAGTGAACCGCGTGCCGCGTGTCCGAGCAGCCTCCAGCACCTCCGCCAGAGTCAACCGGATATCGCCACACCGCACCCCGTCGTCGTCCATCGCGCACGCGCCGATGTCGACGCCGGTGTGACGCGCGGCGAACTGCAGAATGCTGTCCCGCAGTGCGGTCGCGCTCTTCTGCACGGCGTTGCCGGAGACGAAGAGGCCGGCGCTGGCGAACGCGCCGGTGTCGAATCCCGTTCGGTCGGTGTCCGACTGCACGAGGTGAACCCGTGCCGGCGTGGTGCCCAGCACGCTCGCCGCGATCTGAACGTGTGCTGTCGACGTGCCTTCGCCGAATTCGACTGTACCCACCGCGATCTCGTAGCTACCGTTATCGCGCAGCGTAGCCCACGCTTCGGAGACATGGTCGGTGGGCGGGGCGGTCTCGTGAATGGAACTGGCGGTGCCTGTGCCGACCAACCACTCGGGTCCCAGGTCCTGCTCGACGGGCATGTTGCGCAGCGCCTCGTCGACCAGGTCGATGCAGGCGGTCAGGCCATCCTCGGTGAACGTCACATCCTCGGGGTGTTCGCCGATGGCCACCAGCGCGTCACCAGGCACAATGACGTTGCGACGGCGCAAATCCATCGGATCGAGGTCGAGGGCGAGCGCAAGTTCGGTCATCGCCGACTCCACCGCGAAGGACGGCTGGGTCATGCCGTAGCCGCGAATCGCGCCGCTGGGCACCGTGTTGGTGTACACCGAGTAGCCGTCGAACTTCTTATTGGGGCAACGGTATTGCATGATCGCGGCGCCTCCGGCGAAAAGCGTCTCCCCGCCGTGGTTGCCGTAGGCGCCGGTGTTGGCCACGTTTCGGAACTGGAACGCGGTCAATGTGCCGTCGGCCTTCGCGCCAAGCTTCACGGTGACCTTCATCGGGTGCCGCGGCGAGGCCGTCGTGAACTCCTCCTCCCTGGTGTATTCCCAGCAGATGGGCCGACCCATGTCCAGCGCCGCCAGCGCCACCAGGTCTTCGGCGATGACTTCCTGCTTGCCGCCGAACCCGCCGCCGACCCGCATGCAGAACACCCGCAGCTGATCGGGACGAAGGCTGAACAGATGGGAGAGTTTGAGTTTCGCGACCGAGGGCGATTGCGAACTGGTCCGCACGTGCAATCGGTCATCCTCCATCCACGCGATCGATCCGTGCGTCTCAAGGTGAGCGTGCTGAACCCGTGGTGTGTAGTAGGTGCCTTCGTGGATCACGTCGGCTTCGGCGAATCCGGCCGCGACGTCACCCACCTCGCCGTGCAGTTCGAGCAGGATGTTGCGCTCCTTGTCGTGCGCGAACGGGTCGTCATAGCTGTGCAGTTGGGGTGCCTCGTCGGCCATCGCCTCCTCGGGGTCGAAGACCGCGGGCAGGACCTCGTATTCCACGGCGACCTCGCGGCAACCCTCTTCTGCGGCGGCCACCGAGTCTGCGACTACAGCCACCACCCGCTGACCCACGAACCGCATGACGTTGTCCAGCATGTAGGTGTCGTCCGGATCCACGAGATGGTCGGTGTGAATCGCTGTGCTGTAACGCTTTCTGGGGACATCCTCCCACGTGTACACGCGGTGCACACCCGGCACCGCGAGGGCGGACGATTTGTCGATGGACACGACGCGTGCGTGCGCGTGCGGCGAATGGAGCACCTTGAGGTGCAGCATCCCCGGCATCTCGGTGTCCATGGTGAATTCGACCGTCCCGGTCACGACTCCGGCGGCCGCGGGCGCGGCGACGCTCGTGCCGATGGCCTCGCCGGGCGCTGCGTCCTCGACGGCCCGAACGCCGTTCACTGCGTCCTCGATGGCGCGATATCCGGTGCACCGGCAGAGGTTTCCCTTCAGAGCCCGTGGCAGGTCCTGCTTCTGCTCATCGGTCAGCGCCGCCGACGTCATGATCATTCCCGCGGTGCAGAAGCCACACTGAAAGCCAGGTGCCTCGAGGAACTGCTTCTGCATCGGATGCAGATTCTGCGGGGTGCCCAGCCCCTCGACGGTGGTGACCTCGCGGCCCTCGGCACGGAAGGCCGGCGTGATGCAGCTGTGTACCGGATCTCCGTCGACCCACACCGTACAGGCACCGCAATCGCCTGCGTCACAACCCTTTTTGACGCCGTGGCAGCCCAGCGAGCGGACAAAGGTACGCAGACACTGACCCGGCATCGGCTCCTCGTCGAAGGTCCTGCCGTTCACGGTGTAGGTCATGCCGCACCGCCGGCAGCCAACTCCGACCGAATCTGATCTGCGTAATACAGGGCGAGGTGGCGTCGATGATCGGGACTGCCGTTGGGATCGTCGAACCACAGTTCGTCGGGCAGTTCCCCGATGCGACCTGCCAGCGCATCGGCGTCGGGCACCGAAGCGAAGGCCAGGCGAACAGGACGGGTCGTGCCCGCGGTGATGGTCAGCAGGAGGTCGTCGGCTCCCTGGCCCTGCGTGGCGACGATGAAGATCGTCGACCGGCCGAGCTTGGTCAGGGTGAAGCGTCTGTGCGTGTGCCTCTTCCGCAGCGCGGTCGCGGGGATATCGATCTTCCTCAGCACCTCGCCCGGCGTGAGGATGTTGGCGTTGTTTGCGGTGACGAAATCTTCGGCGTCGACGACTCGCTCGGATCCGTCGGGTGAGCGCAGGGTGTAGGTGGCCTCGAGGGCCACCGTCATGGTGATCATCGGACCCGCCGGCAGGGACATGCAGATGTTGCCCCCGACCGTCGCGGTGTTCCACACCTTGAACGACGCCAGGAACGCTTCGCAGCTGGTGGTGAACAGCGGGGCCGCGGTCCAGTCGGCGGGCGGGGTGAACGCGTAGAGGTCGCGGATTGTGCACATAGCCCCGATTTCGAGCCCGGATTCACTGGCTGCCAGGGTGTCCCAGCCCAGCGGCACCAAGTCGATCAGCCGCCGTAGATGTGGTTGCTGGTCCGAGAACAGCCACGTGCCGCCCGCGAGAAACGCGTCACCGTCGCGCCATTGCGCCCCCGGGGGATCAACAGGCTGCCTGACCACCTCGGTGATGGTCCTGAGGTCCATCTCTGCCCCCTCTGGGGATCAGGGTTTTCGCGCGTCGCGGCCATCTGGGCCACCTGAGCGTAGGCCAACCAGGCAATTGTTGCCGCGCTAGCTAGGTACTCCGGGCGTGGCTGTAGCGGCAGGCTTTCCAGTCGGCGCTCTCACGAACGAAGTCGACTTCCAGGATCGTGGGATCGGCTTGGTTGGCGGCGGCGAACCGGACGTTGGCGATCGCGCGGGACGGCGGGTCGCCCGCGACATCCACCGATATGACGGTGATCCGGGTCGGCCCGTCAACCTTCCTGCTCTGGTACCACCCCGCTTTGAAACCGGGGGCCCGGCGCATGTCGGCACACAGGTGCGAGGCGAAGCTATCGAAGTCCGCGCCGTTGTACGACGCGTTCATGCCGTCGAGCACGGCGCGCACTCGATCCTCGTCGGTGGACGCGTGCGCAGGGACGGCCGACAGGATCATCAGCGCCGCCCCGACGGACGGCAGGACCACACGTCGCATTCGTCCAGCCTGACCGACGACGACTGCGCCGATGGGTACGCCTCGACGGCGTGTTGCCAAATAAGTTAAAGTTGAGCGGAACAGACTCAACCTTGACGGCGTTGAACAACCCGACAAGCATTCCAATGGTCGTTTACGCGGCCCTGTGTACACACGGAAGGGGGAGGTGTCGTGGACTCGTTCAATCCGACGACCAAGACCCAGGCGGCCCTGACTTCGGCGCTGCAGGCGGCCACTGCCGCAGGCAACCCGCAGATCACGCCCGCCCATTTGTTGATGGCACTGCTCACTCAAAACGATGGCATTGCCGCACCTCTGCTGGAGGCCGTCGGTGTCGAACCCGCGACAGTCCGCGCCGAGACACAGCGGCTGCTCGACAGGTTGCCCAGCGCAACCGGGTCGAACGCGCAGCCGCAGCTGGCGCCCCAGTCCATCGCCGCGATCACCGCGGCCACCAACCTGGCCACCGAGATGGACGACGAGTACGTCTCGACCGAGCACCTGCTCGTCGGCCTCGCCACCGGCGACTCCGACACCGCCAAGCTGCTCACCGGCCACGGTGCGTCACCGCAGGCGCTGCGCGAGGCTTTCGTCAAGGTGCGCGGCAGCGCCCGTGTCACCACTCCGGACCCGGAGGGCACCTACCAGGCGCTGGAGAAGTACTCCACCGACCTGACCGCGCGCGCCCGCGAAGGCAAGCTCGACCCGGTCATCGGCCGGGACAACGAGATCCGGCGCGTCGTGCAGGTGCTATCCCGTCGCACCAAGAACAACCCGGTGCTCATCGGCGAGCCCGGTGTCGGTAAGACGGCGA
>JBIQHU010000276.1:0-2340 GCA_044508395.1 Mycobacterium sp. | reverse complement strand
GCCGAAGATGGTGTGGCCACCGTCGAGGACATCGACACCGCCGTCGTGGCCGGGCTCTCGCACCCGATGGGGCCGCTACGGCTGTCCGACCTCATCGGGCTGGACACCATGAAGCTGATCGCGGATTCGATGTACGACGAGTACAAGGACCCGCACTACGCGCCGCCGCCGCTGCTGCAGCGCATGGTCGAGGCCGGGCAGCTCGGCAAGAAGTCGGGCAAGGGGTTCTACACCTACTGAGCAGGCATCGGGCCAGCTCAGGGGGTCGTACGTGTATGAATGACGACTTCGTTACGCTAAGGCCGAATACTTCGTTACGCTCTAACCGAATATTGACACGCCGGTTGAGAGTGCAGCCGGGACTGCGGTAGAGGCCCGTCTGCGCCCCGCCCCGGTGTCCGGTGCGTTCTCGGTCGGCCGACGAACCGCAAGGGGTTGCCTGCCGCATGTCGAACGCTGTGCCTGATCTGTCGCCGTACTACGAGGAATCGCAGTCGATCTACGACGTGTCCAACGAATTCTTCGCGCTTTTTCTCGGGCCGACGATGGGTTACACGTGTTCCTACTTCGAGCGTGAGGACATGACGCTCGACGAGGCGCAGATCGCCAAGTTCGACCTTGCGCTGGGCAAATTGAACCTTGAGCCGGGGATGACGCTGCTCGACGTCGGCTGCGGCTGGGGCGGCGCACTGCGCCGCGCCGTCGAGAAGTACGACGTCAACGTCATCGGTATCACGTTGAGCCGCAAACAGTTCGAGTACAGCAAGGCGCTGATGGCCGGCCTCGACACCGAGCGCAAGGCCGAGGTGCGGTTGCAGGGCTGGGAGGAGTTCGACGAACCCGTCGACCGGATCGTGTCGATCGGCGCGTTCGAGGCGTTCAAGGCCGAGCGCTATCCGCTGTTCTTCGAACGGGCTTTCGGCATCCTGCCCGCCGACGGCCGGATGCTGCTTCACACCATCCTGGCGCACACGCAGAAGTTCTTCCGCGACAACGGCATCAAGCTCACGATCTCGGATCTGAAGTTCATGCGCTTCATCGGCACCGAGATCTTCCCCGGCGGGCAGCTGCCCGCCGTCGAGGACATCGAGAAGCTGGCCGCCGACTCCGGGTTCACGCTGGAGCGCGCCCACCTGCTGCGGCCGCATTACGCGCGCACGCTGGACATGTGGGCGGCCAACCTGGAGGCCAACCGGCAAGAGGCGACCAGGATCACGTCGCCGGAGGTCTACGAGCGCTACATGCATTACCTGACCGGCTGCGCCGACTTCTTCCGCCGCGGCATCACCAACGTCGGGCAGTTCACCCTCGTCAAGGGCTGACGCCGGGCTGAGCCGGCTCGGCCCGGTCAGGCCGAGGCCAGTCGCTTCTTCTCGGCGGCGACGTCGAAGTCCGGCGGCGGCCACGACATGTTGAGGCGTTTGAGGGTCTCGATCAGCAACTCGGTGATCGCCAGCCGGCTGTACCACTTCCGGTTGCAGGGCACGATGTGCCAGGGCGCATACGCGGTCGACGTGCGGTCCAGCATCGCCTGGTACGCCTCTTGGTACGCGGGCCATTTCAGCCGTTCGTCGATGTCGGCGGGGTTGTACTTCCAGTACTTGTCGGGCCGCTCGAGCCGCGCGGCCAGCCGCCTCTTCTGCTCGTCGAGCGAGACGAACATCGCGACCTTCACAATCGACGTGCCCTGGTTGACGAGTTCCCGCTCGAACGCGTTGATCTCGTCGTAGCGCGGCTGCCAGACATCGGGTGGGACCAGATTGTGGACGCGCACGATGAGCACGTCCTCATAGTGCGAGCGGTCGAACACCCCGATGTGACCGGCCGCCGGCAGCGCCTTGCGGATCCGCCACAGGTAGTGGTGGGCCAGTTCCTCGGCCGTCGGCTTGCCGAAACTGCGGTACTGAATGCCCTGCGGATTGCCGCCGCCCACAACGTGTTTGACGATCCCGCCCTTGCCTGCGGTGTCCATGCCCTGTAACACCAGCAGCACCGACCGGGTGTCGCCGGAACGGCTGTTGGCATAGAGCTTTTCCTGCAGTTCGGCGAAGCGCACGTTGCGTTCGGCCTGCAGTGTGGGTGCGTCGGACTTGGTGCCCCGGAAGCCGGGGGTGGCTTCGGTGTCGATGTCGGCCACCTTGTCGCCCGGTTGAAACATCAATTCGGCGTGCGGTTCGTGTGACCACAGCGACGGCAGGTCGTTGGGTTCGCCGGCTTCGATCATGCGCCGTCCTCGCAGGCTCGGTCGGCGCATTCAGGGCCGATGATTCGCTCGCAAGCTTCGCTCATGCGCCGTCCTCGCAGGCTCGGTCGGCGCATTCAGGGCCGATGATTCGCTCG
>JBIQHU010000006.1:0-100570 GCA_044508395.1 Mycobacterium sp. | reverse complement strand
TCCTGTTCTGGACGTTGCCGGTGGTGGCGATCATCTGGGTCTCGGCCTTCCTGCTGTTCCCCGGCTTCCTTCACCCGATGTCGCCGACCATGTCCGCCGAAGAGGTCTCGAGTTTCTATCGCGACGGGACCGCGCGAATCCGCTACAGCATGGTCCTGTTCAACTGGTTCGGGGTGGGCCTGATCCCCGTCGTGATCCTGTTGGCGATGCAGATCCGTCGGATGGCCCACCGAACACCGATCCTGTCCTACAGCCTGATCGCCTGCGCAGGCGGACCGCCGACACTTTTCCTTATTGCCAACATGTTCTGGCTGCTCGGCGCGTTCCGCCCAGACCGCGCGCCGGAGCTGACCCAGCTGCTGAACGATCTCGCGTGGCTGACCTTCACCCTCCTGGTTCCGTATCTGATTGCGCAGTGCCTGCTACTCGCACTGGCGATCTACTGGGACCACCAGGAGCGTCCTGTCTTCAAACCGTGGGTCGCACACTTCAATCTGCTTGTCGCGCTCGCGTTGGCCCCCGCGGCCTTCACCGCGTTGGCTTCCACCGGTCCGCTGGCCTGGGACGGCCTGTTGTCGTTCTGGGTCAAGAACATTGCGATCTTCGTGTGGATCGTCGTGATGGGTGTCGTTCTGGGGCAGACGATTCGGCAGCAGCGCGCAGAGGAGCTGGTCGCCGCATGAGCGCGTCGATCACCGAGCCGTTGACCGCACCGGACCCGCCCACGGGCTCGCGAATGAGCAGGCTCGCCTGGAACGTCCGGTATCACCCGAAGCGTGAATTGTGGTTCGCCTGGTGGGTGATGGTGGTCTTCTACCAGCTGTACGGGGTGCTGTTCTTCATCGTCACGCGAGTGCAGCCGCCGCCGAGTCCCGCATGGGACACGCCCACGGTGGTGCGCTGGTTCGACGCCCACGGACCCGGAGTCCTGGCCGGATTCGCAGTCGTGTTCCTCATCTCGGGTATGTGCGCGCCGATGAACGCCATCCTCGCCTACTCGATGCGGCGGATGTCGGTGAGCCGGCTGTTCGCCTACTCGTACCTGATCATCTATTCGCTGGCGGCCGTGCCCGGCATGTTGGTGATGGCCATCGCCATGACGGCCGCCGCCTTACGACCCGACCGCGACCCCGAATTGATCAGCTGGTTATACGATTTCGCGTTCCTGTCGTTCAGCGGAACCATGGGAGTGTTCATGATCGGCTCCCTAGTGTGGATGTTGGCGGTGCTGATCGACAAGAACCGGGTGTTCCCGAAATGGTTCGGCTATCTCAGCCTGTGCAACGCGTTGACCGAGGTGGTCGTCGCACCTGCGTGGATCTTCCATCGTGGTGCCTTCGCATGGAACGGGGCGATCGCGTGGTGGATCAACATGGTGGTGTTCGTTCTCTACACCGGCGTGTTCATCGTGCTGCTGCGCAAGATGATCGAACGCGAAGACTTCGGCACCGGACCGCTTCCCGATACTTCGCAGCAGCATGTCGTGGAGGCGGTCCGATGACGAACCTTGCCGAGCCACAGTCGCAACTGGAGGAGCAGCCGACGAAGTTCGTGCCGGGGCAGCCGGACATGTGGATGTTCGTTCTGTTCGAGTCGCTTCTCTTCACGGGCTACTTCTCCGTGTACCTGGTGTCACGCACCCAGAACGAGGCGCTGTTCCTGCAGTCGCAGGGGGACCTGGACCTGCGCATCGGGATATTCAACACCATTGCCCTGCTGCTCAGTTCGTGGGCGATCGCACGGTGCGTCCAGGCGGCCCGCGCGGGCGCATACCGGTCGGCGCTCATCAACGCGTTCTTGACGGTCTTCTTCGGCCTCGTGTTTCTGGTGTCCAAAGTGCTGGAGTGGATCAAAGAGATTCATCTAGGCAACACGTTCACCAGTGACGAGTTCTTCCAGCACTACTTCTTCCTGACGTCGATTCACTGCATCCACGTCCTGATCGGCTTCATCGTGCTGGGCGTCGTCATCTATCAGTTGTGGAGCCCGGCGCGGCGCTCTCAGCAGCTCGTCGAAACGGGTGCGACGTATTGGCACACCGTCGATTTCCTCTGGGTCCTGATTTTCGCACTGCTCTACGTCGTGAGGTGATCCGTGAGCACCACGTTCAACAAAAGACTGCTGATCGTCTGGCTGATCCTGACGACGATGACGCTCGCCTACGCCTGGATCGATCACACCGCCGATGAGAACGGGACGTTGAGGGCGAGCACGGCGGTCACCGTCAGTGCGATCGTCATCGCGCTCATCAAGGTGCGCATCATCTTCCGCGAATTCATGGAGGTGCGCCATGCGCCGCCGCTGCTCTGCCGCTTGACTGACGCATGGGTTCTGATCATCGGCACCGGCCTGCTGGGTAGTTATTTCGTCGGCTCGGCGATCGCCGGCTGACTATTCTCTTCGCGTGGGCCCAGCTCGCCGAGGGGCATATCGCCGGGATTCAGCCCACCGCGCGATCGCGACCTGCCCAGTAGCGGGCGCGGAGGGCCTTCTTGTCGACCTTGCCCGCGGGTGTCTTGGGAAGGGCCTCGAGGAAGTGGACGCGCTTGGGGGCTTGGACGCTACCGAGCTGCGACTTGACGTGGTCGATGATCGCATCCACACCAAGGGTGTCGGTGCGGCTGACGACGATCGCCGTGACCATCTCACCCCACTTCTCATCTGGGACACCGACGACCGCGCATTCGAGAACGTCGGGTAGCGACAAGATCGCGGCCTCGACTTCCGTAGTGAATACGTTGAATCCGCCGGTGACGACCATGTCCTTCTTGCGGTCGACGATGTAGAGAAAGCCGTCGTCATCGAGGTATCCGATGTCGCCAGTGTGGTGCCACCCGTACTGGCGGATCTCGGCGGTGGCCTCCGGCATGTCGAGATACTCGCCGATGACCAGTCGTCCCCGCACCACGATTTCGCCTCTTTCGCCGACGTTGAGAAGTCTTCCGTCGTCGGCCATCGTGCGCACCACCACCGACCGCGTCGGGCGACCGGCACTCGCGAGCCTCTCGGGATGATCACCCGCTACCGCGCATGCCACGGTCTCCGGATCCAGATAGGAGATCATCAGGGGCGACTCCACTTGCCCGTAGCATTGACACAGACACGGTCCAAACACGTCTACGCCACGCGCGAACTTCTCCGGGGCCACTGGCGAAGCGGTCAGCAGCAACATGCGCAGACTGGACGTGTCCCATTCACCCGCTGCCGCGTGGTCGAGCAATGCATAGTACGCCGTCGGCGGCAGGAACAGGTGGGTAACCCGTTGGCTCTCAATAGCTTCCAGTACCGCCTTCGCATCGAAGCCGTCGTGCATGATCGTCGTCGTCCCGACACCGGCCAAGATCATCGCCGTGCCACCCGCCGCATGCGTGATGGGTGCGACCATCAGGTTGACGGGGTTGGCTGCACGTGGCCAACAACCGAGCGCCATCTCTACCATCGAGGCCCAATGCCGGTTGCGGGCAACGACGCCCTTCGCCGCACCGGTGGTCCCGCCGGTGGGCATGAGGGCCATCACTGCGTCCGGCGCGCCGAACGGGTCGCTCCAGTCTGGGATCTCGACATCCGCACCCTCGGCGATGAACGCATCAAGGTCGTCCAAACAGATCAGGTGCTCGATCGACGGCGCTTCGTTCCGCAGTGCCGCAGCGTCCTGTGCGTACGCGGGGTGGAAGAACAGCCACGGCGGCTTGGTGTAGCGGACGTAGGCAGCGGACGCGGATACCGAATTGCGGGCATTCAGCGGAATCCACGCGCCTCCGGCTCGCCAAAGCCCCAGCATCGTGGCGAATGCCCGTGGATCGTTGGGAGCCAGCACTGCGACACCGTCACCGAGCTTGAACCCGCGGGAGTAGAGGCCGCGGGCAATACCCCACGAAAGGTTCTGTCCGTCGCTGAACGACAGCGTGAGATCGGGGGTGACGACCAAAGGACGCTGTGGGTCGAGGGCGACTCCCTTGTCGAAGTAATCGATGACTCGCAAGTGCACTCCTTCGCGGCTCACATGGACGACAAACGAGACATTACGTCATGTAAAGAAATTTGACCAAGGGGCCGCTTCTGGTCCGCATCGGATACGCTCGGTGGGTGACAGTGTCCTCCGAGCGGCGCGCACCGCGCGGCAAGGGTAAGCGGTTTGAGATCATCCTCGACGCGCTGAGCGTCGAGCTCGAGCGGCGGCCCCTGGCGCAGCTCACCGTCGATGAGATTGCCGAGGCGTCGGGAATCACGCGGCAGCGGTTCTATCACTATTTCCCGACCAAGTACGACGCACTGGCCGCGTTGGTGGATCGAATCTCCGACGAACTCATGGAGGCGTACCTGGGTACGCAAAGTTGGTTCGTCAGACCGCCGGATATGACACCGCGAGAGGCGCTCATCCCGACGCTGGAAGCGAGTGCCAGGATCTGGGAGCGGCGGGGTCATATCCTGCGAGAGGCCTCTGACCTGTGGAATCTACCGGACTCGGTGCGCACACATTGGCACCGTTTCATGATCCGCGTCGTTGACTTCGCCGCGCTCCAGATCAAGCGCGAACGCGAGGCGGGCATTGCGCCACCGGGCCCCGACGCGCGCACCATGGCCAGCCAGTTGATGTGGATGGGCGAACGGATGGCCTTTCTTCACTCGATCGGTTCACCGGATGCGGTCGGGTTCGGCCGACGCGAAATCGAGGCGGCCGCGACGGTGTTCTTGCGGACCATTTATCTCGATGACGATCCGCAACTCCCAGCGGCCCGGTAGCTGACGCGCCACCTTCCATAGCACCGCGTGTTCTCGCGGCGTGTAGATCGTGCTGCCCTGGAGATCCGTCGTACTCGGCGTCGCCGGCCCGGCGCCGCACCAAGAGCTTGACATTACGTAATGTCTTGTTTTAACGTCTCGCCGTCGGCTGCACCGCCGAAAGGAGGCGAGATGGTGCGAAACCTGCCCGCCTTTTGTCGGTGCGATCCGAACCGGCCGTAAAAGTCTGCGGGCGGGCAGTTGCTCGCCGGCACACCCGGACAGTGAGAGGACTCATCGATGCCGCTTGACGACGCCACCCGAGCCTTCATCGACCAGGCTTCCAAGGCGCCTTCGCCGCCACCGGGCCAGATACCTCTTGACCAGTTCCGGGCCGCCGTCGCCGCGTTGGCACCGTTGGGATTCGAGGCCAAAGACGGCGCGGGCGAGATCCGCGACGTATCGGTTCCGGGACCGGGGCACGACGTCCGCGTCCGGCTCTACATTCCCGAGACGACAGAGCGACCGACCCTGCTGGTGGGCATCCACGGCGGTTCCTGGGTCCGCGTCACGATCGACTTGATGGACGGGTACTACCAAACGCTGGCGAACAAGTCCGGCTGCGTGATCGCCGGTGTCGACTACACGCTATCCCCTGAGGCGAAGTTCCCCACGGCACTCGAGGAGAGCTATGCCGTCGCGAAGTGGGCTCAGGGGGCCAGGGCCGAACTGGGTTGCCGTCCAGACCGTCTCGGCGTGATGGGGGAGAGCAGCGGCGGAAACATGGCTGCGGCGGTGGCGTTGATGGCTCGCGACCGGGGGGACGTGCATTTCACCAGCCAGATTCTGGTGCTGCCGGTACTCGACGTGCATTTCCAGACTCCGTCGTGGCACGAGCTGGGATCCGACTACCTGCTGCCGAAAGAGCAGCTCGAATGGGCTGTGCAGCAATACGCCCCCGGCGTAGACCGGGCCGATCCGTTGCTTTCGCCCCTACTCGCAGACGATGTCTCCGGCCTGCCGCAGACCGTACTGCTGACAGGGGAATACGACCCGCTGCGCGATGAGGGCGAACGCTATGCGCAGCGACTACGGGACAGCGGGGTGAACGTCGACTCGTGGCGTGTGGACGGTCTGATTCATCACGCGCTGATGGTGCCCAAGGTGCTACCGGTCGGGAATCGACTGATGGACGAGCTCGGATCGCGGATCGCGGCAATCGAATCGGTCAGTGTCGCATGACGCACCTGTTCGTAAGCCGAGCTCGAGTGTGTGGAAGTAGCAAGGGCCCTTTCGATTACGGAGGATTGATGCGAGATATCGGGGAAATGGCGGCCGTCAAATGATCGACGGATATTTCGTCATCAACGCGGTGGCACATGCCTACAACCTGGAGCCGGCGAACATCAAAAGCCGGGCGGGCGAGGCGGTGCGTGACATGCTGTACGGATTCCATGCGGCATGGTCGCCCCCGGACGCTGTACTCACTCATGAGGAGTTCACCTCCGACTGGACTGTGGACGCGATGGCGCAGGCCCTTTTCGTCGAATCGGATGTCGACATCGCCGCCACCCATACTCTTCGGCTCGACTCCTTCTTTCACGACGGCCTGGCTGCACGGTACAAAACCGTCGAGGCGCTGAATAAGTACCCCGATCGCTTCCTTGGCTACGTGGGCGTCGACCCGACGGCTGGTCTGGAAGTGTGTCTGCGCGAGCTTGACGAACAAATGCAGGAATTGCCGCAGGCGGTTGGTCTCAAAATGTATCCGGCACAGGTTGAACCGGATCGCAGCTGGCGCCTCGACGACCCCGACCTCGCATTCCCGTTGATCGAGCGTGCCGCAGAGTATGGACTCAAAACCATCGCAATTCACAAAGCCGCGCCATTGGGTCCGGTGCCCTTGAATCCGTACCGAATCGACGACGTCGACGGCGCAGCCGGGCGCTTTACCGAGATGAACTTCGAGATCATCCACGCTGGCCTCGCGTTCGCCGAGGAGACGGCATTGGCGCTCGCGCGATACCCCAACGTCTTCGCCAATCTCGAGGTGACAAGCCTTCTTCTGCTGAAGGCGCCGGGAGTCTTCGAGCAGATAATGGCGCAGTTCATGTTGTGGGGTGGCCCTGACAAGATCATCTACTCCGATGGCAGCATGTTCATGCACTCGCAGCCCTTCCTGGAGCGGTTCGTCGACTTCCAATTCTCGGAGGAGACGTTGGCGAGGACAGGACTGGCGCCGCTCGCCCGCGACGACAAAGCCAAGATCCTCGGATTGAACTACGCCCGAATCGTCGGGCTCGACGTCGACGAGGCCCGAAGCAGGATCGTCGACGACCAGTTCGCTCGCGCTCAGAGCGAAAGCACCCCGGCGCTCTATTCGGCGTGGAAGCACGAATTCGCCTCGAATCCATCGGAGTTCAGGCGATGAATGCACTCACCGAAGGTGGCGGTGCCGCACCGAGTGTGAGCGCGATCGAAGAGGCACTCGCGATGGTGGACGACCCGTGCAGTATTGCCGTGCGGGCGCCGCTCAATGTCCTCGAACTCGGGCTGATCCGCGACTGTCACATCGACGATGACAGATGCGTGCACATCACGGTGAGCCCCACCGCACCGTCCTGTGTTCTCATCGCTTCCATCGCCGAGGGTATCGAGCGTCGCGTTGCCGCGGTCGACGGAGTGACCGGCGTTCATGTGCGGATCGACACTGAAACCATTTGGCTGCCGACGATGATGACTGACGAGGGACGGGCGAAACTTCATCGGCGCCGTAGTGGTTCTCGGGCGAGCGTTCCGGTTCGTCCCCGCCAATGGGAAGCCGCGGTGACCCGGAATGACTAATCCCCGTGCCGTGATGAATCGCCAGCTGGCGCTCAAACCTCTGCGTGGAATCGGCGACTTCTACGCGGTCGCATTGGACACCTTGCTCCTGATTCCACGACGGCCGTTTGCCTGGCGGGAATTCCTCCTGCAGTGTTGGTTCATCGCGAGGGTGTCGATCGCGCCCGCCCTGCTTCTGGCCGTTCCGTTCACTGTTCTCGCCGCATTCACGTTGAACGTGTTGTTGTTCGAGTTCGGTGCGGCTGACTTCGCAGGCACCGGTGCGGGAGTGGCGCTGGCACAACTGGGACCGATCGTCACAGTGCTCGTCGTCGCCGGCGCCGCGGCCACCGCCATATGCGCAGACCTGGGCGCGCGCACCATCCGCGAGGAACTGGACGCGCTGCGGGTCATGGGTATCAACCCGATCCAATCGCTGGTTGTCCCAAGGGCATTGGCCGCCACTGTGGTCGCGGTATTGCTGTCGGCGCTCGTGTCACTGGCGACCCTGATCGGGTCGTTCATGTTCTCGGTGTTCATCCAGCACGTCACCCCCGGCGCCTTCGTTGCGGGACTGACGCTTCTGACGGGCTTGACAGATGTTCTGGTCTCGCTGCTCAAGGCAGGTCTGTTCGGTTTGGCAGCCAGCCTGATTGGTTGCTACAAGGGCATCTCGGTAGGTGGGGGACCGGCGGGCGTCGGCAATGCAGTCAACGAAACCGTCGTCTATTCATTCGTCGCCTTGTTCGTCATCAATCTGCTGGTCACGGCGGGGCAATGGGGCGGTGCATGGTGAGTCATACCGTCGGAGCACCCAGCAAGCCCTATGTCCGGGTTCACCGCTACGTCGGCGGATGGTTGACGGGGTGGAATCGGGTTGGCACTCAGACCCAATTCTATGGTCACACCATCCGCTCGATCGGCGACGCCGTCGTTCACTACCGGGCAGAGATCCTCCGGTTGATAGCGCAGATGAGTTTGGGCACAGGCGCATTGGCCCTGATCGGTGGAACCGTCGTCGTCGTGGGCTTTCTTACCCTGTCCACGGGCGCGTTGATCGCCGCGCAAGGTTACAACCAGCTGTCCGGAATCGGCGCCGAGGCACTGACGGGGTTTGTCTCGGCGTATCTCAATGTGCGCGTGATCGCCCCGGTCACAGCGGGTATCGCGCTGGCCGCCACCATCGGCGCCGGTGCCACCGCGCAGCTCGGCGCGATGCGAATCGCCGAAGAGATCGATGCGCTGGAGGTGATGGGTGTCCGTTCGGTGGCCTACCTGGCATCCACGCGGGTGCTCACCGGCGTAGTCGTGGTCATTCCGCTGTATTGCATTGCTGTGTTGATGTCATTCACGGCGGCGCGACTGGGCACGACGGCGGTCTATGGCCAGTCCACCGGTGTGTACGACCACTATTTCGACACTTTTCTGATTCCGTCAGACCTGTTGTGGTCTTTCGTCCAGACCATCGCGATGGCGATCGTCATCATGCTCGTCCACACCTACTACGGCTATGCAGCCACAGGAGGCCCGGCGGGGGTTGGCGAAGCCGTTGGAAGGGCGGTGCGGGCATCGTTGGTGTCCGCTGTGTTCGTCAGCCTGTTGGTTTCGCTAGCCGTCTACGGCCAGTCCGGTAGCTTCCACCTCTCGTCATAGCGCTATGGAACCACGCCCGGGCGAACGGCGGCTCCACCCAGCGTGGTGGACCCTGATTCTTGTTGCCGTCATTGCCGCTATGGTCTTGCTGACCGCTGCGGCCTATACCAGGGCCTTCGTGGCCTACGTGCCGGTCACGTTGACATCCGACCGGGCCGGCCTGGTGATGGAGTCCGGTGGCAAGGTCATGATGAACGGGGTCCAGGTAGGCCGGGTCGCCACGATTGACGGCGGGCGCGAATCGGCCACGTTGAGGCTCGAGATCCTCTCTGATCAACTCGACTACATCCCGGCCAATGTCAGCGCACAGATACGGGCCAGCACCGCATTCGGGGCAAAATACGTGGATCTGATCTATCCCGAGAACCCCGACAGGCAGCGACTGTCAGCGGGATCCGTGCTGCGATCCCGCAACGTCACCACCGAAATCAACACAGTGTTCGAGAACCTTGTCGGGGTGTTGGATCAGATCGATCCCACGAAGCTCAACGCGGTGTTGGCCGCATTGTCGGAAGGGTTCCGCGGGCAGGGCGAGCGCATCGGCACCGCCATCGACGACGCGAATCAAGTGCTGCTCGCGCTCAATCCGCGCAGCGAGACGATTCGTCAAAACTGGCGTGCACTGGCCGATTTCAGCAACACCTACAACGTGGCCGCCGACAACATCGTGTCGATTCTCGATGCAGCCAGCACAACAAGCAAAACGATCACCGATCATGCCTCGGCGCTGGACGCACTGCTGCTGAGCACCATCGGATTCGCTCAGGCTGGGATCGATGTACTGGCACCTAACCAGCGAAATCTCATCGACAGCATCAACATCTTGGAATCGACCGCTGCGCTGCTGTTCAATTACAACCCAGTCTATACCTGCACGCTCGTCGGGGCGAAATGGTGGCTGGACAACGGCGGCTTCAGAAATGCAGGCGGTAACGGACGCACCGAGATAGTGGACGCCGCAATCCTGTTCGCCAACGACAAGTACAACTATCCGCAAAACCTGCCGATCGTCGCAGCGAAGGGCGGTCCGGGTGGCAAGCCGGGCTGCGGATCGCTGCCCGACGCCACCAAGATGTTCCCGGTGCGCCAACTCGTCACCAATACGGGTTGGGGGACAGGCCTCGACATTCGGCCCAACCCCGGAGTCGCCGCACAAACCTGCTACGCCAACTTCTTACCGGTCACCCGGGCCGTCCCCGAGCCCCCAAGCATCCGCGACTGCCTGCCCGGTCCGGCGGTAGGCCCGGTCACCGCGCCGGGCATGCCGCCTTACGGCGCGCACCTGTACGGACCGGGCGGCGTACCGCTGTGGCCAGGGATACCGCCGGCGGGGACTCCGCCACCGGTGCCCGTGCCTGGTACACCGGTGGCGCCGGGCAAGATCCCTCCGAATCCTCCACCGCCTGCGGTGTTTGGCGCCCCGCCGCCCTCCGTCTCCAGCCCAGGCGCCCCGCCGCCGTGACGCTCTCGGCTTCGAAGGAATGACACAGTGAGAAACAACCTCGCAGGCGCGGTTTGGCGTTTCACAGCCTTCGTAATCGTGTGCGCCATAGCACTATGCGCATTGCTCGCAATTTTCGCGCAGTTCCGATTCCAGAACGCGCAGCGATACGACGCCCACTTCGCCAACGTCAGTGGATTGAAGGCCGGCGATTTCGTCCGCATCGCCGGGGTCGAAGTGGGCAAGGTCAAGGACATCACACTCGAGCGCGACTCGACCGTGACCGTGGTGTTCTCCACCGACCCATCGGTCATCCTCACCTCCGGCAGCCGTGCAGCGGTCCGGTACGACAACCTGATCGGTGGCCGATATCTAGCGCTTGAAGAAGGCGCCGGGGGCACACGTCGGCTCAAACCAGGCGATACCATCCCACTCAGCCAGACCTCGCCGGCGCTCGACCTCGACGCACTGATAGGCGGGTTTCGCCCCCTGTTCCGGGCACTGGACCCTGACCAAGTCAATGCCCTGTCGGCTCAGCTGATCGCAGCCTTTCAAGACCGGGGCGTGACGATAGCGTCGTTCTTGTCCCAGACGGCCTCGGCCACAAACGCATTGGCTGATCGCGACGAGCTCATCGGTCAGGTCATCACCAACCTCAATACCGTTCTGGGATCCCTTGCCGATCGCAGCGACGAGTTCGACAAGGCGGTGGTCTCGCTATCTGAACTCGTAAAGGGTCTTGCGGAGCGCAAGACCGACATCGCGAACGCGTTGGCGTACGAGAACGAAGCCGCGGGGTCGATCGGTGATCTCCTGTCGCAGGCACGGCCACCACTCCAACAAATAGTCACACAGACGGATCGAGCCGCCGGACTGGTCCTCAACGACCACGAATACTTCGACAGAATTATTGACACCCTACCCGACAAGTACAGGCTGCTCGGCCGTCAAGGACTCTACGGCGACTACTTCAGTTTCTATCTCTGCGATGCGGTGCTCAAGCTCAATGGCAAAGGGGGACAGCCGGTGTACGTCAAGGCGGTCGGCCAGGACACGGGGCGGTGTGCACCGAAATGAAATCGTTCTCCGAACGCAACACGCTGCTCGTCGGGCTAGTGGGTGTACTGGTGACCGTTGGGGTGGCCGTCGTCGGATTGAACTACGGCAAGCTGCCGATCATCCATCGCCACACCGATTATTCGGCACACTTCGATCAGGCCGGCGGTCTGAGAACCGGTGCTGCGGTGCAAGTCTCGGGGCTGGAAGTCGGCGAGGTGACGGGTGTCAGCCTCGACGGCGCGCGGGTAGTGGTCGAGTTCAACGTCAATGACGGTGTTTTTCTGGGTGACCGCACCGAAGCGGCTATCAAGACCAAGAGCGTGCTTGGCGCGAAGATCCTGGAAGTCACGCCTCGTGGCGATGCCGTCCTGTCGGGTCCGATCCCGGTGGAGCGGACCACGTCGCCTTACCAACTGCCAGATGCGTTGGGCGATCTGGCGAGCACAGTCGACGAGTTGGACACGGCCCGACTCTCTGAATCATTGCAGACGATGGCGCAGGAGTTCGCAAACACCCCGCCAGAGTTGCAGGCGGCCGTCCAAGGCCTCGGCCGCTTCTCGCAGTCGTTGAACAATCGCGACGATCAGTTGCGCAATCTGCTGGCTCATGCCAATCAGGCCACCAAAGTCCTTGCCGAGCGCAGTGACCAGGTGGTCAGCCTGATCGCTGATACGAACGCACTGCTGGGCGAGTTGCGCAACGAAAGCGCAGCGCTCGACGCTGTCTCCGGGAACATCTCCCATCTGTCGACGCAGCTGTCGGGCTTCATCTCCGAAAACCGTGAGCAACTTCATCCTGCGCTGGAGAAGCTCAATGGAGTATTGAGCATCCTCGCCAACCGCAAGGTCCGTCTGCAGGATGCGCTTCATCGGCTGAATGCGTTCGCGATGTCGCTTGGCGAATCCCTCTCCACCGGACCGTGGTTCAACTCGTATATCGCGAACTTGCTGCCGGGCCAGTTTCTTCAGCCGTTCATCGACGCAGCGTTCTCCGACCTCGGCCTCGACCCCAACGTACTGTTGCCGTCGCAGCTCACCGATCCCCAAACTGGACAGCGCGCGACTCCTGCACTGCCGATCCCGTTTCCGCGAACCGGCCAGGGAGGAGAGCCGCGCCTCACAGTTCCCGACGCCATCACGGGGAAGCCCGGAGATCTTCGATACCCGTATCGGGAACCGCCGCCTGCGCCGCCGCCGGGCGGACCGCCTCCGGGGCCACCAGCGCCGACACCACCAGGGCCAGGTGCCCCGCCAACAGAACCGACTCCGTCACCAGTGTTCGTTCCTGCGCCCAACGAGGTCGCACCACACGGAGAGGTGGGGCCATGAACTCCCGACGTGCACGTATCACCCTTGCGGTGGTGTCGGTGCTGCTGATCGCCTTGGGGTTGGCAGCCGTGACAAGCGAGAACAGTCCCATTGGAAAGACACGACTTACCGCCTACTTCGACAACAGCACTGGGATCTACCCAGGAGACGAGGTGCGCATCCTGGGCGTGCCCGTCGGCGAGATCGAAACCATTGAACCGCAACCCCAACGGGCGAAGGTGACGTTCTGGGTCGATCGCAAGTACGAGATCCCTGCCGACGCCAGAGCGGTCATCTTGTCACCGTCCCTGGTCACGGCTCGTGCAATGGAACTCACGCCCGTCTACACCGGGGGGCCACAACTCGCGAACAATGCGATCATCCCGCAGGACCGGACCGCGGTTCCCGTGGAGTGGGACGATTTCCGCACCGAACTGGAGGAACTGAGCCAGACACTGCAACCGACCGAGCCCGACGGTGTGTCGAGTCTCGGAGCATTCGTCAACACGGTCGCCGACAACCTGCGTGGCCGCGGTACGGCGATCCGGGATACCGTCATCAAGCTGTCTCAGACTCTGTCCGCGTTGGGAGATCACTCGGGTGACCTCTTCGAAACGCTGAAGAACCTGTCGATTCTGGTAACGGCGCTTCAAGACAGCGACGATCTGCTGCGGCAGTTGAACGGCAATCTGGCTGCCGTCACCGCCCTGCTCGCCGACGATCCAAACGAAATCGGCGCGGCGGTCGCCGATCTCAATACAGCTGTCAGTGACGTACGCGACTTCCTCGACAAGAACAACGAAGCCGTCGGCACAGCGTCTGACAAGCTTGCCGAAGTCGCCGACGCGGTGGGCGGCAGCATCGACGACATCAAGCAGGCCCTCCACGTGCTCCCCACGGCGCTGTCGAATTTCGTCAACATTTATGAGCCTGCCCACGCCGCGGGTACTGGGGCATTGTCCGGAACAAACTTCAGCAATCCCATTGAGTTCCTCTGCGGTGCAATACAAGCCGCCTCGCGGATGGGAGCCGAGCAGTCGGCGAAGTTGTGTGTGCAATATCTCGCGCCGATCGTCAAGAATCGCCAGTACAACTTCCTCGGACCGATAGGCTTCAATGGCGGCCCTCTCACCGTGCCGATTCCGCCCTTTATGTTGCCGTTCCCGGTCTTCCCGGTTGGCACGCAGGCTCGCCCAAATGAGGTGACATTCAGCGAAGATTGGCTACGACCGGATTTCGTGCCCCCCGCTGCTCCCGCGGATACGGCTTCTGCAGCGTCCTCCGGGGGGCCGCCGGCCGGGCCCCTGGCGGCAGAGGCGCCCGCCCCACTTCCCCCACCGGTGGTGCCGACCGATCCGGCGGCAGGTTTGCCCGGGATGATGGTGCCTCCAGGGAGTGGATCATGAGACATCGAACTCCGGTCGTGGTGTGTCTGGCGATATTCGTTGCTGCGGTGGGACTTTCGGGATGCGGATGGCGTGGATTGAACTCGCTGCCGTTGCCCGGCACAAAAGGAGGTGGGGCGGATTCATACGTGATTCAAGCCCAGATGCCCGACGTCAACAACATTCAGCAGAACTCACGTGTGCGTGTCGGCGACGTCAATGTCGGTACCGTCACCAAGATCGAGCGTCAGGGTTGGCACGCATTGATCACGATGCGTATCGATGGTGACGTCAGTCTGCCCGCCAATTCGACGGCTAAGATCGGCCAGACCAGCCTCCTGGGATCGCTGCATATCGAACTGGGCGCGCCGACCGGCGAACCGCCAGAGGGGAGACTTCGGGCTGGGTCGGTGATTCCGCTGGCAGGAAACGTGGGATACCCGTCGACCGAACAGACCCTGTCCGCGGTTTCTCTGCTACTCAATGGGGGCGGCGTTGGGCAGTTACAGGACGTAGTGACCACGTTCAGCACTGCATTGCGGGGCCGCGAGCAGGATCTGCGAAGCCTGATCGAACAGCTCGACATATTCGTGGCATCCGTCGATGATCAGACGAGCGACATCATCGAAGCCACTGAGAGTCTGGATCGCCTCGCCGGCAAGTTCGCGGCGAACAAGCCCGTCCTCGACCGGGCGGTAGAGACGATTCCGGAGGCGTTGCGGGTCCTCAAGGAGGAGCGCCACGATCTGGTCGAAGCGCTCGACCGGATAGGAAAGTTCAGCGCGTTGGCCGCCGACGCGGTCAACCAAACCGACGAGAATCTGATCAAGGAACTCAACAACCTTGCACCGGTGCTGAAGTCGTTGGCTGACGCCGGACCCGCGCTCACACGGTCGCTGAGCCTGCTGCCGACGATGCCGTTCCCGAACGACACCTTGGAGAACTGGATGCGCGGCGACTACGGCAATTTGACCGCGGTATTCGACCTGACACTCAGTCGGATCGACTCGTCGTTCTTCACCGGCACCCGGTTCGAGGGGGATCTCACGCTGCTGGAGCTTCAATGGGGGCGCACGATCGGCCAGATGCCCAGCCCATACACCTCCGGCAATCCCTTGACCGCGCCCTACCACCTCGATCAGGGACGGTGACATGCATCTCGGCAGGCGCATCATCGTTCAGCTCTGGGTCTTCGCGGTGGTATCGGCGGTGGCCGCGGCGATCATGGTCTTCGGGTACGTCAAGTTGCCCGCGATGTTCGGCATCGGCCGGTACACCGTCACGGTGGAACTGCCGCGGTCCGGCGGACTCTATCCCACGAGCAATGTCACCTATCGCGGCACTCAGGTAGGCAAGGTGGAGTCAGTGCACCTGACCCCGAATGGGCATGTGGAAGCCGTACTCTCGTTGCGGTCGGGAGTCGACATCCCTTCTGACCTGACAGCCGAGGTGCACAGCCAGAGCGCCGTTGGCGAACAGTACGTGGCGCTGGTGCCACGTAACGACGACGCGGCGCCGCTCAAAGACGGTGCCGTCATCGGCCTGAGCGCAACGTCGGTTCCACCCGACATCGACACGCTGCTCGACGCGACGAACCGTGGCCTACAGGCCATTCCGCACGGCGGCTTGAAGACGGCTATCGACGAGTCGTTCACGGCGGTCGGTGGCCTCGGTCCGGAGTTGAAACGAATCGTCATGGGTTCTACGGCGCTGGCGATCGACGCCCACACCAATCTCGACGCGTTGACGAGCCTGATCGACAAGTCCGCGCCGCTATTGGACTCGCAAACAGAAACGTCTGGTGACATCGAGGCCTGGGCCGCTCATCTGGCCACTATCACGCGCCAACTTCGGGACAACGACGTCGCTTTCGGCCAACTCATCGACAACGGCTCGTCTGCAGCGGAGTCCGCACGTGCGCTCTTCGATCGGCTGCGCCCCACGGTGCCGGTCATACTGGCCAACCTGGTGTCGATCGGCAAGGTCGCGGTGGTGTATCACGCTGGGATCGAGCAGATTCTGGTGCTGGTGCCACAGGCGGTCGCCAACACCCAGGCAGGTGCCGTCGCCAATCTCGACACCAAACAGGACTACGCGGGGACCTATCTGGACTTCAATTTGAACTTCAACCTGCCTCCACCATGCACCACCGGATATCTTCCCGCCCGCCAACGCCGACCTGCAGTGATGACCGACGCACCCGACCGGCCGGAGGGTGATCTGTATTGCCGCGTCCCCCAAGACTCGCCCTTCAACGTCCGCGGCGCACGGAACATCCCATGCGCAACGGTGCCGGGAAAGCGCGCCCCCACCGTCAAGATGTGCGAGAGCGACGAAAACTATGTGCCTCTCAACGACGGTTTCAACTGGAAGGGCGACCCCAACGCCACGCTGTCGGGACAGGACATTCCGCAGCTGCCGCCGGGAGAGACCCGGGTAGAACCTCCTTCGGAGGAACCAGTCTTGCCCCCGCTGGCGATCGCTCAGTACGACCCGACCTCGGGTGCCTACGTCGCTCCTGACGGGAACGTCTACACCCAGACGGATCTGGCGCCGAGCCCGACAGTCGAGTCGTGGCAGGACATGCTGATACCGAACAGCAACTGAGCTGTCAGCCGCCATCTCACGATGTGCCGTAGCCGAACACCCACTGGCACTCGGCACTTTCAGTTGCGGCTCCGCGATCGGAACAGCGGCAGCCCCTTGACTTATCACAATTCACTTAAGTAGCCTTGGCTCAAATAAGTGAAGTGATATTAGTTAGAGGAGGCCGACGTGACAGTCGTGGTGGCCGGCGTGGGGATGATCCCGTTCACCACCCCGAGGCAGAGCGAGAACTACGACGTCATGGCGGAGAAGGCGGTGCTTGCAGCGCTAGCCGATTCCGGCGTCGACTACGCGGATGTGGCACAGGCATTCGTCGGATATGTGTACGGAGACTCGGCCTGCGGTCAGAGATCGCTCTATCGAATCGGCACCAGCGGGATACCCGTCTTCAACGTCAACAACAACTGCTCAACCGGGTCGTCAGCGTTGTTCCTGGCGCGCCAGACCATCGAGCTCGGCGGCGCGGACGTGGTATTGGCGCTGGGCTTCGAACAGATGCAACGAGGTGCGCTGTCCGCGATCTGGACCGACCGCCCGTCAGCCTTGGACGAGTTCGAGCACGTACTGGACAACGCACACGGCCGCACCGAAGCGCCGATGGCCGCACAATTCTTCGGCGCCGCGGGCCAGGAATATGCCGACACCCACGGTCTCGCGCCGGACACTTACGCGCATATCGCTGTCAAAGCACGGAAGCACGCCGCGAACAATCCCTACGCGGTGTTCCGAGATCAGCTGACTGTTGAAGAGGTGCTTGCAGCACCGCGAATTTCTGGGCCACTGACCCGTCTTCAGTGCTGTCCGCCGACGTGTGGCGCAGCGGCCGCGGTCTTGGTCAGCAGCGAATACGCACGCAGGCACAACCTGGATACGAAGGTCGTGATCAAAGCCCAGGCGATGACTACGGACTCAGCTTCGACGTTCACCGGAAGCTCGATGGCTTCGCTCGTCGGTTATGACATGTCTCGAACTGCGGCTCAGATGGTGTACGACGATTCCGGTGTCGACCCTGTCGAGATCCCGGTTGTCGAGCTGCACGACTGCTTCACGACCAACGAGCTGCTCAGCTACGAGGCGTTGGGGTTGACGCCGGAAGGTACGGCCGAGAAATTCATCGCAGACGGCGACAACACCTATGGCGGCCGCGTTGTCACCAACCCCTCCGGGGGACTTCTGTCCAAGGGCCACCCGCTCGGCGCAACCGGACTGGCGCAATGCGCAGAACTGGTGTGGCAGCTGCGCGGTCAGGCTGACGGGCGCCAAGTGGATGGTGCGCGGCTCGCTCTGCAACACAACATCGGCCTTGGCGGCGCCGCGGTGGTCACCCTCTACGAAAGGGTGGGCTGACCGTGCCGATCGATAGCGCCGTGATCGGATCCGAGCTCGAGCCGACACATCTCACAGTCGAAGCAGGTCGTCTTCGCTTCTTCGCCAAGGCGATCGGTGAAGCGAATCCCATCTTCTTCGACGACGCCGCTGCGTCGGCTGCCGGGCACCGCGCTCTGCCCGTTCCGCCGACCTTCCTGTTCGCAATCGAGCTGGAACGCCCCGATCCGTTCGACTGGATCGTCCGCCTCGGGATCGATGTGCGATACGTCCTGCACGGCGAACAGGAATTCGTCTACCACTCCGTTGCATACGCAGGAGACGTGCTGACCGCTCGGCCGAAGATCGTCGATGTGTTCACCAAAAAGGCCGGCGCGTTGGAATTTCTTGTGAAGGAAACGGCTGTCGTGCGGGCCGATGGCCAGCCGATCGCGGATCTGAAAACCGTTCTCGTGGTCCGCAATGCTGGGGTGGGCGAATGACATCACTACGCGCCGACATCAAAGTCGGGGATTCCCTGGCCCCCGTGCGGCCTGACAGCATCAGCCGAACCACGCTTGCATTGTTCGCCGGTGCATCCGGGGATCACAACCCGATGCACATCGACATCGACGTCGCCAAGTCGGGCGGGCTAGACGACGTATTTGCGCACGGCATGCTGTCGATGGCGTATCTCGGCCGGGTGCTGACGGACTGGGTCGCGCCAGAGCAGCTTCGCAGTTTCCGGGTCAGATTCGGTGCAATCACACCGCTGTACGCCGAGCCCATCGCCGAGGCGACAGTCGTGGCGATCGAAGACGCCGGCGGGGAACGCAGGGCGATCCTCGACGTTTCGGTCACTCTTGCCGACGGCACACCGACACTGACCGGGACAGCGGTCGTCGCGATCTGAACATCAACGCAGAAAGGATAATTCGGCATGGGAACTCTTGACGGTAAGGTAGCGATCGTGTCCGGCTCCGGGCGCGGCATCGGCCGTGAAATCGCGCTGAAGCTGGCGTCCGAGGGCGCGGCCGTTGTGGTGAACGATCTGGACGAGGAGCCTGCCAAGGAAGTGGTGGCCGAGATAGAGGCACGCGGGGGTAGCGGGACGGTGTGTGCCGGTGACGTCACCGCCGAGGACTTCGCGGACCGTTTCGTCGCGGCTGCCGTCGATTCGTTCGGCGGTCTGGACATCATCGTCAACAACGCTGGGTACACCTGGGATTCGGTGATCCAGAAGACGACGGACGAGCAGTGGGACGCGATTCTCGACGTCCACCTCAAGGCCCCGTTTCAGATTCTGCGGGCCGCTCAGCCGGTGATCAGCGCACAAGTCAAGAAGGCGCGCAGCGCGGGCGACCCGATCGTGTGCCGCAAGGTGGTCAACATTTCTTCGCTGGCGGGCATCGGAGGTAATAGCGGTCAGGTCAACTATGCGGCCGCCAAGGCCGGCGTGATCGGCTTTACCAAGACAATTGCCAAGGAATGGGGGCGGTACAACGTCACCGCCAACACGGTGGCGTTCGGTCTGATCAAGACGAGGCTTACCGAGGTGCCTGCGGGCGGCGATGGAAAGATCGACATCGCGGGCCGCGAACTCAAGGTGGGAGTCAACAGCGATCTGTTGGCCGCGGTCGAGCGGACGGTCCCGCTGGGTCGGGCAGGAACCCCGGTGGAGGCCGCCGGCGCGGTATATCTGCTCTGCCTGCCTGAATCGAACTATGTGACAGGTCAGACGCTGGTTTGTGGTGGCGGCTTCAATTTCTAAAGAGGTCGATATGGATACCTATCGGTCGCCTTGGATCGACGACGAAGTCGCCGCCATCAAAGACATGGCCAGCAAGTTCTTTGAAACCGTGGCGATCCCGCAGCGGGAGCGCTGGGAACAGCAGCAGCGTGTTGATCGTGAATTCTGGCTTGCCGCAGGCGATCAAGGCCTCTTGTGCGCGGCCGTCCCCGAAGCCTACGGGGGAGGGGGAGGAACGCTGGCACATGATTTCGCGATCTTCGAGGCCCAGGCCGCAACTGGCGAGACCGGGTTCGGCAATCAGGTCCACAGCGGTCTGGTCGCGCACTACATACTGACCTACGGCTCCGAAGAGCAGAAGCAGCGATGGCTGCCACGGATGGCGACCGGCGAGCTGATCGGCGCCATCGCCATGACCGAGCCCGGTGGCGGCTCGGATCTGAAGGCGCTGCGCACGACCGCGATCCGCCAGGGTGACCACTACATCCTCAACGGGTCGAAGACCTTCATCTCGAATGGAGCGACTGCGGATCTCATCATTCTCGTCGTGAAGACAGCGCCTGCCGACGGCACGCGCGGAGTGTCGCTTCTGGTATTGGAGACAAGAGAGGCAGCGGGGTTCAGCGTCGGGCGGGTACTGAACAAGGTCGGAATGAAGGCCCAAGACACCGCCGAGCTGTTTTTCGATGATGTCCGCGTGCCGGTGAACAACCTCCTTGGCACAGAGGGCATGGGGTACCGGTACGCGATGGAACAGCTCGCCCACGAGCGCCTCGTCATCGCGGACTGGGGGATCGCGGTGATGGAACGAGCTGTGTCCGACACGGTCGCGTACACGAAGACCCGAACCGCATTCGGTGGTCCGTTGATTCAGATGCAGAACACCAGGTTTGAGCTCGCCGACTGCGCCACCATCACCCGCGTGGCACGGGTGTTCGTCGACGACTGCATTTGCAGACACCTACGTGGTGAACTCGACGGGACGACGGCCTCGATGGCCAAGGCCTGGGTGACCGAGCAGCAATGTCACGTACTTGACCGGTGCGTGCAGCTCTTCGGTGGATACGGGTACATGCTCGAATATCCGATCGCGCGCCTACACGCGGATTCGCGAGTTCAGAAGATCTACGCGGGTACGAACGAGGTGATGAAGGAATTGGTTGCGCGCTCGCTATAGCAGCCCATCAGTAGAGTCAGTGACGTGGGAAACAGGATGCGAAGCGGTGTGGGCGACGCTCCGGAGTCGTGTGTCGGCGCACAGGGCACGCGGTAGTGCCGGGCCAAGCTTCGGGCGCTCGTGACGCCCCGCCCGCGCGTGGCACCCGGCCACGAAATCGTCGCGAACTGATCATCAACGCCGCGGCCGATCTTTTCTACACCCACGGCTTCGGAAACGTCTCGATGGCCGATGTCGCGGCGGCGGTCTCGATAGGTCCATCGGCGCTCTACCGGCACTTCGCAGGAAAAGGCGAGCTGTTGATCTGCGTCGTGGAGAGCAGCCTCGCGGCCGCGGATGCCGCGACCAGAAACGCCGATCCGGATCGTGATCCCGCGGAGATCCTTGCCGGGCTGACGTTGGCCCACCGCCGTGACGGAGTGCTGCGCCGTCGAGAGGCGCGGTATCTCGACGGCGACGGCCGCAAGAGGCTGAATTCGATGACCCGAAGGTTCCGTCATTCCGTGGCGAACCGAATCTCGATCGTGCGACCCGAATTGAGCTCTGCCGAAGCAGCTCTGGTGGCACGGTTCGCTATGGCGGTGGCCGACAGCGTCTCCTATCACACGCTGTCCATTCCGGAACCGGGCTTCTCCAGACTGCTGGCGGAACTGATCAGTCGTGCCATCCACGTCGATATGGCCGATACCGATCGACCCGGCGCCAAGCCGTCCCGGCGGGCGGCGGTCAGTTCCCGGCGGGAGGCAATACTGTCGGCTGCCGCAGAACTATTCGCCGAACGTGGTTTCGCCGCGGTCAGTCTCGATGACATCGGTGCCAAGGTGGGTATCGCCGGTCCGAGTCTCTACAACCACTTCTCGTCGAAGGCCGACATCTTGTCGGCGGTGATGACACGCGGTGCCGAGTGGCTCCGGCTGGAATTCATGCGTGCCGCCGCTGCCACCACCGATCCGGCAACTGCCATGGCGAGAGTCGTCCGGGGCTACCAAACCCTTGTGTTCGAGAATCCTGCCCTGGTGGAAGTACTCCTAGTGGAGACAACACATCTGTCCGAGGCCGATCACCATCGGATCCGTGCGGTGCAGCGCGAATACATCGATGACTGGGTGCAGCTGGTGCGCCAGATCAATCCGGAATGGACGGCCATCGAAGCCCGCATCCGTGTCCAGGCCGCCCAGATGCTGATCAACGACTTCGCTACCTCGGCACGACTTCGGTCACGTGTCGACGTGCAGGAGATGGTGGCCGACATCGCATCAGCGTTAGTAGGGCTGACCTTTCTTCGCGAACAGACGTGAAATCCCCCATTTAGGGGCCAAAAAGGGGGTATTCGCGTCTGCTCGCGGAAGTGCTCGCGGGGGGTCAGGTGACCCGCGCGGACACCGCCATCCCTGCGCGGTACCCGAAAACCATTGCGGGGCCCAGCGTCCCACCTGCACCGCCGTAGGCCTTACCGGTCGCGCCCGCCATCGCGTTGCCCGCGGCGAACAGCCCCGGAATGGTCCCGCCGTCGACGTGCAGCACCCGGCCGTCGCGATCGGTGCGTGGTCCACCTTTGGTACCCATCGCACCGATCGACACCGGGACCGCGTAGTACGGCGGCGTGTCGATGGGCCCGAGGGTCTTCCCCGCGGGGGTGGCGGCCTTGTCGTCACCCCAGTATCCGTCGTAAGCGCTTGCGCCGCGGCCGAAATCGGGATCCTGCTCGTGGGCGATGTTCTCGTTCCACGCCGCGAGCGTCGCCGCCAGTCCGGCTGCGTCGATACCCGTCTTCTCGCCCAGCTCCGCCAAGTCGGCCGAAGGGGCGAACCAGTCCGGTGCCTCTTCGCCGGGCAGGATACCGAGGAACCCGTACCGCTTGAGGTGTTGCGAGTCGAAGACGATCCACGCGGGATCGTTGGCGTAACCCTGCTTGGGGTCGAGGTAGTGGAACGGGCCCGCCATCGAGTTGTATTCGCCGGCCTCATTGAGGAATCGCCGCCCCGCGCGGTTGACGATGATGCTTCTGGGCCTGGTGCGTTCGAGCCGGACACTGCGGCTGCGCGGCTGACCTTCAAACGTGTCGCCGGGCAGCTGGACGATCGGCACCCACCACGCCTCACCCATGTTCGCCAGGTCGGCGCCGTGTGCCATGGCCATCCGCAAGCCGTCGCCCGTGTTGTTCGGCGGTGAGACCGCGCCGCGCATCGGCCCCCGCAGATACGCCTCGACCAGCTTGCGATCCCACTCGAATCCGCCCGTACCGAGCACTACACCGCGACGCGCGCGGACGTTGAACTCCTTGTCGCCCTGAGTGATGCGGACACCGGTGATTCCCAACGCGTCGGCGAAAAGCTCGACGGCGCGGGCATTCGTCTGCGGGACGACCCCCCGGTCGAGCAGCCCCTTCAACAGTCCGGCGATCAACGCGGTTCCCGCCACGCAGTAGTCGCCCGATTCGTCGTCGACCGACGCGTGGATGCGCGCACGTGTCTCCGCGTCGATGCCGACGTTGCTGAAGTCGGCGGGAAACGACGTGATGCGCTCACTCCACTGGCCGAGCCTGGACCGATCGAACGGTTTGGCGTTCAGCGAACGGCCGCCTCCCGGGCGTCCGCCGGGGAGTTCGGGCTTGTAGTCCGGAAACCCCTCGGCGACCTCGAACTGCAATTCGCTGTGGGCCTCGACGAAATCGAGCATCTCGGGCCCGGTGCGAACGAAAATCTCCACCAGGTCGTCGTCCATACAGCCGAGCGACTGCGCGCGCAGATAGCTCATCGCGTCCTCGACCGTGAGCTCACCTTCGGAGGAGCGGCTGTGCGCCGGGATCCAGATGATGCCACCGGAAACCGCTGTCGTGCCGCCGACGGTCGCGGCCTTCTCGTACACCTCGACCGAGGCCCCGTTGACCGCGGCAGTGAGCGCCGACGTCAGCCCGGCGCCGCCACTGCCGAGCACGATCACGTCGACCTCGTGATCCCAATTGGTCACGTGCTCAATCCTTTCGGTGCAGGCGTTCCTCAGGACAGGATCGCGGACAGTTCGTTGGCCGCCTTGATCACCGCGTCCTTACCGCGCATCACCACGTCCTCGCGGTGGGAGATGAGGTTGATGCATGTCGGCGGTGACGGCGGCTGTCTGCGCACGGGAACGGCCAACCCGTAGGTGTTCGGCTCGATCTCACCGTGGGTGATGACCCAGCCCTGCTGGCGGGTCTGCGGGACGAGATCGCGTTCGCCGGGCCGCGGCGGCATGCTCGCCAGCAGCGCGATGCCAGCCGCGCCCCGGTCCAGCGGGTAGCGGCTGCCCTCGTGAAAAGCGAGTTGGTAGTACACGTTTGTCGGCACGATCACCGCGATGGCCACCTGCTGGTCGCCCTCGGCCACCAGCAGCGACACCGTGCTGCCGAGTTCGTCGGCCAGCGCACGCAGCGTCGGCAGACTCGACTGGCGCACATGGTTGTCGAACGACGCGCCGAGCACCGCCAGCGCGGCGGCCGCCCGGTAGCGGCCGTCCTCGCCCTTGGCCACAAGCCGGTACGCCGACAGCGTGGAGAGCAACCGGTACGCGATGGTTCGGTGCACGCCGATGTCGTCGGCGACCTGTTGTGCAGTCAGCCCCGACCGGGACGTCGCGACCAGCTGCAACGCGGCCAAACCGCGCGCCAGCGTCTGCGAGCCGGGCGCACCCGTCGGCCCGGCATTGGCGCTGGCCCCGCCGACCGAATCAGACATGCTGCCCGTCCTGACTTTCCTTGACATCTACCACTCAGGAGAGTGATGCTCTGACTATAGTGCACGCATACGTGCGATAAATGAGCACAGTGCTTACAAAATACGAGAATTCAATTCTCGTCGTCAAGAGAGGTGACGGGTGCCGGAATCGTCCCGACGACTCGCAGACGCGGACTTCGAGAGCGTCTGGAGCGACCTCCAAGGCGTCCCATTCTCGCAGGGGTACCTCGACGCGGGCGGAGTGCGTACGCGTTATCTCCACGCCGGCGATGCGGACAAGCCGGTGCTCGTCTTTCTGCACGGTTCGGGCGGGCACGCCGAGGCGTACGTGCGAAATCTGGAGGCGCATGCCGAGCATTTCTCGACATGGTCGATCGACATGCTCGGGCACGGCTATACGGACAAGCCCGGACATCCGTTGGAGGTGGACCACTACCTCTCCCACCTGATGGCATTCCTCGACGCGATCGGTGCACAGCGCGCCCACATCAGCGGTGAGTCACTTGGCGGCTGGGTGGCCGCGCGCGCCGCCGTCGACCAGCCGGACCGGGTCGATCGACTGGTGCTCAACACCGCGGGCGGGTCGCAGGCCGATCCCGAGGTGATGAAGCGCATCATCACGCTGTCGATGGCGGCCGCGGAGAACCCGACGTGGGAAACGGTCCAGGCGCGCATCAAGTGGTTGATGGCCGACAAGTCCAAGGATTACGACGACATCGTCGCCAGCCGCCAGCGGATCTACCGCCAGCCGGGATTCGCCGCCGCGATGAAGGACATCATGGCGCTGCAGGATCCTCAGATCCGCGCGCGAAACCTGCTCGGCCCGAAGGAATACGGGTCGATCGCCGCCCCCACGATGGTGGTGTGGACCAGCGATGACCCGACGGCCGACGTCGACGAGGGACGCCGAATCGCGTCGATGATCCCCGGCGCCCGATTCGAGCTGATGCCCGGCTGCGGGCACTGGCCGCAATACGAGGACCCCAAGACGTTCAACCGGCTCCACCTGGACTTCCTGCTGGGACGGCTATGAGCACCGAGCAGGTGGACGTCGTCATCGTCGGTGCCGGACCTTCGGGGCTGACACTGGCGAACATCCTTGGACTGCAGGGCGTCCGGACGCTCATCGTCGAGGAACGCGACACACTCATCGACTACCCCCGTGGGGTCGGACTCGACGACGAGGCGCTGCGCACCTTCCAATCCATCGGCCTGGTCGACCGCGTCCTGCCGCACACCGTGCCGAACCAGATCCTGCGTTTCTTCGACGCCAAGCGCCGGTTGCTCGCCGAAATGGCGCCGCCCGACGCACGTTTCGGCTGGCCCAAGCGTAACGGCTTCGTCCAGCCGATGGTCGACGCGGAACTGCACGGCGGGTTGGAGCGGTTCGACCACGTCGAGGTTCGGTGGGGCCACCGGATGGAGAGCTGCGTCGAAACCGACGACGGCGTCACAGTGGAATTCGCCGACGGGCGGGATCCGGTGTACGCCCGCTACGTCGTCGGATGTGACGGCGGCCGTAGCGCCACCCGCCGCTTGATGGGGGTGTCGTTCGACGGGACGACGTCCTCGACGCGCTGGCTGGTGGTCGACCTCGCGAACGATCCGCTCGGTCATCCGAACAGCGAAGTCGGAGCCGATCCCGCACGTCCGTACGTGTCGATCTCGATCGCGCACGGCATCCGACGCTTCGAGTTCCTCATACATGACGACGAGTCCGACGAACTCGCCAACGACCCGGCGTTCGTCAGACGCATGCTCGCGCAGCGTGTTCCGCACCCCGATCGCGTCGACATGATCCGCCACCGCCTGTACACCCATCATTCGCGCATCGCAGGCTCGTTCCGCAAGGGGCGCCTGTTGCTGGCCGGCGATGCCGCACACCTGATGCCGGTATGGCAGGGCCAGGGCTACAACAGCGGCATCCGAGACGCCGCCAACCTAGGGTGGAAGCTCGCCGCTGTGGTCAACGGCCAGGCCGGCGACGCCCTGCTGGACACCTACGACCTCGAGCGTCGCAAACATGCGCGCGCGATGATCGATCTGTCGACGATGGTGGGACGGGTCATCTCGCCGACCAACCGACGAGTGGCAGCCCTGCGCGACCGGGTGATTCACGGCGCGTCGCTCGTGCCGACCTTGAAGCGTTATGTGCTGGAGATGCGGTTCAAGCCCATGCCGCGTTATCAGCAGGGGGCGGTGTGGCATGCCGACTACAGCGCGTCCAACTCGCCGACCGGCACGCTGTTCATCCAGCCCCGCGTCGACACCCGAACAGAACAGAACGTTTTGCTCGACGAGGTGTTGGGCCCCGGCTTCGCGGTGTTGTGCTGGAGCAACAACCTGCGCGCCGTGCTCGGCGACGAAGCGTTCAACCGCTGGAAAGCGTTGGGGGCCAGATTCGTCGAGGCGCGTCCCATGACCCAGCTGCAGTGGCCCGGCCACGACGACCCCGACGTGGTGGTCGTCGGCGACCGGACCGGCGCGCTGAAATCCTGGTTCGACGTCTACACCGACTCCGTGCTCTTCGTGCGGCCCGACCGCTGCATCGCAGGTGCCTGCATCGCGCAGCGCGCGACCGAAATGAGCGATTCGCTTTTCGACGTCCTCTGTCTGACCCAGGAAGGAGGCTCGAGTTCTCATGGCGACACTGGCCCTGTGCTGCATGTCGCACAGTCCGCTACTGAACCTTCCGGGACCGTCGCAGGATCTTCTTGACGACATCGAGTCGGCCCTGGCGGCGGCGCGCGGCTTCGTCGCCGACTTCGATCCCGAACTGGTCGTGGTGTTCTCGCCCGACCACTACAACGGGTTCTTCTACCGGACGATGCCGCCGTTCTGCATCGGCACCGCAGCGCAGGGCGTCGGTGACTACGGCACCTACGCGGGTCCGTTGAACGTGCCCGAGGACATCGCCGCCGACTGCGCTCGCGCAGTGCTCGAATCCGGTGTGGACGTGGCGCTTTCGGCCAGCATGGACGTCGACCACGGGACGGTTCAACCGCTGCAGAACCTGTTCGGTGACGTGACTTCGAAGCCGGTGATCCCGATCTTCATCAACTCCGTAGCCACCCCGCTCGGACCGCTGCGGCGCGTTCGGGCGCTCGGCGCCGCCGTGGGCACCTACCTGGCAACCCTCGGCAAGCGCGTCCTCGTCGTGGGATCCGGTGGTCTGTCGCACGATCCGCCGGTGCCTACGCTGGCCACTGCACCGCCTGCGGCGTTGGGGCGCATTGTGCACGGCGAACCGATGACACCGGAGCAGCGGCAGGCGCGGCAGGTCGCGGTGATGGATGCGGCACAGGCCTTTGCGCACGGCGACAGCCCACTGCAGCCGCTGAACCCCGACTGGGACCAGGCGTTCCTCGAGTTGGTCGATTCGAATCGTCTCAGTGACGTAGACGGCTGGTCCAACAGCTGGATCGAGCAACAGGCCGGACACTCCGCACACGAAATCCGCACCTGGGTAGCGGCATTCGCGGTGCTGGGCGCCCACGGTCGCTATGACACAGGAAACCGGTTCTACCGGGCGGCGCCCGAGCTGATCGCCGGCTTCGCTGTCAGGACGGCGGTGTGTAACCCATGACCACCACCGAAAATTTCGATCACACGGTCGACGTGCTCGTCATCGGCTCCGGCGGCGGCGGAATGACCGCGGCGCTGGCTGCCGATGCGTTCGGCCTCGACACCCTGGTGGTGGAGAAGTCGCCGCAGTTCGGCGGCTCCACCGCGCTGTCGGGCGGGGGCATCTGGGTGCCGGGAGCGCCGTCGCAGCGTGCAGCGGGCTATGCGCCCGACCCGGACGGCGTGTTCGAGTACCTCCGACGCATCACCGGCGGGCTCGTGACCGATGGGCGGCTGCGCAAGTACGTCGAGAGCGCACCGGAGATGATGGAGTTCCTCGAGAAACGCAGCCGGTGGTTCGAATTCGTCTGGAAACCCGGCTACGCCGACTATTACCCGGAGCTGCCGGGCGGTTCGGAACTGGGCAGCACGATCAATGTGCCGGCGATCGACCTGCGCGAGCTGGGTGACGAGGAACAGAACCTGCTGCAGCCGCTGGCCCTGGCGCCCAGGGGAATCTGGTTCGCCCCCAAGGACCTTCGGCTGTTCTATCAGGTGCGCCAGAACTGGCGCGGCAAGGCAGTGCTGGTGAAGCTGATCTGGCGCATGTTCCGGGCGCGGGTGTTCGGTGACCGGATGGCCGCGATCGGCCAATCACTGGCAGCCAGGATGCGACTGGCGCTCAAGGAACAGAACATCCCGCTGTGGCTGAGTTCACCGATGACCGAACTCATCGCCGACGTCGACGGGACGGTCACGGGCGCGGTGGTCGAGCGGGAGGGCCGCCAACTGCGCATCGGCGCGCGGCGCGGTGTCATTCTCGCGTCCGGTGGCTTCGATCACGATATGGAGTGGCGCAGGCAGCATCTGCCGGTGCTCGAGAAGGACTGGAGTTTCGGCAATCCCGCGTCGATGGGTGACGGTATCCGGGCGGGGGAGAAGGTCGGCGGTTCGACCGATCTGCTGGACGAGGCGTGGTGGTTTCCCGCCATGTGCTGGCCCGACGGCAGGCTGCAGTTCATGCTCAACGAACGCATGATGCCGTCGCAGTTCGTGGTAAACGGCGAGGGCAAGCGGTTCATCAACGAAGCCGCGCCGTACATGGACTTCGCACACGCGATGATCGAGGGCCAGAACTCCGGTGTCACGCATATCCCGTGCTGGCTCATCACCGACATCCGCTCGTTCCACCGCTACGTCGTCGGCGGGCATCTGCCGATTCCCAAGGTGCCCTTCGCGCCGGTGCCGACCGGATGGAAGGTGCCCAAGGCTTGGCTGGAGTCCGGAGTCGTGGTGGAGGCCAACAGCTTCGAAGAGCTGGCGACGAAGATCGGCGTCCCGCCCGCGCAGCTTCGCGCCACCGCCGACCGATTCAACGACCTTGCGCGCAGAGGCCACGACGACGACTTCAACCGCGGCGACTCCGCCTACGACAACTATTACGGCGATTCGACCCTGCCCAATCCCAACCTGTACCCGCTGCAGAAGCCGCCGTACTACGCGTTCCAGATCATCCTCGGCGACCTCGGCACCTCGGGTGGGCTGCGAACCGACGAGCACGCCCGGGTGCTGCGCTCCGATGACAGCGTCGTGAAGGGCCTGTACGCCGTCGGCAACACCTCGGCCGCGGTGATGGGACGCAGCTATGCGGGCGCAGGCGCGACCATCGGGCCGGCGATGACCTTCGGATACGTCGCGGCCAAGCACATCGCAGACCAGTTGCCCGACACAACCGTTCAGTCGGGTGCCCAGACCGATTCGACACTCGATTCCGATCGAAAGGTAACGAAATGAAGATCTCGCTGTTCTACGAATTCCCGCTGCCGCGGCCGTGGAGTGAGGACGACGAGCACAAGCTCTTCCAGGACGGTCTCGATGAGGTGGAGGCCGCCGACAAGGCGGGCTTCTCCACGGTGTGGCTGACCGAGCACCACTTCCTCGAGGAGTACTGTCACTCGACCGCCCCCGAGATCTTCCTGTCTGCGGCGAGCCAGCGCACCAAGGACATCCGCCTCGGCTTCGGCATCATGCACCTGCCGCCGGCGGTCAACCACCCCGCCCGCGTGGCCGAGCGAGTCGCCACCCTCGACCTGATCTCCAACGGCCGGGTGGAATTCGGCACCGGTGAGTCGTCCTCGGTGGGCGAGCTCGGCGGCTTCGGGATCGATCCCGCCGACAAGCGTGCGATGTGGGAAGAGGCGCTGGAGGTCTCGATCCGCTGTATGACCGAGGAGCCGTTCACCGGCTTCAAGGGCCAGCACGTCGAGATGCCTCCGCGCAACGTCGTACCCAAGCCGCTGCAGAAGCCGCATCCGCCCGTATGGGTCGCGTGCACTCGGCCCGCTTCGGTGTCGATGGCCGCGCAAAAGGGGCTCGGTGCACTGAGTTTCGCCTACACCGGGCCCGGCCCGCTTGCCGAGCGCGTCAATGGCTACTACAAGGAGTTCGAAGAGAGCGCCGTGCCGGTCACGCCGCAGATGAACCCCAACATCCTCGCCATCGGCGGCGATCTGTCGATGATGGTGGCCAAGACCGACGAGCAGGCCATCGAGCGCCTCGGAATGGGCGGCGGTTTCTTCGCGTTCGGGATCATGCACTACTACATGACCGGCATGCACATTCCCGGCCGGACCGGCGTGTGGAAGCGCCACCTCGAAGAGATCGAGAAGGATCCGAGCATCGTGTACGGCCCCGGCCGCGGGCCGATCGGCAGCCCCGCGACCGTGCGGGAGTTCCTGCGCGGCTACGAGGAAAGTGGCGTCGACGAACTGATCCTGCTCCTCACACCGCGCCGCCACGACGAGACGATGGAATCCATCGAGCTCATGGGCAAGGAGGTGCTGCCCGAGTTCATCGAGCGCGACGAAAAGGCCAGGGCGGAAAAGGCCAAGCGTCTCAAGCCCGTCCTCGAGCGCGCCGAAGCGCGGCGACCGAAGTCGAAAGCGCCGCTGTTCGACGAAACGTATGCATTCGGCGGTCTGCCCACGGGCCGCGAGAACTACACCGCCAACGAAGTGTCCCTGGCGATGGACGAGATGAACGCGGGTATCGAGGCGGCCGCGGCGAAGCTCAAGTCGGGTGAGGGGTGGACGAGCAGGAACCCTTCCGCGGACGTGAGGAGCGAATGACGGAGGCGGACGCGAAGAGCGTGAAGGGCACTGAATGATCCATGGGCCAGACTGACGAGCTGTGGCGCTACGACGGCCGTCGGGCCGTTGTCACCGGATGCGCGTCGGGCATCGGCGCCGAGGTAGCGCGGCAGCTGGCCGATCTCGGTGCCGAGGTGGTCGGTCTCGATATCCGAGAACCCGACTTCGACATCGGTGAGTTCATCTCCCTGGACCTCTACGATCCGGAGTCGATCGATGCGGCCGCGGCATCGATCGGCGGCCGCGTCGACGCCTTGTTCAACATCGCCGGGGTGTCGTCGGGCATCCGGGATCCACTACGGGTGGTCACCATCAACTTCCTCGGTACTCGGCGGCTCACCGAGGCGTTGGTGCCGTCGATGCCGGCGGGGTCGGCCATCGCCTGCGTTTCCTCACTGGCCGCATCGGCCTATCGTCAGAACGCCGCGGTCACCGCCGGTCTGGTGCACACCGAGACCATGGCCGAGGGGATCGAATGGTGTGAACGCCATCCGGACGCCGTCGCCGAAGGCGGTGGCTACCGGCTGTCCAAGGAGGCGATCATCCTGTACGGGATGGCCAACGTGGTGGCTCTGGGCGCCAAGGGCATTCGCATCAACTGCACCGCGCCCGGTGTCACCGAGACCCCGATCCTCGACCAGTTGCGGTCGGCGTACGGCCAGGAGTTCCTGGATTCCTTCCACACTCCTCTCGGCCGCGCCGCGACACCCGACGAACAGGCCAGCGTCTTGGTCTTCCTGAACAGCAAGGCAGCCAGTTACATCACCGGACAGGTGATCTGGGTCGACGGCGGCACCATCGGCGAGACGGATCTCGCCGACTCGGTGTCGCGACGATGAGAGGCGAACTATGGCCAGCATGAAGGACTTCCGCCGGGTCGCCGACGACGTGCGCAACTGGGGTCGTTGGGGTGACGCCGACGAGCTGGGCACGCTCAACTTCATCACCAGTGAGAAGGTCCAGCAGGCGGCCAGTCTGGTCAAGCACGGCAAGGTCTTTCCGCTCGGGGTGGACTTCGGCTCCTCCGGACCACAGGGCGCATTCCACTTCAGGCAGAACCCACTGCATGTGATGACCATCGACGGCGGCGATGCGAGCACCCTGGCCCAGTACGGTCCGTCGTGGCTGAAGAATCCGGCGGCGACCCAGCTCAGCGAGTTCGCGACCAGCGGCCCGATGCGGTTCAACGACGACGTCATCATCATGCCGCTGCAGGCCGCGACCCAGTGGGATGCCCTGTCGCATGTGTACTACGAGGACCAGCTGTACAACGGGTTCCCGGCGAGCTCGGTGACCAGCCTGGGCGCCTTCCACTGCGGCATCGACAAGGTCGACAGCAAGGGCATCACGTCCCGCGGCGTCCTGCTCGACATCGTCCGCCTGCGCGGCGTCGAGACGTTCTGCGATCTCGGCGATCCCATCACGCCTGCGGAACTCGATGAGGCCGCTCGCAGCCAAGGCGTCACCGTTGAACGCGGCGACATCGTCCTGGTCCGAACCGGTTGGTGGACAAGGTTTCTGCAGACCGGCGACGGCGGTGAGCCCGGCGCGGGACTGGACTGGACGTGCGCGTCGTGGATGCACGATCACGACATCGCCGCCGTCGCGGCCGACAACCTGATGGTGGAGAACCCGGTGTCGGGCGTCGACGGGGCCTTCCTGCCCATGCACATGCTGTGTCTGCGCGATATGGGGCTGATGCTCGGGGAATACTGGGATCTGACCGCACTCGCGGCCGACTGCGCAGCCGACGGTGTCTACGAATTCCAGCTCATCGCACCGCCGTTGCGGGTGACCGGCGCCGTCGGCTCACCGATCAATCCGATCGCCATCAAGTAGAGGGGTCATGTCGACACGTACCAGCTGCTGCCTGGATTCGGCGCTCGGAGTGGCCATCAACTCGGCCGACAAGATCTGGGAAACCGCGTGAACGCCTCCAGCGCGAACAGACACAAAGGGCACGAAGGTATCGGCGTGTCGGGGCAATTTGCGTCTGCTCGCGCAGAGAGAAAGACCATTCTGGTCGACGGTCTGGCGACGGGGTATCTCGAGGCGGGACAGGGTGATCCGGTCGTGCTACTGCACGGTGGTGAGTTCGGAGTGAACGCCGAGATCGCCTGGGAGAACAACATCGCCGCGCTCGCACAACGGCATCGCGTGCTGGCCCTGGAGATGCTGGGGTTCGGCGAGTCCGCGAAGGTCATCGACTTCAATGACGGCCGCGGCATGCGGATCCGTCACATCGCGCGGTTCTGCGAAGCGGTCGGTGTCGAATCAGCTCACTTCGTCGGGAATTCGATGGGTGCGGTCAACCTCTTCGTCGACTCGACGTCGGAGTCGCCGGTGCTGCCGGTGCGCAGCATGGTGACGATCTGCGGTGGCGGCGAGATTTTACGCAACGAGCACTCGGCCGCCCTCTACGACTACGACGCCACCGTCGAAGGGATGCGCAGGATCGTCGAAGCCCTCTTCCACGATCGGTCTTATCCCGCGGACGACGAGTACGTGCAGCGCCGATATCGGTCGAGCATCGCCCCCGGGGCTTGGGAAGCACTGGCGGCAGCGAGGTTTCGTCGACCGGGTCTCGAATCGCCGCCGCTACCGTCGAGCAAGCGGGCATACGACCGCATCACGGTGCCGACGCTGGTGATCGAGGGCGGCGGCGACAAACTGCTGCCGCGCGGCTGGGCGGGCGAGATCGCCGGCCAAATCGCCTCCGGCCGTTCGGCGGTGATCCCCGATGCGGGACACTGCCCGCAGATCGAACAGCCGGCGGCGGTCAATGACCTGCTGCTGGCTTTCCTGGCCGAACAGCGCGAAGGAGCGGCGACATGACCGATGAACTGATGGGCAAGGTCGCGATCGTCACGGGCGGCGCGTCCGGCCTCGGCGAGGGGCTGGCACGTCGATTCGCGGCCGAGGGCGCCAAGGTGCTGATCGGCGATGTGGACGTCGAAAGCGGCGCGGCGCTCGCGGCGGACATCGGCGCCAACGCGTTTTTCGTCGAGGCCGACGTGTCCGATATCGAGCAGGTGAGTGGGCTCGTGTCGACAGCCGTCGACCGCTTCGGTGGCTTGCACGTCATGGTCAACAACGCGGGGGTGTCGGGCACCATGCATCGCCGCTTCCTCGACGACGACCTCGCGGACTTCCACCAAGTGATGGCCATCAACGTGCTCGCGGTGATGGCGGGCACACGCGACGCCGCCCGGCACATGTCCAAACACGGCGGCGGCTCCATCATCAACCTCACGTCGATCGGCGGTATCCAGGCCGGCGGCGGTGTGATGACCTATCGGGCATCCAAGGCCGCTGTCATCCAGTTCACCAAATCCGCCGCAATCGAGTTGGCGCACTACGAGATTCGGGTGAACGCCATCGCGCCCGGCAACATCCGCACGGCGATCGTGCGCAAGTCGGCGGCGGGGGAGGATCTCGAGAAGCTCGAACAGTTCGAGGCCAAGATCCGTGAGCAGATGCGCAACGACCGCCCACTCAAGCGTGAAGGCACCATGGAGGACGTCGCCGAAGCGGCGCTCTACTTCGCCACAGACCGCTCGCGCTATGTCACCGGCACCGTGCTCCCCGTCGACGGTGGCACGGTGGCGGGCAAGGCGATCGCGCGTAAGCCGAAGGGCGACTAGCGGCCGTCGTCCACGCGGTCGACATGTTCGCAGACCAGCCGGGGGTATCGGCCGCGGTCGGGACGAAAGATGTCGTGGGGTGAGTCGTTGAACTCGACCAGATGTGCGTCCGGAAACAGCACCCGGTAGCGCGACCATTGCTCGTCACCGACCAGGAAGCGTTCGCTACTGCGCACGGCGAGCAGCGGAAGTTGCTGCCGGGCAAGGGGTTCCCACAACGACCGCGGCTGCGCGGCACCGAAGGTCTTGTGCGCGGCGTCCTCGTCGAGCCGCTCGCTCACCGGAGTGCCGCGCCAGCGGCCGCCGAGAAGCCGACGCGAGATCGCGGGCGGCAGCACCTTTTCCTCGGGCACGTAGTCGCCGATCGCGATCGACCGGACCCGCTCGACGTTGTCGATCACCCACGTCAGTGCATAGGTAGTGCCCCTGGAGAACGACACGACGTGCACCGGTCCGTCGGTGACGGCGTCCACCACCGCCCCGATGTCGGTGCTCAATGTCGCGGCGTCGTAACCGGTCACCGGGGCACTGCTTCGGCCGTGCCCCCTGAGGTCGACGACGACAGTCCTGCGGCCGAACAGCGCCAGGATTTCCGTGTAGTCCTCGGCGACACACGTCATGCCCGGCACGAACACGACCGGCGCGCCGCGATCATCACCGCCGGAGTCGATGTAGTGGATACGTGCGTCGCCGTTGTCGGTGAACCGCGAATCAGCCATGGTCAGGGGCACTCTATGCGCCCGCCGACGAAACCGGGACGACAAGCCTCCAAGAATTTAAATCAGTCGCTTGACTTAACTGTTGTGACGGGGTTCACTGGGCGGGTGACGACAGCCAGTAGGACCGTTCGCACCGAGCGGGCCTCCATCACCCGCGAGGCGATCCTTGCCGCGGCGGAGCGGCTGTTCGCCGAACACGGGGTCTACGCCGTTTCCAACCGGCAGGTCAGCGAAGCGGCCGGGCAGGGAAACAACGCCGCCGTCGGCTATCACTTCGGCACCAAGGCCGACCTCGTTCGGGCGATCGAACAGAAGCACCGGGTGTCGATCGAGCGGCTGTTGGCCCGAATGGTGGCCGACACCGGCGATTCCACGGAGTTGCGCGACTGGATCGCATGCATGGTGTGCTCGCTCACCGAGCACCTCGATCAGCTCGGCAACCCGACGTGGTACGCGCGCTTCGCCGCCCAGGCGCTGGCCGACCCCGCCTACCAGAAGATCGTCGTGAAGGACGCGCTCGCTTCGCCGTCGCTGGCGAGAGTCGTCGAACGCATCACGCGCTGCCTGCCCGACCTGCCGATGACCGTCGTCACCGAGCGCAACATCATGGTGCGCAACCTGATGATGCACACCTGTGCCGATTTCGAGCGCGCGTTCGCCGAAGGCACGGCCGCGCCCCGCACCACGTGGAGCTCGGTGGCCTCCGGTCTCATCGACGCCATCGTCGGGCTGTGGCAGGCGCCCATCACGGAGCGGCCGTGAAGGTCAGCGTCGACCAGGACAAGTGCGTGTCCTCCGGCATGTGCGTCATGAACGCCGGCGAGGTGTTCGACCAGCGCGACGAGGACGGCGTCGTGGTGCTGTTGATCGACGAGCCCGGACCCGACCTGGCCGAAGAAACCCGAAAGGCGGCCGCGGCGTGTCCAGCCCTGGCCATCCACATCGAGGAATGACGGAGATTTGATGTCAGACACCCTTGCCGCAGAACAGGTTTCGGCCGACGTTCCCGAGTACCCGATGGAGCGTGACGCGCGGTGCCCGTTCGCACCTCCGTTGCCGATTCTCGAGATGGGTGAGTCCAAGCCGCTGTCGCGAGTGCGGATCTGGAACGGCACCACACCGTGGCTGATCACCGGGCATGAGGTGGCGCGGGCGCTGTTCTCGGACTCGCGCGTCAGCGTCGACGACCGTCGCGAGGGCTTCCCCCACTGGAATGAGCACATGCTGTCCACGGTGTACAAGCGGCCCCGGTCGGTGTTCACCTCCGACGCCGAGGAGCACACCAGGTTCCGCCGGATGCTGTCCAAGCCGTTCACGTTCAAACGTGTCGAGGGCCTGCGCACTGCCATCCAGGAGGTCACCGATCAGTGCATCGATGAGATCCTCGCGGGCCCGCAACCCGCCGACATCGTCGCGAAGCTCGCACTGCCCGTGCCGACCAAGGTGATCAGCGAGATGCTCGGCGTCCCCTACGAGGACCATGAGTTCTTCCAGCACCACGCCAACGTCGGGCTGGCCCGCTACGCCACCGCCGAAGAAGGCCAGAAGGGGGCGATGAGCCTCCACAAATACCTGATCGACCTGGTCGAGAAGAAGATGGAGCAGCCTTCCGAGGATGCCGTCTCCGACCTGGCCGAGCGAGTGACCGCAGGTGAGATCAGCGTCAAGGAGGCCGCCCAGCTGGGCACCGGCCTGTTGATCGCCGGCCACGAGACGACCGCGAACATGATCGGCATCGGCGTGCTCGCCTTACTGGAGAACCCCGAACAAGCTGCGCTCCTTCGTGATTCGAACGATCCGAAGTTCATCGCCAACGCCGTCGAAGAACTGATGCGGTACCTGTCGATCATCCAGAACGGCCAGCGCCGGGTCGCCATCGAGGACATCGAGATCGCCGGCGAGACCATTCGCGCGGGCGAGGGCATCATCATCGATCTGGCGCCTGCGAACTGGGATGCGGCCGCGTATCCCGAGCCCGACCGGCTCGACTTCACCCGTGATGCCGGCCAGCAACTCGGTTTCGGCTACGGCAGGCATCAGTGCGTCGGCCAGCAGCTCGCGCGCGCCGAACTGCAGATCGTGTTCCACACCCTGCTGCGTCGCATCCCGACGCTCGCGCTGGCGATTCCGTTCGACGAGGTGCCCTTCAAGCACGACCGCCTCGCCTATGGCGTCTACGAACTTCCGGTGACCTGGTAGTCACCGACAGACTTTGGCCCACAGCCCGATTGGAGTACCAACGATGTCCACCCCAACAGTGCAGAGCACTCTTTACCCGCCCGAGGGCTTCGGTGCGCCCAAGTACCGGCAGGGACACGCCTCAGCGGACGGCCCCACTGGGCTTCCTAAGGGAACCGAGATCTTCTCCGCCGACAACCACATTTCGGTCGCCGACGACATCTTCTACGAGCGCTTCCCCGAAGAACTCAAGGGTGCGGCGCCGCGCATCTGGTACGAGGACGGCGCGTACATGGTCGGCATGAAAGGCAAGGCGTGGACGGGTGGGGACTTCGGCCGAGTCCTCATGCAGTACGACGACCTCGCCGGCGCCGCCTCGAACAACATCGAGGCACGGATCCGTGAACTCAAAGAGGACGGCATCGACAAGGAACTGGCCTTCCCGAATGCGGTGCTGGCTCTGTTTCACTACCCGGACAAGGCACTGCGCGAGCGCGTGTTCCGGATCTACAACGAGCACATCGCCGATCTCCAGGAGCGCTCCAACGGGCACTTCTACGGCGTCGGCTTGATCAACTGGTGGGATCCGAAGGGCACCAGGAGCACCCTGGAGGAGCTGAAGTCGCTGGGGCTCAAGACGTTCCTGCTGCCGCTCAACCCGGGCAAGGACGACGAGGGCAACATCTACGACTACGGCAGCACCGACATGGACGCCGTATGGGACGAGATCGAGGAGGCCGGGCTGCCGGTCAGCCACCACATCGGTGAGACGCCGCCGAAGACTCCGTGCCAGAACAACAGCGTCGTGGTCGGCATGATGGTGAATGTCGACTCGTTCCGCGAGCAGTTCGCCAAGTACGTGTTCTCCGGGATTCTGGACCGGCATCCGAAGCTGCGCATCGGCTGGTTCGAGGGCGGGATCGCCTGGGTGCCAACTGCTCTGCAGGACGCCGAGCACATGCGGGCTTCCTACCGGCACATGTTCAACCATCAGCTGGAACACCCGGTCAATCACTACTGGGCCAACCACATGAGTGCCTCGTTCATGGTCGATCCGCTCGGCCTGCAGCTGATCGACCGCATCGGCGTCGACAACGTGATGTGGTCATCGGATTACCCGCACAACGAAAGCACGTTCGGCTATTCCGAGAAGTCGCTGGCGTCTGTCGTGGAGACGGTGGGCCCCGAGAACGCGGTGAAGATCGTGAGCACCAACATCAAGAACTTCCTGGGTGTGTCGTGACGACATTTGCCTCCGGTTCCGCACTGCTCGACATCCCTGACCTACCGGATCGCGCCAGGATGTACCGCGAATGCGGTGTCCGGCTGCGAGACTCCATGAAGGAGAAGGGCGTAGACGCGCTCCTGCTGCTCGGCAACGGGAATGTGGTGTACGCGACGGGGGCCAGCTGGCCCCTGCTGGACGCCGGGCTGTCACACGTCGAACGACCGGTTGCGGTCGTCCTCGCCGACGACGAGCATCCGCACCTCTACATGCCGTTCCGGGAGGGCAGCTCCTTCGAGTCCGAACTGCCCGCCGATCATGTCCACGGCCCGCTCTACCTCGAATTCGACGAGGGTGTCGAGCATTTCGCGAAGGTACTGGCCGAGCTGGTGCCTGCAGGCGCCTCGGTCGCGGTCGACGAGCTGACAGGCGCGATGCGCAGGGCGACGGACCGGCTGTTCCCCGGCGGCCCGCCGTCGGATGCCGCACAGGTGGTCGGCCCGGCGAAACTGGTCAAGACCGTCGACCAGATATCGGCGATCCGCAAGGCGTGCCGCATCACCGAAGAGGCCGCCGTCGACGTGCAGCGTTCGCTTGCCCCTGGCGTGCGGCAGATCGACCTGTCGGCCGCATTCGTCAGGCGCGCTTTCGAACTGGGCGCGACGGCCAACATGCTGGAGGCCATCTGGCAGGTGATGCCGACGACCAGGAACAGCGGTTCGGTGTGGACCACCACCGGTGATCTGGCCCTGCCGCTGCTGACGACCGAGAAGGAACTGGCGAAGGGCGATGTGCTCTGGACCGACGTCAGCATCACCTACGAGGGGTACTGCTCCGACTTCGGCCGCACCTGGCTGGTAGGTGAGGAGCCGTCATCCCGGCAACAGGCCCAATTCGACAAGTGGCGCGAGATCCTCGACGCGGTCCTGGCAGTCACCAAGGCGGGAGCGACGTCGGGTGATCTGGCGCGCGCGGCCATCGCCGCCAACGGCGGTGCGAAACCGTGGCTGCCGCACTTCTACCTAGGTCACGGCATCGGCACCAACGCCGCCGAGATGCCGATGATCGGAACGGATCTGGGCCAGGAATTCGACGACAACTTCGTCTTCCCGGCAGGCATGGCGCTCGTGCTCGAGCCCGTCGTCTGGGAGGACGGCACCGGCGGTTACCGCAGTGAGGAGATCGTGATCATCACCGAAGACGGGTATCAGTCCATCACCGACTATCCCTACGCGCCGTACGGGGTGGCCTCGTGAGCGACGAGGTACTGCCCGACGATCCGGCCCTGCGCACCAGCCGCCGTGAGCGTGCACTGGCTCAGATGGAAGCCAATGACCTCGACGTCCTCGTGCTCGGACGCCAGGCCAACGTCCGCTATGTGACCGGTGCTCCGCAGCTCTGGGTGGCGGGCACCCGTCTGTTCGCGCCGATCTGCGTGGTGGTCCGAGCGACCGGCGAGATCCACCTCAACAGCAGCTGGGATCAGGGCATGCCGGAGGAGATCGATCACGACCACCTCTACGGCCTGGCGTGGAACCCGATGACGATCATCGAGGTCCTGAAGAACATCAAGGGCGCGGCCGAGGCGAAACGCGTCGGAACCGATGCGCTCTCACCGACATTCGGCCAACTCCTGCCGATGGCGTTTCCCAACGCCGAACTCGTCGACGGCGAGGTCGCAATGCGCGCCGCCCGCCGGATCAAGACCGCCGAGGAGATCCGTGCGCTGCGCAGTGCCCTCAGGGTCGCGGAGGACGGCTTGGCGGCCGCGGTCGCCAAGCTCGCACCGGGGGTCACCGAACAGGCGCTCACCGGTGTGATGCTGGAGGCGATGGCTGCCGGCGGCGTCAGTACATCGGCGACGCAGGACGGGGCGTGGATAACGCCGCGCGAGCAATCCTGGCGCGTAGGCAAGCGTGATCGCAAAGTTGCCGACGGCGACCTGGTGGCCTTCGCGGCGGGTGCGCTGGCCAACGGCTACGTCGGCGAGGTGGGACGCACCTGGCCGGTGGGCAACGTGAAGGGCGCCGACGCCTTGTTCGGGCGTTCGAACCGACTGTGGGACAGGCTGGTTGCCGCCTGTCAGCCCGGAGCGCCTGCCAGCGACCTGTTCGCCGCGTACGCCGCCGCGGGTGAGTCGCTGCCCCCGATGCCGGTCGCCCACGGCCTCGGCCTCGGCTTCGATCCGCCGGTGATCTCTCCCGACCTCGCAAGGACGTCGGCCGATGAGCACCTGGACCCGGGCTCGGTGTTGGCCGTCACGGCGTACGTGTGGGAAGCCGGCGTCGGTGCGGTGTTCCGCCGCGACGCCGTGCTCGTCACCGACTCCGGACCCGAAGTGCTCACGACCAGCCCATCGCCGACCCAGGCCGCCGCCGGAATCAGCTGAGGAGAATCAATGTCTGAGAACGGAAGTCGGCCGTCTCCCGAAGAGCTGATTCTCTACGAGAAGGATCCGAAGACCAAGATCGCGACGATCACCTTCAACCGTCCCGAGTACCTGAACGCGCCGACGTCGTTGGCGCGGCTGCGCTACGCCGATCTGCTGCGGGCGGCCACCGTCGACAACGACGTCAAGGTCGTCGTGATCCGTGGCGTCGGCGACAACCTCGGCAGCGGGGCCGACCTTCCGGAGTTCATGGAAGGCTACGACAACACCGACCTGCGGCTCGCCGAGCTGCGTCTCGAGGACGAAGGCGTCGGCGAGGTGAAGTATCCGCCGGCGGGCACCTTCCGTAGCGGTGCGACGATCAGCGCCTGGTACGCGAATGTGCAGGCGGGCAACCGCCCGTTGCAGGAACTGAAGAAGATCAGCATCGTCGAAGCCAAGGGCTACTGCTACGGCTGGCACTTCTACCAGTGTGCCGACGCCGATCTGGTGATCTCGTCCGACGACGCCCTGTTCGGTCATCCGTCGTTCCGCTACTACGGGTGGGGACCGCGGATGTGGACCTGGATCCAGATGATGGGGCTGCGCAAGTTCCAGGAGATGGTCTTCACCGGACGGCCGTTCACCGCCGCCGAGATGTACGACTGCAACTTCCTCAACAAGGTGGTGCCGCGCGATCAGCTCGAGGCCGAAGTCGAGAAGTACGCCCTGGCGTGCGCGCGTAACCGGCCTGTCGACACCGTCTTCCAGCAGAAGATCTTCTTCGAGGTCTACAAGCAGCACCAGGGCGAATACATGGGCAGCCTGCTGTCGGCGTTCTTCGAATCCATGGGAAGCGGTGTGGCCAACGACGATACGGATGACCTCGACATGATGGAGGCCATCGACAGCGGACTGGCGGGTGCCGTCAACGACAACGACAGCAAGTTCCCGCCGGACTTCCGGCTGAGCAAGTCGAATCGCAAGAAGGACAAGTAACAGACTGTGGCGCCGCTCAACGGCTACACCGTCGTCGACCTGTCCGTCGGCATCGCGGGTGCCTACTGCACGAAGCTGCTGGCCGAGGCTGGTGCCACGGTCATCAAAGTCGAGCCGCCTGAAGGTGATCCACTGCGCCGGTGGTCGGCGTCGGGCGCCGAGATCGCACCGGGTGAAGACGGCGCGTTGTTCAGCTTCCTGGCCTGTTCGAAACACAGCGTGATCGCAGACCCGGAAGCCGACATCGACTACGTCAACGCGTTGCTCGACGGCGCCGAATCGGTTGTGTGGTCGCGCGGCTCGAGCGTCGCCGAACACGTCGTGTTCACACCTGCCGCGATCCGGTCGGCGCACCCCCACCTGACCGTCACATCGATCACAGCGTTCGGCTTGGACGGCCCCTGGTCTGACCGCCCCGCAACGGAATTCACGCTGCAGGCGTGGTCCGGGGGGATCGTCGGCCTGGGCCGCGGTTCGGCCGACCGCGCGCCGGTCTACGTCGGCGGGCAGGTCGGCGAATACCTCGCAGGCGCGTACGCCAGCGCCGCGACATTGGCCTCGCGGTCGCGAGGGGGCGGCGAACTCGTCGACGTGTCGATGTTGGAGACCCAGATCCTCGGCCTCACGTACTACCCGGTGGCCTACTACGAGATGTTGGGCAGGCCGTGGCGGGATGCCCGGCGGTTGACCGTGCCGGGGATCGCCCGCGCAAAGGACGGCCTGATCGACATCGGATGCGGCACCGCGCAGCAGTGGTTCGACCTGTGCGCGATGACCGGCCACCAGGACTGGATCGACGAGGACTCGCCGCTGTCCATCACGGAGCAGGCCAACGAGAAGGCCGACGAGCTCTACGCCTGGGTGCGGAGTCACACCGTCGACGAAATAAGAGACCTGGCGACCGCGTTCCGCATCCCGAATGCGCCGGTCGGCAACGGCGCCAACATCGTCGGCCTCGACCACTTCGTGGCACGCGGGTCCTTCGTATCGAACCCCCGCGACGGTTTCGATCAGCCCGGCCCTCCCTATCGGACGACACCGGTGCTGTTGGACGCGCCCGGGCCCGCGCCCCGGCTGGGCGAACACACCGACTTGTATCGCCGAAATAGCATTCCGGGTGGCGAAAGCGGATATCCAGCAGCCCGGAATGCTATTTCGGCGAGGACGGGGTTGCCGTTCGAGGGGCTACGCGTACTCGACATGACGACCTTCTGGGCGGGGCCGTCGTGCACACACATCCTCGCGATGCTGGGCGCCGAGGTCATCCACGTCGAGTCGACACGGCGGCCCGACGGCACCCGGCTGATCGCCGGCATACCGGTCACCGAGGAGCTGTGGTGGGAGAAGTCGCCCATCTTCTCGGGGCTGAACACCAACAAGAAGGGGTTGACGCTCGATCTGCAGAGCGCCGCCGGCCGCGATCTGCTGAATCGGCTCATCGCCACCTGCGACGTGATCGCCGAGAACTTCACCCCGCGGGTCCTGGACCAGATCGGACTGGATTTCGCTGCCGTGCAGGCCATCCGGCCCGACGTGGTGATGCTGCGGATGCCCGGCTTCGGGCTGGACGGTCCCTGGCGTGACAACCCGGCGTTCGCCTATGTGATCGAGGCGGCGTCCGGAATCAGTTGGCTGACCGGCTATCCCGACCGCAACCCTTACGAGCCCTATTCGGTCGGTGATCCGAACGCCGGCGTCCATGCTCTCAATGCGCTGCTGATCGCCCTGGAACACCGGCGTCACACCGGAAAGGGCGTCCTGGTCGAGGCCGCGATGGTCGACGCCGCGATCAACGTCGCCGCCGAACAGGTCATCGAGTATTCGGCCTACGGTGCGCTGCTGGAGCGCGACGGCAACCGCGGGCCGACCGCAGCACCGCAGAACCTGTATCGCACCAACGAGATCGACGAGTTCGGTCGTGCCGACTGCTGGGTCGCCGTCGCCGTGGCGACCGACGAGCAATGGGCGGGCCTGTGCGGGGCCGTCGAGCGCGGCGACTGGGCGGCCGACCCTGAGTTGAGCACCGCAGCAGGCAGGCGCGCCCGTCATGACGCCGTCGACGAGTTCCTCGCCGTGTGGTGTGCGGACCGCACCGGCGACGCGATCGTCGCCGCGTTGTGGGAGCACGGCGTTCCGGTGGCCAAGGTCATGCAACCGCACCGCCAGACCGAAATTCCGCAGCTGGCCGCCCGCGGCTTCTTCGAGGACGTCGGACATCCGGTGAACGCCCGCACGCCGCACAGCACGCTGCCGTTCACGTTGTCGCGCGGTCCGGAGCGCGTCCACGTCGAGCCCGCGCCGCTGCTCGGTCAGCACAACCACGAACTGCTGACCGAACTCGGGCTGACCGCCGACGAGATCGCCGACCTCGAGGCCAGGGGAGTGATCGGCAATGCGCCCGCGATGGGGCCAAGCAAGGCGAAGACGGGCTAGCCTCGACCGGTGGCCATCGATCCGTCCAATATCCTGCTGACCGGCCGTGTCGCGGTGGTGACCGGCGGGGGAGCAGGGATCGGACGCGGCGTCGCAGCGGGGCTGGCGGCGTTCGGGGCCTCGGTCGCGATATGGGAACGCGATCCCGACACCTGCGCCTCGGCCGCCGAAAGTATTGGCGCACTGGGGATCGTCGTCGATGTCCGCGATAGTGAGCAGGTTGACGCGGCGCTGCAGCGCACCGTCGACGAACTCGGCGAGGTGTCGATTCTGGTCAACAACGCGGGCGGCACGTTCAAGGCGCCCCTGCTGGAGACCAGCGAGAACGGCTGGGATGCGCTGTACCGAAGCAACCTTCGCCACGTGCTGCTGTGCACGCAGCGGATCGCGAGGCGGCTGGTCGCGGCGGGCGTCGGGGGCAGCGTCATCAACGTGACGTCGATCGAGGGGGTGCGGGCGGCGCCGGGATATGCGGCATACGCGGCGTCGAAAGCCGGCGTCATCAACTTCACCAAGACCGCCGCGCTGGAGCTCGCGCCACACGACATTCGCGTCAACGCGCTGGCTCCCGATCTGACCGTCACCGAGGGTCTCCTGCAGCTGTCACCGGGGCTGGACGCGTCCAATCAGCGGATGGTTCCGATGGGCCGTGCCGGCCATGTCGACGAAATAGCGAGCGTCGCAGTCTTTCTCGCTTCGGAGATGTCGGGCTACATCACGGGGCAGACCATCCACGTCGACGGCGGCACGCAAGCGTCGAGCGGCTGGTACCACCACCCGGAGACCGGCGAGTACCAGCTCGGCTAGTGCGTCCAGCCCTCGGCGATCTGGTCCTCGAAGGCGCGGTCGATGCGCTCGAACCTGCGCTGGATCGAGGGCCGCGCCGCCTGATGCGGGACGATGTAGAGCCTGTTGGCCAGAATCGCATCGGCCGTCAGGCGCGCGACGTCTTCCGCCCGCACCTGCGGGTCGGTCGACGCCGACGGCAGCTCCTGGGGCGGAGCGGACGACGTCGGGGGGCCATAGTCCGAGCTCCTGACGCGTTCGCTGTTGGCCATCAGATCGGTCGCGACGATCATCGGACAGAGCACCGAAACACCGATGCCGTTGGCCCGTACCTCGCGTTGCAGCGTCTCGGCCAGCGCGACGACGCCGTACTTCGCGACGCAATACGGACCGAGCCCCACGTTGGGGATCAGCCCGGCGAACGACGACGTGAACACGATGTGGCTGTCGTCCTCCTGCGCGATCAGTCGCGGCAGAAACGCCTCGACCCCATGGATCGGGCCCCACAGGTCGACGTCGATCACGAAGCGCCAGTCGTCGTGGCTGGTGTCCGCGATCGAACCCGCATAGGCGATGCCCGCGTTGTTGAACACCACATGCACGGTGCCGAACACGTTGAAGGCCTCATCGGCCAGGTGAACGACATCGTCGAGCTTGCGGGTGTCACAGACCACGCCGTGCGCGTCGGCCCCGTCGTTACGCAGCACCGAAACCGCCTCGTCCAGCCCCGCCTCGTTGATGTCGGCCAGCATCAGGCGCGCGCCGCGTCGGGCGAACTCCTTCGCGGTCGCCAAGCCGATTCCGCTGGCTCCTCCGGTGATGACGGCGTTGCGCCCAAGGTAGTTGTCCACGGCGCGAACACTATGCGGTCAGGCGGGGTCGGTCGGCCGAATCCACGTGGGGTCGCCCAAATGGGTGCGGATCGCGCCCCACGGATCGGCGTACTGCCCAGGCGCCTTCCAGTACACCCCGCGCCGTTTCATCACCGCACGCACGATCGGCGTGATGAGGCGCGCCGGATGACGCTTCCATCCGAATGTGTCGGCGAGTTCGGCCATCATGTCGGACCACGAGTAGTGCTGGAACTGCAGTGCTTCCTGCGCGCGGGTGGTGTCCATCCAATCTGTCACGAACCAGTCCGTGGCGCTTTCGGGGTTACCCAATCGACCTGGCGGGAACGCGCCGGGCATCCCCAGCGCCGCGACGAGGTTTGACGAGAGGTCGCCGTAGCAGGTGCGGTGCGATTCGTCGCCGGCGATCAAGAGGATCTCGTGCGCGACGTCCGCGGTGGTCGCGGCCGCGCAGGCCCACGCGACGTCTCGGACGTCGACGGTCTGTACGCGGTTGTCGCTGGGCAGCGCACTTTGGAACACCATGGCGTCGGCGCTGAGCGGCAGCGCCGACAGATCGCTTGTGAGCACACCGCCGAACCGCAGGACCACCCACTCCAGGCTCGACGATCGCACGATCTCCTCGGCCTCCGCCTTGGTGCCGCTGTAGATGTCGCAGGGCCGCATCGGGTCGTCCGCGGTCAGTGGTGACGGAGTCAGATGCGGATTGCGGGCGCCGAACACCGCATTGCTGGACGCGTGCACGAACCGGGGCGGATTCGGTTGCGCCTCGGCGATGCGGACCAGCGTCGCCGTCGCGTCGACGTTGACTCGCCGGGCCACCTTGGGGATCCGATAGATTGCGGGGGCGATGATCGCCGCCAGGTGGATGATCGCGGTCGGGGCGACCTCGGACACCAGGCGCTGGACCTGATCCGCGTCGGTGAGGTCGGCCCATCGGAATTCGGCACCGGCAGGAAGTTTCGTCGCGGCCTTGCGGTTGGCCGGCGTATCGAGATCGGCGACGATCACCCGGCGGCCGTCGGCCGCGAGGCGGCGCACGGTTGCGGAGCCGACCAGGCCGAAGCCGCCGGTGACGAGCACAACGTCGGTCATGCGGCCCCCTACCTGCGGATATGACATTCTCTTTTTTCGAAAGTATCATACTCGGATCACCGGCCTGGTAGCCGGCCGCCAGAAGTGGGAACACGGACGCCATGAGCAACGGGGTGGACAAGCCAGAGGTCGCCAAATGGGATCCCGGGTTCACCCGGCAGATCGTCAATCGGATCGGCCCACTGATCAAACGCTATTTCCGCGCTGAGGTGCGCGATCTGGATCGGATGCCTGCAGCGGGCGGCGCCCTGGTCGTTTCCAACCATTCCGGCGGCATGTTCACCCCCGACGTGCTGGTCTTCGCGCCGGAGTTCTACAAGCGGTTCGGCTTCGACCGCCCGGTCTACACACTCGGCCACTACGCGATCTTCTTCGGTCCGGTCGGGGACTTGCTGCGCCGGGCGGGCGTCATCGAGGCGAGCCGGGACAACGCCGCCCAGGCGCTTCGGGACGGCGCCGTCGTGTTGGTGTTCCCCGGCGGCGACTACGACGCGTACCGTCCGACCTTCACCGAGAACGTCGTCGACTTCAACGGCCGCAAGGGCTACGTGAGGACGGCTATCGAGACCGGGGTGCCGATCGTGCCGATGGTCTCGATCGGTGCACAGGAAACCCAACTGTTCCTCGCCCGCGGCGACTCGATCGCCCGGCGGCTGGGGCTCCATCGGCTGCGGGCCGACATTCTGCCTATCAGCGTCGGCTTTCCATTCGGCGTCTCGATGTTCTTCCCGCCGAACGTTCCGTTGCCGTCCAAGATCGTGACCCGGGTGCTCGACCCCATCGATGTCGCGGCCGAGTTCGGGGACGACCCCGCCATCGACATGGTCGACCTTCACGTTCGGGCCGTGATGCAGGAGGCGCTCGACGAACTCGCCCGCGAACGCCGCTTTCCTGTGCTTGGCTGACGGATCGTGGCTGACACTCTGGGACTTCTGCAAACTCTCTGGCGCGCACGACTGATCGCCCCGATGCGTCCGGACCGCTATCTGCGGATGGGCGCGGCGGTGCGAAGGGCCGGGATGACCGCCACCGTGGGGTTCGCCACGGCCGCACAGCGCTGCCCCGATCGACCGGGGCTGATCGACGAGCGCGGTACGTTGACGTGGCGGGAGCTCGACGACCGCTGCGACGCGTTGGCCGCGGCACTGCAAGAGATCGGACCCCCGAAAACCATTGCGGTGATGTGCCGTAACCACCGGGGATTCATCGAGGCGCTGGTCGGTTCGAACCGAATCGGCTCCGACGTGCTGCTCCTCAACACCTCTTTCGCGGGCCCCGCGCTGGCGGAGGTCGTCGAACGTGAGGGCGCCGACGCCGTGATCTACGACGAAGAGTTCACGGCGATCGTCGACCGGGCGCTCGAGGGCAGGCCCGACACCACGCGCATCCTGGGCTGGACCGATCGCACCGACGTCCCACTGACCGTGGACAACTTGATCGAACGCCATACCGGCCAGCGGCCCAAGCCCAGCGAGCGCAAGAGCGACATCATTCTGCTCACCTCGGGGACGACGGGAACGCCTAAGGGCGCCAAGCGTTCTGCGGGTAGCGGCGGCACTGGCGATCTGAAGGCGGTCCTCGACCGCACGCCGTGGCGCGCCGAGGAGCCGATCGTCATCGTCGCGCCGATGTTTCACGCGTGGGGCTTCTCGCAGTTGTTGTTCGCGGCGCTACTCGCCTGTCCGATCGTCACGCGGCGCAAGTTCGACCCCGAGGCGACGCTGGACCTCATCGACCGCTACCAGGCGACCGGCCTCGCGGTGGTCCCCGTCATGTTCGACCGCATCATGGATCTGCCCGACGAGGTGCGCAACCGCTACAGCGCCAAGTCATTGCGCTTCGCCACCGCCTCGGGATCGCGGATGCGCCCCGATGTGGTGATCAAATTCATGGATCAGTTCGGTGACGTGATCTACAACAACTACAACGCCACCGAGGCTGGAATGATCGCGACCGCGACACCGCAGGATCTGCGCGCGACGCCGGACACCGCGGGAAAACCCGCTGACGGCACTGAGATCCGGATCTACGACGACGCCTTCAACGAGGTGCCCACGGGTGAGACCGGACGGATCTTCGTACGTAGCGGCACACTCTTCGACGGGTACACGTCAGGCACGACCAAGGACTTCCACGACGGCTTCATGTCGTCGGGGGACGTGGGCTACCTCGACGCGGACGGTCGACTGTTCGTGGTGGGCCGAGACGACGAGATGATCGTCTCCGGTGGCGAGAACGTGTACCCGATCGAGGTCGAGAAGACGTTGGCCGCGCACCACGACGTAGCCGAGGCCGCGGTTTTCGGGGTGGACGACGAGCAATACGGGCAACGGCTCGTCGCGTTCGTGGTGCTCGAGTCGGGTGCGTCGACCACACCGGAGGAGCTCAAGCAGCACGTGCGGGAGAATCTCGCGAATTACAAAGTGCCGCGCGAGATCACGGTGCTTGACGAGTTGCCGCGCGGAAGCACCGGAAAGATTCTGCGCAACGAACTACGCGGGTGACCTAGCCTGCCGCGGGTGCGGGCGCCATCGCGGTATCGACGGTGCGCAGCGGTGGCAGCTCGGCAGCCGACCGGATTTCGGCCAGACCGTGGATCATCGCGTCGGTTGCCTCGTGGATGTCGTTGAACGTCTGATCGTCGGACAGTATCGAGATGTCCACCTGGTCGACGTAGCTCCACACCGTCATGTTGAAGGCGCTGCCCGCTGAGAGCACACCGATCGAGTAGATCTCGCTGACCGGGGCGCCGCCGATGTGGCCACGCTCGCGCGGACCGGGAACGCTGGACACCGCGACGTTCATGAGCCTGTTGTGCGCGGCGCGCTTGGCCTGCCACCGGAGCACCGCCGGGGTCAGCGGGGGCGGCAGGTACTCCATCAGCTGGCCCTGCAGCTTCGGCCCGAGCAGTTCGTAGTTCTCCTTCGCGCGCGCGGTCGACAACGAGGTCAACCGCACCCGCTCGAGCGGATCGTCGATGTGGACGGGCAATGACACCGAGAGCCCGCCGATCTCGTTGCCTGTCACGCGATCCGGCGACAGATCGGTGCTGACGGGCACCGACGCGATCAGCGGTCGGTCGGCGCGGCCGTCGTAGCGCAGGAGCAGTTCCCGGAGGCCACCGGCGGCGGTGGCCAGCACGATGTCGTTGAACGTGACATCCAGCCTCGTGGCCGTCTCCTTGACGTCGGCCAGCGACAGCGACGCGGTGGCGAACGTCCGCACCGGTGAGACGACGTGGTTGAGGAACGTCGGTGGGGTCTGGAACATCTTCGCCAGATCGGGTTGGTCGCTGCGCTCTTTCGCGCGTCGCCGCAGCCGGGCGACTCCCTTGGCTGCATCGCGCGCCAGTCGGGGCAGCGCGGCGACGTGTGCGACGTGGTCGCGCATCGCTTCCCTGACCAACTCGTTCGACGATGGCGGTTCGCACGTCGCGTAGTCGTCGCGCTCGTCCCGCGCCGACCCCGCGAGGTCCATGAGCCGGGCGAGCAGATTGGCCGACGCCACCCCGTCGGCCAACGTGTGATGCACCTTGCCGATGAGTGCGAAACGCTCGTCGGCCATCCCCTCGGCGAAATGGAACTCCCACAGCGGGCGGTTACGGTCCAGCGGCGTGCTTGCGATCCGACCGATCACTTCGTCGAGTTCGCGACGGCCGCCAGGAGCGGGCACCTGCACGCGGCGCAGGTGATAGTCAAGGTCGACCGGGCAGTCCTCCAGCCACATCGGGTGGTGCAGTTTCCACGGGATGTCGATGAGCTGGTAGCGGAGCGGATCGAGCAGGTGCAGCCGGCGCGCGACGGTCGTTCGGAACACGTCGAACGTGAACTCGCCCGCATGGTAGGCGGCGTGGATGATCGCCACCTTCAACGTGTGGGTGTGCAGGTTGGGCGTTTCGCTGTACAACAGCATCGCGTCCATACCATTGAGTCGCTTCAATTCCCACCCCCTTCGGACGGGTCTATGCAACCACCGCCCGCCCATGATCGGGGGCTTTCTGCGAATGACCTATGCGCTGATCGCGTCCAGCGCCGCGCGCGTCTCCAGATCGATGAACGCCGCCGAATACCGCTGCGCCAGCGTGACCGAAATGGCCGCGCTCTGCCAGGCGTCGCCGCCCGATGACGTCGCCATCCAGATGGCCAGCCCGTGGGCGACCGACGCGCGATAGCGCAGCCACACCTCGTCGGCACCCGGCATCTCGTCGGCGGGCAGCGCGAGCGCGTCGCGGTATTCCTCGAGCAGGTCGCGCTCAGCCCTGCGGCGGTCCTCGATGGTTAGCGTGCCCTGCAGAAAGTAACCGAGGTCCAGCGACCAGTTGCCCCGGCGGGCCATCTGCCAATCGAGAAACCCGACCTCGTCATCGGGCAGCACATAGGTGTTGCCGATGTGTGGATCGCCGTGCAGCAACGTCTGCACAGAGGTCGTCAGGGTGCCGATATAGCGCGCCCAGATGTCGACGAAGAGCTCTGTTCCGCTGAGCGCGAGAATCTCCGGCGCCACCGTGTCACCCAGCCGTTCATGGGCGATCTGCAACGGCGCGTACTGCATGCCCTCGAATGCGACGAACGGCTCGAGCCAGCCCAGCGCGGGATCGGCAGTCACGCGTTCGCCCCAGAACCGACTGTGCATCCTGGCCAGGCCGCGGACCCCGTTGGCCGCCTGGTCGACGGTCATCGGTCGGGTCGAGTCGCGCGGATCGGCCCCGCGCGCGACGACATCCTCCATGATCATCACGAAGTCCGAGCGATCCTCGTCGATGAGCGCGGTGTAAACGGTCGGATGGTCGAGCGGTAACTTGACGCCGCAGGTGAACAGCCGTGGCTCGTGATATAGCCCGCTGGTCAATGCGACGAGCTCGGCATGATCGGGGTCGACCGCCTTGGCGAACACCGTTTTTGGCCCCGACCCCTCCGCGTACGTCAGCGCCAGGCGCGCACGCCGGTTGGTGCCGTCGTCGCGCAGTGCAACGCTCACATCGTCGACGACGGCACCCGGATGGTGACGCGACAGCGCCACCGTCATCCAGTCCGGGGTGATGTCATCCCAGCCGCGCGGCAGCGACAGCTCCGCGATAGTCACAGTGGGCGTGCCCTACTTCAGGCAGCTGCCGCCGTCGACCGGCAACGTCACGCCGGTGATGTAGCGCGCCTCGTCCGACGCGAGGAAAAGCACTGCGTTGGCAATGTCCTCGGGCTCGACCCAACCGATCGGCAGCGTGTGCATCAGCTGCCCGACGACCTTCATGTCTTCGGGTCCCGGGTTCTCCAGATCCGGGCGAAACAGTCGCATCGTGCCGTCGTTCATGAACAACGGGGTGTTCACGTTGGTCGGGTGCACCGAGTTGACGCGGATGTTCTGCGCGCCGAGCTCGACGGCGAAGGTCCGCATCAGTCCCACTACACCGTGTTTGGCGGCGACGTAGTGGCCGGTGTGCGGGTAGGCCTTGAGGCCGCCGACGGAACTGGTCAGGATGATCGAGCCGCCGCGGCCGCCCGCAAGAATATGTGGCACACCGGCTTTCACGGTCTTCCACACGCCGCCGAGGTTGATGTCGATCATCGCGGTCCAGTCGGTTTCGCTGGTTTTGTCCAACGTCTGGCCACCGTTTCCGATGCCGGCGTTGGCGACGATGATGTCGAGCCGGCCGAGCTGCTCGACGCCCGTGTCGACCGCCGCCTTCAGCGCGTCGTAGTCACGGACATCGACCTCTGCGGTATAGATGCGGCGGTTGTGGCCCTTCACCAGATCCGCGGTCTCCGCCAGATCCTCGGGGGTTGATGCCTCGATCAGGTCGACCGTGTCGATCTTCTTGCAGATGTCGACGGCGATGATGTCGGCGCCCTCGGATGCCAACCGCACGGCGTGCGCACGGCCCTGCCCGCGGGCAGCGCCGGTGATGAACGCGACTTTGCCTTCTACACGTCCTGTCATGTCTTTGTCGTCCTTCTGGTGGTGGTTGGGTCTTATCACGAAACGAAGGTGGGCATGGATTCCCAGCCGCGCACCGCCGTGGTCGGCGACGGACGCGTGTTCGGCCAGTCGACCTCCCACGTCGGGAACCGCTTGAGGATCTCCTCGAGCGCGATGCGCCCTTCCATACGGGCCAGCGCGTTGCCCATGCAGAAGTGCGTCCCCGCGCCGAATGTCAGGTGCGAGTGCTGCTCTCGGTGAATGTCGAAGACGTCGCCGTCCGGCGGGAAGCGGCGGTGGTCACGGTTGGCCGCACCTACCAGCAGCAGCATCGCACTGCCCTCGGGCACCGTTTGACCGTAATGCTCGGTGTCGCGCGCCACGTAGCGGGCCATCTGCAGTGCCGGTGGTTCCCAGCGCAGGATCTCCTCGATCGCCTGGGGTATCAGGGCGGGGTTCGCCACCAGTTCATGCCGCTGGTCGGGATAGTCGGCCAGCGTCTTGCCCGCCCAGCCGATGAGCCGGGTGGTGGTCTCGGCTCCGGCCGTGGCGATCACGGTGAGGTACATGAGCAGTTCGTCGCGGCGCAGCCGTCGCACAGTGCCTGTCTCGTCGGTGAATTCAGCGTTGAGCAGGTCGGTCATGATGTCGTCGGACGGATGCTCGGCGCGGTAGTCGATGAACTCGGCGAACACCTCGCCGGACGCCATCAGCGTCTGCTCTCCCTGGAGCGTGGCTTCGCCGTGGTCGGTCACCCGCCGTTGGTCTTCCTCCGGGATGCCGAGCAACATTCCGATGACGCGCATCGGCATCTGCTCGCCGAGGTCGTTGACGAAGTCGAACTTGCCCGTGCCCACCAACGGGTCGAGGCACCGGGCGGTGAACTCGCGAATCTGCGGCTCGAGCGCGGCTACCTTGCGCGGCGTGAACATCCGCGACAACAGGTTGCGTTGGATGTTGTGCAGCGGCGGATCCTCGAAAATCAGTGTGCCGGGCGGGATCTCCATCCCCGACTTGATGATCTCGAGCAGCGCGCCCTTGCCGGAGATGAAGGTCTCGTGATCGATCAACGCCTTGTTGACGTCGTCGTAACGACTCAACGCATAGAAGTCATGCTTGTCGTTGTAGTACAGGGGCGCTTCTTCGCGAATGCGTGCGAACACCCGGTACGGGTTCATATTGAGTTCGACGCTGTAGGGGTCGTAGTACAACTCGTCTGCGGTTTGTACGTCGGAGTTCTCAGCACTGATCGTCACGGGGTCGCCTCTCGCTGGACCAGGGATGTGTAAGACAAATGGATGTACTTTGTCTCACAACTCTGGCATCGGCGACTCAATGGTGTCAACAACAGACTCGTTTCGGGCAATTTATACTCTCCGCTTAACAGAATCGGCTTCTCAATCTCGTTGCGCGAAGCGGACGAGAGCCTCCTGGCCGTAGGAGGCAACCAGGACGCCGTCGCGGGTGAGCACGTCGCCGCGACCGAAGCTGCGGCCGTGCGACAGTAGGGGACTGTGCTGGCGCAACAGCAGCCAGTCGTCGGTACGGAACGGCCGGTGGAACCACACGGTGTGCGAGGTGACCGCGGAGGCGAACGTCGTGCCATTACCGCGCTGGTCCGCGCCTTCGATCGGACGCAGCGCGGTACCGATCAAGGTCAGGTCCGTGGCGTAGGCAGCCAGCGCCGGCGCCAGTGCAGGGTCGACGTCCGGGGTGCGCATCCAGACCTCGAATTCCGGGGGGCCGATGGTGGGCGCGTTGAGGTCGACGGTCGCTCGCGTCTCCCACGGAATCAGGTCGAGCGGGATCTCGTGCTCTGGGCCGAGCACCGGCCCGACCTCCTCGATCTCCTGGTGTTCGGGGCCGTCTTCGAGGACGTGCATGCTGATCGTCGCCGTGGCGATGACGCCGCGGCTCTGCTGCGTCGCGGTGATCGTGACCGTGGCGAACGACCGCCCCTCATGGGCGCGAACGGCCTGATAACGAACCGGTTCGTCGGCCGTGCCCTCCCGGGTGAACACCGTGTGCTGCGATTTGACCACCTTATCTGGGCAGGTCAGCGACGCGATCTGGAGAAATTGGCCCAGGAGTTGGCCGCCGAACACCCGGTAGTACTCCAGCTGCTGGTTCCGGCCCTCGAACTCCGCTGTTTCACCGTCCCGCGTCGACGGTCCGGTCATGTCCAGGCAGCCGAGCAGATCGGTCCAGAGATCGGGCACTCGCCCAGTGTAAGTCAGATTCTCGTCACCGAGAACGCAATTCTCGGTTCAATTGGAGCTAGCTGGCGGCGAATCCGTGGGCGCAGAAATCCCAAATTTCTTCCGCGCTGATGGGGTTTGATGCCGCGTCCTCCGATTCCTCGCCGCTGGACTGTGCGTTGAACATCACGGTCTGCATCGCCATGGCCGCCATCCGCTTGGGGTTGATGCCTTCCCGCAGCTGACCTGCGGCGCTGGCCTCTTCCATGAGCTCGGTCAACAGCGCCAGCAGCGGTGCGTGGGCGATCTTCACCTCGGACGGATGGGAGACCAGAAGTCGTGGAGCGAAGTCGGTGAACAACGGCCGCTTGGCGGTGGGGTCCGGCCGGGACGACTCGAACAGCAGCTGAATGGCGACCTTCAGGCGCTCGATCGGCTCATCCGGACCGCTGGTTGCGGCGCGGATCTGGTCCGCGGAGCGGGCGAGGGCGTCTTCGAACAGCGCCAGCAGCAACTCGTGTTTACCGTCGAACTGCAGGTAGAAGCTTCGCAGCGACTGACGCGAGCGGTCGACGACCTCTTGGACGGTGAAGTCGGTGCTGCCTTTCTCGATGATGATCGCCTGAGCGGCATCGAGGAATCTCTGCACACGTTGCGCGGCCCGGAGCTTCGCGGTTTTGATCGATCGCTCGACCGCGCGCTGCTTCCAGGCGGGTTCTTCGCTGGGTATGGTCACGGGCGGCTCGGATGCTGCCCGATTTGGGAGAACATGGACTGACTGTACCGGAGAACGCCTTGCCATTGCGGTCCTCGACCCCCTCGCGGCCAACGTGTCAGAGATTGTAACTTTCTCACCTGGAGAATAGTATTCTCCTTTTACTGGTAACAGTAGTCTTACCAAAATTTTGATCCGTGCTCGTTTGAGGGAGCGCCGTTGAAGCTGACCTTCGACGCCGACGTCGAGGCCTTCCGTGCGGAGTTCATCGCCTTCCTGGACGAGCATCTGCCCGCGGACCTCGAGGCGCTCGACCGTTCGCGCTCCAGCAGCGATGTTCCGGACTGGGCGCGGCGCTGGCAGCGGCTGATGTTCGACAACGGCTGGCTGATGCCGGGCTATCCGCCCGAGTTCGGGGGCCGCAATGCCACCATCGTCCAGCAGTACGTCCATCAGGAGGAGTTGGCACGTCGCAGGTGCTATCTCACGTTCAACCCGCAGGGTGTCGGCATCATCTCCGCCTCCCTGATCTCGTTTGGCACCCCCGAACAGCAGCGGCGCTGGGCCGTCCCGATATTGCGCGCCGAGATGACGGCGTCACTGGGGATGAGTGAGCCGGGGGCGGGATCCGACCTCGCTTCCCTGCGCACCCGCGCCGAACTCGACGGTGACGAATTCGTGGTCAACGGGCAGAAGGTGTGGACCTCCGGCGCCCATGACGCCGATGTGCTTCTGACATTCGTTCGCACTGATCCGAATGCCCCCAAACACAAGGGCATCAGCGTGCTGATGATTCCTACGGACCTGCCCGGTGTGGTGCGGCGTCCGTTCGCCTCGGTATGCGATGTGGACGACCTCGATTTCAACGAGGTCTTCTTCAACGACGTCCGGGTGCCCGCCGAGAACCTCGTCGGACCGCTGAACGGCGGCTGGCAGGTGGCCAACGGGTCGCTGGGTCACGAGCGGAACATGTTGTGGCTCAGCTACGCCGACCGGTTGGAAGAACTCATCGAGGACTTCCGCCCTGCCACTGCGCTCGACCGTGACCGCTACGCCAGGCTGGTCATGGACAACCAGGCGCTGCGCTTGCTCGGCTCCGTCGCGCTGGCCCGCGCCGCGCGCGGCGACGAGGACGCCGCGGCGCTTTCCGTTCTCAAGCTCTTCGGTTCCGAAGCGTCGCAGTCGGCAGCCGAGTACGCGCTCGCCGCGGCGGGCGCTGACGGCCTGGACTTGCCCGGCTCCTCCGGCCCCTACAGCGCTCAGCACCTCGACCTCTACCGCAGCGCCTGGTTCGAGCGATACGTCAGGACGTTCGGCGGCACCATCGCCGGCGGCACCTCCGAGATTCAACGCAACATCATCGCCCAGCGACTGCTGGGCCTACCCCGCAATTAGGAACAACCGTGTACATCGAATACGAAGTCGCCGACAAGATCGCCATCATCACTCTGAACCGGCCCGAGGCCGCCAACGCGCAGAACATCGAGTTCCTCGACGAGTTGGATGCCGCGTGGACCCGGGCGGCGGAGGATAACGACGTCGCGGTGATCATTTTGCGTGCCAACGGAAAACACTTCTCGGCCGGACATGATCTGCGCGGTGGCGGACCCGTTCCGGACAAGATCACGCTCGAGTTCATCATCGGCCACGAGCACCGGCGCTATCTGGAGTACACGATGAAATGGCGCAACGTGCCCAAGCCGTCGATCGCGGCCGTGCAGGGTCGCTGCATCTCCGGTGGCCTGTTGCTGTGCTGGCCGTGCGACCTGATCATCGCCGCCGACGATGCGCTGTTCTCCGATCCCGTGGTGCTGATGGGCATCGGGGGAGTCGAATACCACGGCCACACCTGGGAACTGGGACCGCGCAAGGCCAAGGAGATCCTGTTCACGGGTCGGGCGATGACGGCCGACGAGGTCGCGAGCACGGGAATGGTCAACCGGGTGGTGCCCCGCGACCAGCTCGATTCCGAGACCAGGTCGTTGGCCGAGCAGATTGCCAAGATGCCGAGTTTCGCACTGCGCCAAGCCAAGCGGGCGGTCAACCAGACGCTCGACGTGCAGGGCTTCTATGCGGCTATTCAATCGGTGTTCGACATCCACCAGACCGGCCACGGCAATGCCCTGAGCGTGAGCGGCTGGCCGGTGCTGGTGAACCTCGACGACATGAAGGCCAACATCCAGTAGCAGCTACAGGTGGGCGAGGCGGGGGACCGAGCCGCGGGCGCGCAGCCCTGCCCCGGCCCTGCGCGTGAGTTCCTTTGAGCTACCCAGCAACCCGTCGAGAACCAGCGCGCGCTCGATATGGTGGTGCAGCTCGTGCTCGGCGGTGAAGCCGATGCCGGCCAGCACCTGCTGGCAGTGTTTGGCCGCGGTCAGCGCGGCCTTGCCTGCGGCGGCCTTGCCCAGCAGCGCGGTCAGGTCTGGATTGTCGTCGCCGGGCAGCGCCAGCGTCGCCTCTGCGCCCTCGATTGCCACCAGAGTCTCGGCCAGTCGGTGCCGGATCGCCTGGAAGGATGCGATCGGCTTACCGAACTGCACTCGGTCCAGCGCGTGTTGGCGCGCCAACGACAGCATTGCCCGTGCCGATCCGACCAACCACCAGCCGACTGCGCGACGAGCGTCGGGAAGCCGTGGATGCCCGCCCTCTTCGACCCGCCGCAATGGCAGCCCGCCGAGTGCAGAACTCTCATCGGCCGTGGCGTAGTCCCACACCACCCAACCTCCACCCGCGTAGGGGAGCGCGGGGGTTGCGCCCTCGTCCGGGCTGGAGGCCAGCAACACCACATCGTTGAGAACCGAGGCGTGCGAGCCTGTTTCGCCAAGTAGGCGGAACACCAGGGGGATCGCCACCTCGGACATGTCGGACAACATCTCGGCCCAGCCGAGCTCGGCGAGTGCAGCGTCGAGTTGGGCGCCGGACGTCGACAGCATCGTCTTGCGCAGGCCGTCTTCGAGCAGTTCGAGCGACTCGTCGTCCACGGTCACTCCTTCCCGAGATCCAGCAGGCGGCGGGCGATGATGTTGCGTTGCACCTCGGCGGTACCGCCGTAGATGGTGGCCGCCCGGGAATACAGGTACTCGGTGCGCCAGTCGGTGTCGTCGAGCTCGATGACACCGGGTAGCAGATCGCGGACGGTGTCGTACAGCTGTTGTTCGGCGCCGGCCAGCAAAACCTTGTCGATCGACGTGTCCGCACCGAGTTTGTTGCCGTCGGCCAGCCGAAGTTGGGTGGCCCTGGACCGGCAGCGCAGCGTGTGCAGCGCCAGATACGTCTCGCCCAACTGCGAATCCGCGCTCTGGCCAACGTTTTTCACCTCGCCGACCAGCGCGTCCAACCGTGAGTACAGGTAGGCGATGCGCTGCCAGAAGCACGTCGAGCGCTCATACGGCAGCAGGTCCATCGCGACCTGCCAACCGTCGCCGGGGTTTCCGAGCATCCGATCGGCGGGCACCACCACGTCGTCGAAGTAGACCTCGCAGAACTCGTCGACGCCGTGCATTGTGCGCAGGGGGCGGACGTCGACGCCCGGACTGTCCATGTCGACGAAGAAGGCGGTGATCCCCGAATGACCCGGCCCCGTTCGGGTGAGCAGGACGCAACGCTTCGCGTACTGCGCGAAGCTGGTCCACACCTTCTGGCCGTTGATCACCCACTCGTCACCACGCTGTTCGGCCCGGGTGCTCAACGACGCGAGATCGCTGCCCGAGCCCGGTTCGGAGAAGCCCTGGCACCACGTCTCCTGGCCCGACAGCAGGCGCGGGACCATCTCGGCGGCGAGTTCGGGTCGCGCGTAGTCGATCATCGTGGGGGTCAGCACTTCGAGCATCGAGTACGGGCCCGGGTCGTCGAGCCGACGGCCGACGACCTCCTCGCCGACGATGGCGCGCAAGATCATCGGTCCGCCGAGGCCCCCCGCGGATTCCGGCCAGCCCCATCGCATCCAGCCCGCGTCGTAGAGCTCCTTCAGCACGCGGGCGTGCTGCGTGTGTTTGGCGTCCAGCGAGTGGTCGCCCGGGGGCGGGGTCAGGTCGTGGCTGTCCAGCCATGTGACCAACTGCGACCGGAACTCGGCGACTGTCGCGAACTCGGTGCCGGCCGTCAGTTCGCTGGTCATCCGGCCTCCGGCCGGCCGATCGCGTGCGGTCGTCCCGAGTCGTGCTCGCCACTGCGGCGGATGAACGTCATGGCCCTGGTCTTCAGCCGCCAGCCGTCGTCGGTGCGGACATAGGTGTCGTTGTAGTAGCCGATGCGCATGTCGTGTTTGGAGTGCTCGACGAAGCACAACGGCTGCGTGCCGGTGGCTCTGTCGGGATCGTCGGCATCGAAAGTCACCAGCGACGTGCCCGTCATGAACAGGCCCTTGGGGGCGGCCTCGACGAGTTCGGGGAAGCGCGCCAACGTGTACGTGGAGCCGAACGCGCTGTACGTGCCGTCCGGCGTGAACACTGAGATCAGGCCGTCGATGTCGCCCTGCGTGATGGTGACCGCGTACCTGGCGAGCAGCTGCTGGATCTCGACGAGATCGTCAGTTCTTGCCGAGGCCGGAGGCCGGCTATTGCTTGTGGTCATTCTTGAAGACCTTACCGCCCTTCATTACAAAATTTACATCCCGTGTAACGCTGATGTCCGCCAGCGGATCTCCGGGCACGGCGATGATGTCCGCGAGGTACCCCTCGGCGATGCGGCCGAGGTCCGGCTTGTCGATCAGATCCGCCGCGACGACGGTCGCCGCCCGCAACACGGCCTCGGCGGGCATACCCCAGTCGACCAGGGTGACGAGTTCATCGGCATTGCGCCCGTGCGGGATGGCCGGAGCGTCGGTGCCGACGGCGATCTTCACTCCCGCCTCATACGCCGCCTTGATCGATGTGCGTGCCTTCGGGAACATCTCGGCCGCCTTGTCCTGCAACTCTTTTGGAGCTCTCGAGACGTCCATCGCTTCGGCCAGTCGACGGGTGGTCACCAGGAACCGGTCGTTGTCCACCAGCATCTTGATGGCTTCGTCGTCCATCAGGAAGCCGTGCTCGATGCAGTCGATACCGCATGCCACGGCGTGTTTGACGGCCTCTGCGCCGTGGGTGTGTGCGGCGACTTTCAGGCCGCGACGATGCGCCTCGTCGACGATCGCCCGCAGTTCCTCGTCCGAATAGTGTTGCGCGCCAGCCTCGCCGGTCAGCGACATCACTCCACCGGACACGCACACCTTGATCACCTGGGCACCGTGCTTGATCTGATAGCGGACGGCTTTTCGGACCTCGTCGACGCCGTTGGCGATGCCCTCCTCGACCGTCAACTCGAGCGCACCGGGCATGAACGCGGCGAACATCGTCGGATCGAGATGTCCGCCGGTCGGAGTGATGGCGTGACCCGCGGGCACAATGCGCGGGCCGTCGATCCATCCAGCGTCGATGGCCTTGCCGAGCGACACGTCGAGCAGGTAACCGCCTGTTTTGACGAACAATCCGAGGTTGCGCACCGTCGTGAATCCCGCGCGCAGCGTACGCCTGGCATTGCCGACGGCACGCAGCACGCGGGTCGCGGGATCGTCCTGCACCTGGGACAGGCCCGGGGTCTCGCCCCGCCCGCCCATCAGGAGGTTGACCTCCATGTCCATCAGGCCGGGCAGCAGGATGGCATCGCTTAGGTCGATGACCTGATCGTCGGGGCCTGCCGCCCCGCCGACACCGACGATCCGACCCTCTTCGATGCGAACGATTCCCGGCCGGACGATCTCGCCGGCGTCGACGTCGACTAGACCCGCGGCCTTGAGGGTCGGCACGTTCAGACCACCGGCTCCTTGATGCACTCGATATACGCCGCGCCGCTGTCGAGAACGCGGGGCTGCTTCCACACCTCGATGGGGAACGACACGTTGACCAGCGACTGCATCATGTGGATGAGAGCCTTTGCATCGTCGGGCATTCCGTCCAGCGGGAACCTGGCATCGCAGTATTCCATGACGGCCTCCAGGCGTGGGAATGCGGCGTCGTAGAACTCCTGCATCTCCTCCATCGTGGAAGACAGCCGCTTCTGGTAGCGGTCCGCCTCGTTGGGCAGGCACCAATCGGTGAACCGTTCCAGGTCGGCGAACTCTTCTGGCAACTTAGGCATTGATGGCGTCCTTCTTGCTGGCGTCCGACTTGGCGTGACCGTTGGCATCCCCATTGGCATCGCCGTTGGTCAGGCCCTTCTCCTTCTTGTACGCGTTGACGTAATCCCATGCCGTCTTGTGCAGGTGACGCAACAGAATCTCCTGATCGCACAACGGGAAGTCGGTGACGACCCGGGTGCCGATCTGCGTCTGGGTGGCCTCGAGCGTGTTGGCGTCCTGGAACGCATACTCCTTGAACGTCACCGCCGCGAGCTCGTGGGCGAGGCGCTCACGGGTGCTGGTGGCCGGCACGAAGTACAGGGTGCACTCGAAGATGTGCTTGTCCACATCGGTGGGCCAGTAGTGGTAGGTGAGGTACCAACCCGGCGCCCACAGCAGAAGGGTGAAGTTCGGGAAGAACTCGAACGAGTCCTGACCCCACGAGTGGTGGCGCGACGGATTGACCGCAGGCGGCAACTCATCCGGCAGGATGCCCTTGATCTTGGGCCGATCCCATGGGCCGAACAGGCCGCTGTGCAGCACGCGCTCGATCGGCTTGACCATGCTCTCGTCTTTCGGCGGGCTCATGCCGCCCCAGGACGAGATCATCGAGTGCTGGCCCTTGATGTCGTAGTGCAGGGCCTCGAAACCGTAGCCCGCGAGCTTCTCGGCTTCCTCCTTGACCGCCTGCTTCATGTGCAGGATCGGCGCGTGATAGAACTCCACGAACGCGTCGATGAACAGCTTCCAGTTCGAGTTGACTTCGGCTCGGTAGCTGTAGGTTTCGGTCATCTCATGGAAGGGATAACCCTCCAGGCCCTTCGCGAATTCGCCGAGATAGTCGGTCAACGGCTCGGCGTCGTTGTCGAAGTTGATGAAGATGAACCCCTCCCACACCTCGCAGCGCACGGGCACCAGTCCGTAGTCGCCCTTGTCGAGGTCGAAGAACTCGTCCTCCTGCTGTACGAAGGTCAGGTCACCCTCGAGGCTGTAGCGCCAAGCGTGGTACTTGCAGGTGAACTGGCGGCACGTGCCCGACACCTCCTCGCCCGGATAGTCGTTCCACACCAGCTTGTTTCCGCGGTGGCGGCACAGGTTGTAGAAGGCGCGAACCTTCTCCTGCTTGTCCTTGACGAGGATGACCGACGTGCCTATGCCGGCGGACGGCATCTCCTTGGTGAAGTAGCTGCCCTTCTTGGGCAGCCGCTCCACGCGGCCGACGTTCAGCCAGCACTTCCGGAAGATGGCCTGCTGTTCGAGCTTCCACTGCTCGGGGTCGATCGAATCGGTGTAATCGACCGGCGCAGTTCCCAGTTCGGGCCAGTTCTGCGTCCAACTGCCTGCCGCCGGCTTGGGGAAAAATGCCACGGTTTGTCTACCTCTCTGCGTGTTCTTCTGAGTCGGGTTCGACACCGAACGTGTTGATCGCCATGGCGAGTGCGCCATAGCAGCCGATTGTGAAGACGAGATCCATCCGTTGGCGCTCGTCGAGGTGCTCGGAGAGCGCCGCCCATGTCGCGTCCGAGATCACTGAGTCGTCCTCGAGCTCGTCGACGGCCGCAATGACCGCGCGATCGAGATCGTCGGTGGCCTCACCGCGCTGGATGCCGTCGATGACGTCGGGAGTCAGGCCGGCCTCGCCACCCATCCGGACGTGGTGGCGCCACTCGTACTCGCAGTGGCGCCGGTGGGCGACGCGCAGCACCGCCAGCTCGCGCAGCCGGTCCGACAGCGTCGATCCGTAGAGCAAGTGGAAGTTGAAACGCAAGAACGCGCGGGTCAACTTGGGGTGGCGAACGAGCGTCGCGACGAGGTTGCCTGCGGCTTCCGGGTTGCGACGCTCGACCGGCATGTTCGACAGCGCCCGCTCGACAGCGTCGTCCCACTGGTCAGCGGGGAGCGGGGAGACACGCACCGACGGCTTCCTCTCGTCCACGAGAATTAGATTCTCATATTTCGCCAATAGATTTCCACTTTTCCTCCAGATGGTCAATCCCGGACGCCAGATGTGCCGGTCAGTGGGCTGTCATTTAGCGCCAACAGTGCAGCAAGAGGGCCATGCGGACGCTTTCGGACATTGATTCTCGTCGCAAGAGAAGCTAGTTTCCTCAGATAGAGAACATCACTGGGTAACTAGTGTTGGGGCCAGCACAGGTTTCGACGGAGGGAACAGGCATGAACAAAGAAGACATGATCCTGATCAGCGTTGATGATCACATCGTCGAGCCGCCGGACATGTTCAAGAACCATCTGCCGAAGAAGTACCTGGATGAGGCGCCGCGGTTGGTGCACAACCCCGACGGATCGGACACCTGGCAGTTCCGCGACATCGTCATCCCTAACGTCGCGCTCAACGCGGTCGCGGGCCGGCCGAAGGAGGAGTACGGCCTGGAGCCTCAGGGACTCGACGAGATCCGCCCCGGCTGCTACCAGGTCGACGAGCGAGTCAAGGACATGAACGCCGGCGGCATCCTCGGCTCGATGTGTTTCCCGTCGTTCCCCGGATTCGCCGGGCGGCTGTTCGCCACCGAGGATCAGGAGTTCTCGCTGGCGCTCGTGCAGGCCTACAACGACTGGCATGTCGAGGAGTGGTGCGGGGCCTATCCAGCGCGGTTCATCCCGATGACGCTGCCGGTGATCTGGGATCCGGAGGCCTGCGCCAAGGAGATCCGCCGCAACGCCGCACGCGGTGTGCACTCGCTGACGTTCACCGAGAACCCCTCGGCGATGGGCTATCCCAGCTTCCACGACTTCGACCACTGGAAGCCGATGTGGGACGCGCTGGTCGACACCGAGACCGTGCTCAACGTCCACATCGGATCCTCGGGCCGGCTGGCGATCACCGCGCCCGACGCCCCGATGGACGTGATGATCACCCTGCAGCCGATGAACATCGTGCAGGCCGCCGCGGACCTGCTGTGGTCGCGGCCGATCAAGGAGTACCCCGACCTCAAGATCGCGCTGTCCGAGGGCGGCACCGGCTGGATTCCGTATTTCCTGGAGCGGGTGGACCGCACCTATGAGATGCACTCGACGTGGACGGGCCAGGACTTCAAGGGCAAGCTGCCCAGCGAGGTGTTCCGGGACCACTTCCTGACCTGCTTCATCGCCGACCCGGTAGGTGTGACGACACGTCACCAAATCGGGGTCGACAACATCTGCTGGGAAGCCGACTATCCGCACTCCGATTCGATGTGGCCCGGGGCGCCCGAGCAACTCGACGAGGTTCTGAGGGCCAACAATGTGCCCGATGACGAGGTCAACAAGATCACCTACGAGAATGCGATGCGGTGGTACCACTGGGATCCGTTCACCCACATCTCCAGGGAGCAGGCGACCGTCGGCGCGCTGCGCAAGGCGGCCGAAGGCCACGACGTCAGCATCCAGGCGCTGTCGAAGAAGGAGAAGACCGGCGCCACCTTCGAAGAGTTCGCGGCCAGGGCCAAGGAACTGACCGGCAACAAAGACTGAGCCCCACAGCGATTTCGGCGTGCTAGGTAACGCTCAGCGAGACCCAGCACGCCGAAATCGCCATGCAATAGAGGAGAACGCGTGTCCGGCGGTATGAGCTTCGAGCTGACGGAGGATCAGCAGACGATTCGTCAGACCGTCGCCGAGCTGTGCAGCAAGTTCGACGACGAGTACTGGATGCGGAAAGACCTTGCGCACGAATTCCCGCAGGAGTTCTACGACGCGATCGCCTCCGGCGGCTGGTTGGGCATGACCATCCCGGAGGAGTACGGCGGACACGGGCTGGGCATCACCGAGGCCACGCTGCTCCTCGAAGAGGTGGCGCGGTCCGGGGCGGCGATGAACGGTGCCAGCGCCATTCACCTGACCATCTTCGGAATGCAACCCGTCGTCAAGCACGGGTCCGACGAACTCAAGGCCGCCACCCTGCCGCGAATCGTCAACGGCGATCTGCACGTCTGCTTCGGCGTCACCGAGCCCACTGCCGGGCTGGACACCTCGCGTATCACGACGTTCGCGAAACGTGAGGGTGACAAGTACCGGATCAACGGCCGCAAGGTGTGGATCTCCAAAGCGCAAGAGTCCGAGAAGATCCTGCTGCTCACCCGGACCACACCGTATGACCAGGTCACCAAGAAGACCGACGGCATGACGCTGTTCCTGACGGATCTGAACCGCGACCACGTCGACATCCGGCCGATCAAGAAGATGGGCCGCAACGCCGTCAGCAGCAACGAGGTGTTCATCGACGATCTCGTCGTCCCGGTCGGGGACCGGGTCGGCGAGGAAGGCAAGGGGTTCAAGTACATCCTCGACGGGTTGAACCCGGAGCGGATGCTGATCGCCGCCGAGGCGCTGGGTATCGGACGTGTCGCACTCGAGAAGGCCGTCAAGTACGGCAACGAGCGCGTGGTGTTCAACCGGCCCATCGGCATGAACCAGGGCCTGCAGTTCCCGCTCGCGGATTCCCTTGCCCGCCTTGACGCGGCTGAGCTCGTGCTGCGCAAGGCCACCTGGCTCTACGACAACGGAAAGCCGTGCGGACGCGAGGCCAACACCGCCAAATACCTTTGTGCCGACGCCGGTTTCGGCGCCGCCGACCGCGCACTGCAGCTGCACGGCGGCATGGGCTATTCCGAGGAGTACCACGTGTCACGTTATTTCCGCGAGTCGCGGCTGATGAAGATCGCGCCCGTCAGCCAGGAGATGATCCTGAACTTCCTCGGCGAGCACGTTCTCGGAATGCCGAGGAGCTACTGATGGGCTATTTCGATCTGACCGGGCGTTCGGCATTGGTGACCGGAGCGGCGGGCGGCATCGGTTCCGCGGTGTCCGCAGCGTTGGCCGAGGCGGGCGCAGCGGTCCTCGTCACCGATCTCGACAAGGATGCGGCAGCCGCGGTGGCGGAACGCATTACGGCCAACGGCGGCCGTGCGGACTCGGCGGCTCTTGACGTGTCGGACCGCGCGTCCGCCGACGCCGCCGCATCGCAGGCGGCGGCACTGACCGACGGCAAGCTCCACATCGTGATCAACAACGCCGGCGTCACCAAGCCGGCGATGTTCGAGAAGACCACGCCGGAGGCGTTCCGTCTGCTGTTCGACATCCATGTGATGGGCGCGTTCAACGTCACTCAGGCGGCGCTGCCCTACATCCCGACCGACGGGACGGGCCGCATCGTCAACGTGACATCGGCCGCCGGCCTGACCGGCACCCTCGGCCAGGTCAACTATTCCGCCGCCAAGGCGGGCATCATCGGCTTCACGAAATCGCTTGCGCGCGAGCTGGCCACCAAGCAGATCGTGGTGAATGCGCTTGCGCCGTTGGCCGCGACGCCGATGACGGAGACCATTCGCACCAACGAGAAGTTCGCCGCCAACATGATGAACCGCATCCCGATGAAGCGCTGGGCCGAGCCGACCGAGATCGCCGGCGCCTTCGTGTTCATGGCGTCCGATGCGGCGTCCTACATCACGGGACAGGTGCTGCCGGTCGACGGCGGAATGGTCATGTGAGCGGTTCCGACGCGCCGCTGAGCGGCGTCACCATTGTGGCGATGGAGCAGGCGGTGGCCGCTCCGATGTGTACCCGCGTGCTCGCCGACTTCGGGGCACGCGTGATCAAAGTGGAGAACCCGAACGGCGGCGACTTCGCCCGCGCCTACGACGACGTCGTCAACGGTCCCGGCGGAATGGCCGCGCACTTCGTGTGGTGCAACCGCGGCAAGGAATCGGTCACTCTCAACACGAAATCGCCTGAGGGACTGGACCTGCTGCACCGGCTTCTCGACCGTGCCGACGCCTTCGTATCGAACCTCGCACCGGGATCGACGGCCAGGATGGGGATCTCGGCCGCCGACCTGGCGGTGCGCCACCCCAACGTCATTCCCGTCGAGATCGACGGTTACGGCCCCGGCGGGCCGATCTCGCACAAGCGTGCGTATGACCTTCTGGTGCAAGCGGAGTCGGGATCGTGTGCCGTCACCGGCTACCCGGGGATGCCTGCCAAGCCCGGGCCTGCGGTGGCCGACTTCACGACGGGTCTGTACGCCGCGATCTCCATTCTGGCGCTGTTGTTCGCGCGGGGGAGACGCCAAGACGGCGCAGCGGCGCCCTCGGTCGAACTGAGCCTGTTCGACGTGATGACCGACGTCATGGGCTACGCGCTGACCTATACCCAGCATTCGGGCATCGACCAGGAGCCCCTGGGGGTCGGGTCACCCGCGGTGGCGCCCTATGGCGCATATCCCACCCGCGACGGCCAGACGGTGGTGCTCGGTACGACGAACGACCGCGAATGGCAGCGAGTCGCCCGCGAGATCATCGACCGGCCCGACCTGGCCGACGATTCGCGCTTCGCCACCAACCCGGGGCGTTGCGAGCACCGGGAAATCCTCGACGAGGCCATCCGATCCTGGTGTGCCCAGCATGATCTGGCCGAGATTCAGAAGATCGCCGATTCCGCGGGCATCGGCAATTCGCGTTACAACCTGCCCAGCGAGGTCGTCGTGCACCCGCACCTGGCCGCGCGCGATCGGTGGCGCACGGTCGCCACGCCGGTGGGCGACATCCAGGCGCTGCGGCCGCCGCCGGTGATCAGCGGGTTCGAACAGCCGATGGGCGCGATACCGGGGCTTGGCGAGCACACCGACGCCGTCCTGAGCGAACTGGGCTTGACTGCAGACGAACTCAGCCGGCTTCGGGCCGACGGCGTGATCGGGCCGGCATACGCGTGAGCGAGGACCAGGTGCTGTTGTGCGAGGATCGCGACGGGGTCCGCACGCTGACTCTGAACCGGCCCGACCGGAAGAACGCGATCAACGTGCAGTTATGGGAGCAACTGGCCGACGCGCTGCGCGCCGCCGCCCGAGACACCGAGTTACGCGCACTGGTGGTCACGGGTGCGGGCGGGGCGTTCTGTTCCGGTGCGGACATCGCCGCGGGGGAGGACGTCCACCCCCGGCACAAGTTGCGGCGGCTGACCGAGGTCGCACTCGCGCTGCACGAGCTGACCGTTCCCACCATCGCGAAGGTGAACGGCGTAGCCGTCGGTGCGGGCTGGAACCTGGCCCTCGGCTGCGATCTCGTCGTCGCGACGCCGGAGTCGCGGTTCTGCCAGATCTTCTCCAAGCGCGGCTTGTCGGTCGATCTCGGCGGGTCCTGGCTGCTGCCCAAGCTCGTGGGGCTGCAGCAGGCCAAACGGCTGGTGCTGCTGGCCGACATGATCGACGCCGAGGAGGCGCGGTCGCTGGGCTTGGTGACCTGGATCAAGGGGGCCGACGAGATCGACGCGTTCGTCGCCGAGCTCGCGGGACGTCTCGCCGCAGGCCCGCCCGTTGCGCTGGCGCAGAGCAAGGCCCTGCTCAACGACGGCGCCAACGCGACATTGCGCGAAGCGCTGGCCAACGAGGCCCGAGCGCAACCGGGAAATTTCGCCACTGCAGACTCAACGGAGGCGTATGCCGCATTCGCGCATAAGCGCGATGCGACGTTCACCGGCCAATGGGCAGTATCAAGATCGGAGAAGTGAAGATGCGCGAAACGGTCATCGTCGAGGCGGTGCGCACCCCCGTCGGGAAGCGCAACGGCGGACTGTCGGAGATGCACGCGGCAGACCTGTCCGCGATCGTCCTCAATGCGCTGATGGAGCGGGCGGGTGTGGACCCCGAGATCGTCGACGACGTGGTGTGGGGCTGCGTCTCACAGGTGGGTGACCAGTCCAGCAACATCGGCCGCTATTCGGTGCTGGCCGCGGGCTGGCCCGAGCACATCCCCGGTACGACGGTCAACCGCGCCTGCGGCTCCAGCCAGCAGGCGCTTGACTTTGCGGTGCAGGCGGTGATGTCGGGTCAGCAGGACGTCGTCGTCGCGGGCGGCGTCGAGGTGATGAGCCGGGTGCCGCTCGGGTCGGCGCGGGCCACCGGCATGCCGTACGGCCCCAAAGTCCTTGAGCGGTATGGCGACTTCTCGTTCAACCAGGGCATCTCCGCGGAGATGATCTCGCAGAAGTGGGGCTTCTCGCGGACCCAGCTCGACGAGTATTCGGTGCGCTCCCACGAGTTGGCGGCCGCCGCACAGGACAGCGGCGCGTTCGAGACCCAGATCATGCCCGTCTTCACCGACGGCGAGCCCGTCGTCGCAGACGAAGGAGTGCGGCGGGGGACCACGGTCGAGAAATTGGCCGGTCTCAAGCCGGCTTTCAAGGAGGACGGCGTCATTCACGCGGGCAACTCGTCGCAGATTTCCGACGCCGCCGCGGCGCTTTTGGTGATGGCCGCCGAGAATGCCGTGGCGATGGGACTCCGGCCGATCGCCAGCTACCGCGCCGGTGCGGTCACCGGGGCCGATCCGGTCCTGATGCTGACGGGTCCGATACCCGCCACCGAGAAGGTGCTGCACAAGGCGGGCGTCACCATCGACGAGGTCGGTGTCTTCGAGGTCAATGAGGCGTTCGCACCGGTGCCGTTGGCCTGGCTGGCCGAAACGGGCGCCGACGAGGCGAAACTCAACCCGCTGGGCGGGGCCATCGCGCTCGGTCACCCGCTCGGCGCCTCAGGGGCGGTGCTGATGACGCGAATGATCAACCACATGCGCGACAACGGAATTCGCTACGGGCTGCAGACCATGTGCGAGGGCGGCGGCACCGCCAACGCCACCTTGGTAGAACTCATCGCATAGCGATGGAAGTCGAAACTCATCGCATAGAACGGACATAACGCGTGCGCAGAGACCTGTTCACCGAAGACCACGAAGCCTTTCGCGAACTGGCCCGCGATTTCGTCGAGAAGGAGGTGGTTCCGCACTACCCGGAGTGGGAGAAGGGCGGACGCATGCCTCGCGACGTGTTCAAGCACATGGGCTCGCTCGGCATGCTCGGAATGGCCATCCCCGAGGAGTACGGCGGCGGGGGCGCACCCGATTACCGCTACAACGTGGTGTTGCAGGAAGAGGCGGCGCGGGCGCTGGTCACCCTGTCGACGGTGCGCACACAGCTCGAGGTGATCCTGCCGTACTTCCTGCACTACGCGAACGAGGAGCAGCGCAAGCGCTGGTTCCCCGGACTCGCCGCGGGCACACTGCTGACCGCTGTCGCGATGACCGAACCCGGTACCGGATCCGACCTGGCCGGCATGCGCACCACTGCGGTACGCGACGGCGACGACTGGATCCTCAACGGCGCCAAGACCTTCATCACCGGCGGCATGCAGGCCGACCTGGTGATCGTGGTGGCACGCACGTCGACCGACCCGGACAACCGCCGAAAAGGGTTGACGCTGTTTGTCGTCGAGGACGGCATGCCCGGGTTCACCCGCGGACGCGAACTGGAGAAGATGGGCTGCAAGGTCCAGGACACGGCCGAGTTGTCGTTCGTCGACGTCCGCGTACCGAACACCAACGTGCTGGGTGAAGAGGGCGAGGCGTTCGGCTACCTCGGCCACAACCTGCCGCAGGAGCGGCTCACCGTCGCCGTCGGTTCGGTGGCGCAGGCCCGTTCGGCGATCGCCGCGGCGATCGACTACACCAAGAACCGCAAGGCATTCGGCACACCCGTCGCGTCGTTCCAGAACACCAAGTTCGAGCTGGCCGCCTGCTCAACTGAGGTGGAGGCGGCCCAGGCGATGCTCGACCGGGCGGTATCGCTGCACGTCGAGGGTGAGCTGTCGGCCGCCGACGCCGCTCGGGTCAAGCTGTTCTGCACCGAGATGCAGCAGCGGGTGGTGGACCGCTGCCTGCAGCTGTTCGGCGGATACGGCTACATGATGGAGTATCCGATCGCCCGGCTCTACACCGATGCGCGCGTGGCCCGGATCTATGCCGGGACCAGCGAGGTGATGAAGGTGATCATCGCCAAGTCGCTCGGCCTCTGACTTCTGCGATTTCGGCGTGCTGAGTCTCGCTGAGCGAGACCAGCCACGCCGAAATCGCAAAGGCCGCGCGCTACTTGAGCATGCTGCCGGCGTCGACCGTGACGGGAAGACCAGTGATGTAGCGGGATTCGTCGGAGGCCAGGAACAGCACGGCATTGCTGACATCGATCGGCTCGACCCAGCCGACGGGAAGCACGTGCATGAACTGTGCGGCGACGGCGAGGTCGTCGGGACCTGGGTTTTCCAGATCCGGGCGGAAGAGCTTCATCGTGCCCTCGTTCATGAACAGCGGTGTGTTCACGTTGGTGGGGCAGACGGCGTTGACGCGGATCGAGTGTTGTCCGAGTTCGACGGCGAACGTGCGCATCAGTCCGATCACGCCGTGCTTGGCGGCGATGTAGTGGCCCGTGTGCGGGTACGGCTTCAGGCCGCCCACCGAGCTGGTGAGGATGATCGAACCGCCGCGGCCACCCGAGAGGAGATGGGGGACAGCGGCTTTCACCGTCTTCCAGACGCCGGACAGGTTGACGTCGATCATGTCGGTCCAGTCGTCTTCGCTGGTCTTGTCCAACGTCGCCCCGCCATTGCCGATGCCTGCGTTGGCGACGACGATGTCCAATCGCCCGAGCTGCTCGACGCCGCTGTCGACGGCGGACTTGACCGCGTCGTAGTCACGTACGTCGACCTCGGCGGTGACGATGCGGCGGTTCAGGCCTTTGACCAGATCGGCGGTCTCGGCCAGATCGTCGGGGGTCGCGGCGGGGATATCGGTCTGGCTGCTGATCCGCTTGCACACGTCGACAGCGATGATGTCGGCGCCTTCCGCGGCAAGCCGTACCGCGTGACTGCGGCCCTGACCGCGTGCTGCGCCGCTGATGAACGCAACCTTCCCCTCGACTCGTCCGCCCATATCGCCACCTCGATTCGTCAGCCGATCCTCGATCGGCAAGTCGGTTGAATCGACCAGAATTTGTCGATCGATCAGGAGCGTGGCACCGATCCCGGCGGCTGTCAACCGTCATCCCCTGGCGCCGCGGACGCCCGCCAACGCAAACCGTGCCGTCGAGGACTAGGTTCGCGCCGTCGGCGGTGCCGTCACGCGGTGCGGATCTGTCAGGAGGTTCAACAGCCGCTCCATGAACGCACGCATCTGGTCGTGGCCGAGGGTGACGCCGACCGTGTTCTCGTTGCAGATACTGCGGGCGATCTGTGCGATGAGCATCGAGACCGCGACCGGCGGGTACTCGTCGAGGTCGACGCCGTTGGCGCGTAGCGCGACCGTCACCGCTGCAGTCTCGATGTCCCGTACCCGCTCCGCATATGCCTTCAGCTCCGCGCGGATTGCCTTGCGGTGGTTCGCCAAGGCCATGAATTCGGTGTTTAGGCCGGTCATTCTGGAATCGCTGTTGATCAGCCACAGCGTCTGCAACGGATCGTCGTCGGTGAGGGCAGCGCGCATGTTCTCCAACGAGGCTTCGGCGCCGGAGCGCAGCACCTCCACGAAGAGGTCGTCCATCGTCGGGAAGTAGTAGTAGACCAGCGCCTGCTTGACGCCCGCCTCGGCGGCCACCCGACGAGACGTCGCCGCCGCGTAGCCCTCGTCACGCATGATCTTCGCGGTTGCGTCGATCAGCCGTTGCCGCGCGCCGGTGTCAGCGGGCTTGCGAGTCTTGGAACCAGGCATTCAGCGGCCCCCAGCTCGATTGCTTGACCGGGTTTCGCGGTCCATGGTACGCATGACGCATGTTAGCAGTTTGATCATTCGATCAAATTGTGCCGCGGATACCGCTTCAGAGGGAGACCGATACGCATGACTGATCTCGCGTCTGTGGACTACTTCTCCGACCAGGCGATCAGTCAGGATCCCTACGAGTACTGGGACTACCTGCGCTCGCAAGGTCCGGTGTTCCGTGAGCCGAACTACGGCGTCGTCGCCGTGACGGGCTACCGGGAAGTGGTGGCGGCGTTCAAGGATCACGAATCGTTCTCCGCCGTCAACGCCATCGGGGGACCGTTCCCGCCGCTGCCGTTCGTCCCCGAGGGCGACGACATCTCCGAGCAGATCGAGGCGCATCGTCACCTGTTTCCGATCTATGAGCACATGGTCGTCATGGATCCGCCGGCCCACGAGCGGGCCCGGTCACTGCTGAGCAAGCTGCTCACACCTCGACGTCTGAAGGAGAACGAGGACTACATGTGGCAGCTGGCCGACAGCCAGCTCGACCACGTCATCCCGGCCGGTCGTTGTGAGTTCCTCTCGGAGTATGCGAAACCCTTTGCCACGTCGGCGATCATCGACCTGCTCGGGGTGCCGGAGGAGGACCGGCCGGAGTTCCTCGCAGCGCTGGGCGCCGAGCGGCCCGACGGGTCCCGTGTCGGAGCTCTCGATGGCGAGCCGGTTGGGTCCGACCCGCTGCAGTATCTCGACGACAAGTTCGCCGGATATCTCGCCGACCGTCGTCGCGAACCGCGCAATGACGTGCTCTCGGGGATGGCCACCGCCGTCTATCCGGACGGCTCGACGCCAGAGCTGATGGAGGTGGTCAAGCCGGCGACGTTCCTGTTCGCCGCCGGACAGGAGACGGTCACCAAGCTGCTCAGCGCGGCGGTGCAGATGCTCGGCGACCGGCCGGATTACCAACAGCTGCTCCGCGAGCAGCCGGACCGGATTCCCGCGTTCATCGAGGAATCGTTGCGCATGCATTCCCCGACGAAGGTCGACTTCCGGCTGGTCCGCAGGACCACCACGCTCGGAGGGGTACACCTGCAGGCCGGCACCGTGGTGATGCTCTGCCTCGGGGCTGCCAACCGCGACCCGGAGAAGTTCGAGGATCCCCACGAGTTTCGACCCGACCGCAAGAACGTGCGCGAACACATCGCATTCGGCCGCGGCATTCACACCTGCGCCGGCGCGCCGTTGGCGCGCGTCGAGGGGCGGATCACCGTGCAGCGGTTGCTCGACCGCACCCGCGACATCACCATCAACGAGGCCGTACATGGCCCCGCAGGCGATCGCCGGTATGCCTACGAGCCCACCTTCCTACTGCGCGGCCTCACCGAACTGCACATCGAATTCACCCCCGCGACGTAGCTGACCTGGCGATTTGGGCGTGCTGGGTCTCGCTCAGCGAGACCAGTCACGCCCAAATCACAAAGAGACCCTTGTCACAGCCGACAAACCTACCTACTGTGTGTTCACTAGGTTGGTTCAACGAAGGAGCCCTGTGTCAGCCCCACGGCCCTATGCGAGCCTCCTCGCCAAAGGCGAGGATCGCAGGCTGCGGATACTCGCTGTGGCTGAGCGGCTGCTGGCCCGCAACGGCTGGCGCAACACGTCGCTGGCGCAGATAGCCAAGGAAGCCGGAGTGACGCCGGCGGGGCTGTTGCACCACTTCGAATCCAAGGAGCAGTTGCTCAACGCGGTTCTCGACGCCCGCGATGCCGACGACGAGACCCATGCGGACTACCGCTCGGGTGATCTGGTCACCGAACTCAGCCGCGTGCCCGAGCGGTTCGACCGCGCACCCGAGCTGGTCGGCACATTCACGGTCCTGCTGGTCGAGAACATCGCCCCCGATGCGCCGTTGCACGACCGGTTGCACCACCGGTATCGCGAGGCCGCGAACATCATCATCGAGCTCATCAAGCGCGGCCAGAGCGACGGCCGGTACCGCCCAGACGTCGATGCGGCCAGTAAGGCCGTCGAGATTCTCGCCTTTATCAACGGAATGGAGACCCTATGGCTACTCGATCCCTCAATCCCGCTGACCGAGGTGTTCAAGGGGTACGCGGAGTCTCTGGGACGCGACTTATCGCCACGGAGCCCGATGTGAGGTACCGGCTGGACGTCGTCGCTCCGACCGTGCTCGACGCGGTGCGCTACGCGGGTGGCTGGATTTATGACCGGGTGATGGCCGGATGGGACGTCACCGTTCTCGTCGCCAACCCGGACGACCTGCGGCCGCTGCACATCCTCGGTGCGCAGACAATGGATCTGGAGTCGGTGTTGGAAGTCTGGGAGGACCGGCCCCACCCGCAGACCGTCGCCGTCGCGGCCGATCTCTTCGACCGCGACCCGCGCGTGCTCGCGCACGTGCGCAATGCGCTCGACCAGGGTGCCACCGAGGTGACCCTGTGGGGCGAGAGCCTGCCCGCCGATCTGAACGACAGCGTCGACTCCGCCTCACACCACTTGAGCGCTGCCGCACGGGCTTTCAAGTCCCGTGCGCTCGCGGCGGCCAACGATCCCGATGCCGGCGCCGTCACGGCCAGCGAGACCTTCCGCTGCGGGTTGATGGCCTCCGTCGCCGCCGATCTGGTCCCCGCCAGCTAAGCGATTTGTGTGCGTCCTGGCGCGCTGAACGGCTGTTGCGAAACGCACACAAATCGCAATTAGGTGAGGTCGATCAGGATCTTGCCGATGGCGCGCCCGTCGGCGACGTGCTTGAGCGCCTGAACCGTCTCGGTGAGTGGGTAGACCGCCCCGACGTGCGGTCGCACCCGGCCGCTGATCAGGTGCTCGCGCAATTCGTCCTCGTTGCGGGTGAACTCGTCGGGCGGGACATCCTGGAATTGGAAGCCCAGTATCGCGATTCCCTTCATCAGCACCAGGTTCAGTGGAATGCGCGGGATGTCGCCCGAGGCGAAACCCACTGTGACGAACCGTCCGCCGCGCCGCAGCGAACGCAGCGCGGGCTCGGACAGCGCGCCGCCGACTGGATCGACCACGGCGTCGGCGCCGTCCGGCAGAACGGCCTTGAGCGCGCCGCGCAGGTCGTCCTTCTTATAGTTGACGACGTGCTGTGCGCCGTATGACGCTGCGACGTCGAGCTTTTCGTCCGACGAAGCAACCGCCGTGATCGACGCGCCGAGTTGTACCGCGAGCTGCACCGCCGCCAGTCCCACACCGCCGCCCGCGCCGAGCACGACCAGCTCGTCACCCGATTGCAGGCGCGCAACCGACCGCAGCGTGTGATAGGCCGTGCGGTAGGCGACACCGAAGGCCGCGGCGGTGCGGTCGTCAACACCGTCAGGGATGCGCGCCAGCCCCGCGACGGGCACGGTGATCTCCTCGGCGAACGCACCGTGCAGGCATGCGCCGCTTACCCGGTCGCCGACGGCGAAGTCGGACGCCTTGGATTCGACGATGACGCCCGAGAACTCGCTTCCCGGGACGAACGGTGCCGGCACGCTGATCTGGTATTTGTCAGCGATGAGCAGAACATCGGGGAAGTTCACCGCCGCAGCGGCGACACGCACCCGAACCTGTCCCGGGCCGGGCGTAGGTGTCGGGAGATCCTCGATGCGGACCACGTCCGGCGGTCCGTACGCCGGGCAGACCGCAGCTCTCACCGGTAGTCGCTGGATTCGGCGAGCTCGGCGGCCGAGCGCATCAGGTCCACGATGACGGGCCCGTAGGCGAGCAGTTTCTCGTTGTCGCCTGCCCGCTGGAAACCCTGTTCCAGCACGATGGCAAGCTTCCACTTGGCCAGCACCAGGTAGTAGTCGAGATCGTCGACCTGACGGCCGGACACCTTCGAGTAGTGGTCGACCACCTCGGCCCGCGACGGCATTCCACGCATGTCGACGTAGCTCATCGCCGACGGTGCGTCGGTTTTTTCCGGCCAACTCTGCACCATCCACCCAAGATCCAGCTTGGGGTCGCCCACCGTACCCATCTCCCAGTCGACGATCGCTGCCAACTGCGCGGGCGCGCCGTGCCGATACATGACGTTGGCGAACTGATAGTCGCCGTGCATCAGACCGGGGATGAAGTCGAGCGGACGGTGGTTGCGCAGCCATTCAGTGGCGACATCGAGACCGTCGATGACACGGCCCTTGATGCGCTCGAAGAACGCCGTCCATCGATCGACCTGTCGTTCGTGGAAGCCGTCGGGACGGCCAAGATCGTGCAGCCCCTTGGCTTTCCAGTCGACCTTCGACAACAGCGCGATTCCCTCCGCCAGTTGAAAGGCCAGCCCGGGCCGGGTGCTCACGTCACTGGCGAAGGGTTCGGCCCAGCCACCGTCCATCGGGGACCAGCCGTCGACAAAACCCATCAAATAGAAGGGCCTGCCGAGGACTTCGGGATCCGCGCAGACGCCGACGGCCGCGGTGTGCGGCACATCGGTGCCGTCGAGGGCCTCGATGATCCGCCACTCGCGCAGGATGCCTTTGTCGCGGTCCGGCGGCGCACCTGGCGGCGGCATCCGTAGCACGCAATTGTGCTCACCGCGGCGCAGTTCGTAGATGACGTTCTGGGTGCCGCCGGACAGGAACCGGGTTTCCAGCGGCTCGCCCTTGCCGGGCAGTGCCGCTTCGTCCATCCATGCCGACAGCCGTGCGACGTCGATGTCGTTCTCGCTCACAGGTTGCCGACCTCGTGCTCGAGGAAGTCCGCGTACTTCGCCCGGGCCTCCTCCCGCTTACGCGGCGTCCATTCGGTCGGCCAGGTGTCTTCGGTGGCCTGGTAGTCCCGCAGCACCTGCTTGGCGACGGTCGTCTTGTGGACCTCGGTCGGACCGTCGGCCAAACCCATCACCGCGGCACCCGTCACCATCCCCATGAACGGCATCTCGTTGGTGACACCGAGCGCCCCATGCACTTGCATTGCCCGCCAGGCGATGTCGTGCAGCACCGTCGGCATGGCGACCTTCACCGCGGAGATGTCCTTGCGCACCTTCTTGTAGTCGTTGTACTTGTCGATCTCCCACGCGGTGTAAAGGACCATCAGTCGGAACTGCAGCAGCTGCGCATACGAGTCGGCGATGTAGCCCTGCACGAACTGCTTGTCGGAAAGGCGGCTGCCCTGGGTCTGTCGGCTCAGCGCGCGCTCGCACATCATGTCGAGCGCACGCTGGGACAGTCCGATGGTGCGCATCGCGTGGTGAATGCGGCCACCGCCGAGTCGGGTCTGGGCGATGACGAATGCCTGGCCCTCGCCGCCGAGCAGCGCCTCTGCCGGCACGCGCACATTGTCGTAGTGGATCAGCGCGTGTCCGCCCTGGCCCTCGGGCTCGCCGTAGAGGCCGACATCGCGCACGATGTTCACGCCTGGTGTGTCGGTGGGGACGAGGAACATCGACATGCCCTGATACGCGCTCACGTCCGGATTCGTCACCGCCATCACGATGAGGAACGACGCCGTTCGGGCATTGGAAGAAAAGAACTTCCAGCCGTTGATCACCCAGTCGTCACCGTCGCGGACTGCCCTGGTCTTGAAGAGGGTGGGATCTGCGCCCGCATGCGGTTCGGTCATCGAGTAGCAGGAGAACAACTCACCGTTGAGCAGCGGATGCAGGTACTTCTGCTTCTGTTCCTCGGTGCCGTAGTGCGCGATGATCTCGGCGTTGCCGGTGTCGGGGGCCTGGCAGCCGAACACGATCGGCGCCCACTGTGAACGGCCGAGGATCTCGTTGAGCAACGCGAGTTTCAGCTGCCCGTAGCCTTGCCCGCCGAGTTCGGGTCCGAGATGCGTCGCCCACAACCCGCGCTTGCGCACCTCGTCCTTGAGTGGGTCGATCGCGTCGCGTCGTTTGCCCTCCAGTGGCACGAACTGCTGGTGCGGAAACGCCAGGTCCAGCGGTTCGACCTCCTCGCGGACGAACTCGTCGGCCCAGTCCAGCACCTTCTGATATTCGGGGTCGGTCTCGAAATCCCACGCCATCGTGGTCTCCCTTCAATTCAGGTGAACGTGACGACGACCTTGTCGGCGGCGCCCGGGGTGGTGGCCATTCGCAACGCCTCATCGACGTCGTCGAATGGGATTGTGTGGCTGATGATCTCGGCGTACTTCTCCCAGTTGGCGACGAGGTCCGCAGTGACCTCGAAGATCTCGTCGGGGTAGCCCATCGATCCGATGATCGTGATCTCGTTGCTCATGATGCTAAGGAAGTCCACGGACACCGGTTCCTTGTGGACCGCGACGATGCCGAGGCGAGCACCTGCCTTCGCTGCACCGATCGCCGCCGAGATCACCACAGGCACACCGGCGGCGTCGAGATAGATATCGGTGTCCGCCTTGCCGGGGAACATTGACTCGCCAGGACCGTGCAGATCGATGAGGCGTGCCGCGAGGTCTTCGTTCTGGGTATTGATCACCGCATCGGCGCCCACTTTCAGCGCCTTGTCCAGCCGGCTCGGAATCAGGTCGACGACGACGATGTGGGCCACGCCAAGGGATCTGAAGACCATCGTCGCGCCCAACCCGATCGGGCCGGCGCCGAACACCACGACTTTGTCGCCTGGCGCCGGCCGGCACTGGTTGACCGCGTGCCGGGCCACTGCCATCGGCTCGTTGAGCGCTGCCACCTCGAACGGGATGTCATCTGGTACCACTTCCAGGCTCTTGCCGCGTACGGCCTCTTCGATGAGGAGGTACTCGGCGAGCGCACCGCCAGGGCCACCGTTGCCGATGAATCCGGAAGGCGCGGCCAGTGGGTTGATGACGACGTGGTCGCCGACGGCGATTCCGGTGACGGCACTGCCGATCTCGACGATCTCGCCTGCCGGTTCGTGTCCCAGCGGTTGCTGCCCCTGTCGGGGCGGTATCCCGCCCATGGCGATGTACAGCACATCGGATCCGCAGATTCCGCACGCTCGCATCTTGACCAGGACATCGTTCGGCCCGATCGTAGGTGTCGGCACGTCGAGCACGTGCGTTTCACCGGGCGCGGTCACCATCGTCGCTTTCATTGCCCCGCCTTCAGATTGAACCCTGCGATCAGGGCTGCGATGTCGTCAGTGACCACCTCGGCGAATGATCGGTCGCCGAAACCGCCTGACGCCCAGTGCCGCACGCCCTCGCTGACGTGCATCCCGGCGAGATGCGACAGGTGCTTCACGTCGACGCCTGCCGCGAGCTTGCCGTCATTCTGAGCCTTGGCGAACAGATCGCCGAACATGTCGGCGTCGATGTCGCTGTGCTCGCGTCCGGACAAGATGCGGTGCTCGTGCCGGTACCCCTCGAGGATCGTCTCGACGATGAGATCGCGCGGGTTGCGGGCCATCGAGTGTTCGAGGCTGCGCAACGCCTCCGCGATCACGTTCTCGATTTCATAGTCGGTGTCGAGCATCGCGCGCACGGTCTTCTGTGCCGCCCGCGTCGACAACAGGCCCACTTCGAACAACACATCCTGTTTGGCCGGGAAATAGAAGTAGAACAGTGCGCGGGAGACGCCCGCGGCCCGGCAGATGTCGGCGACAGTGGTCTGGGAGTAGCCGTTGGTGCGCCACAGCGCCATGGCCGCCTGCACCAGTCCGCGCTTGGTCTCGTGCGAGCGGGCCCGCTGAAACGAGGCACGGCGCTGACTACCGTCAACGCCATTCGTCGTCGCAGACCTGGGCACAGCCGCACTGTAACAGCTGTATTGGGGCTTGCATATAGTTGACGTTTGTCTAACTATCTAGTGATGGCAGGTTCCCTGGATGGCAGACGAATACTGGTGACCGGCGGGGCGACGGGTATCGGCGCGGCAGCCGTCGAGGTGCTGACCGGGGCGGGCGCCGGCGTCGTCGCGACCTATCACACGACGCCCCCGCCCGACGTCGACGGCGTGTCGTGGCTGCAGTGCGACGTGCGCGACGCCGCCGCGGTCGACGACATGGTGGCCACGGCCGCCGAGCAGCTGGGTGGCCTCGATGTGCTGCTGCACGCCGCCGGCATGTGGCAGGCGGGCATCCCCGGTCAGATCACCGGCGAGGACATCGACTTCCTCGTCGCGACCAACCTGAAGGCCACCATCTTCACCAACCAGGCCGCCTACGCGGTGATGCGCAAGAGCGGGGGCGGGCGGATCATCAACTTCGGGTCGGGGGAGGCGGTGATGGGTAGCCCGATCTCGGCCGTCTACGCCGCGACCAAGGGTGCCGTGTCTGCGTGGACCCGCTCGATCGCCAAGGCGTGGGCCGCCGAGAAGGTGTCGGCGATCGCGCTGGCGCCCGCCGTGCAGACGCCGGGCGCCGACAGGTTGCGCGAGTTCCTGGGCCCTGCGGCCGCTGAGATCATCGACGCCGAGATCAAGAAGACCATTCCGTTGGGCGGTGCGCTGGGCGATCCCGTCGAGGATCTAGGTCCGCTGGTCTTCTTCTGCAGTGACGCTTCACATTTCATGACGGGGCAACTCGTCGCCATCGACGGCGGCCTCGTCATGCTGGGCGCATAGACATAGCACCTCGACACCGGCATCGTCGCTCCGGCGTCACGAGCTCAGTGACTCGATGGTGGAGGACAGGAACTCCTGTGTCCTGGCACGTGATTCGCTTCGGCTCTTGGCGTCGTCGCCCAGGGGCACCACCCGCACGGCGAGGTCGGTGACACCGGCGTCGCGATAACGACGCAACCGGGCCAGGATGCTCGCTTCGTCGCCCGCCGCCATCGTGTCTCCGACGTCTTCGGCGTCCCCGTGCTCGAGTAGCCGAACATAGTTGGGGGAGAAGTCGGCGTGGCCGAGCACCTCGCTGGCATAGGACCGGGCGTCGTCCACCTCGCTGTTCGAGCACAGGGCGACGGGAACGCCTGCGACGACGCGGGTGCCGATACGGCCCGCCGCCTCCGCCGCGGCGACGATGCGGGGGACGACGTAGTCGCCGATCGCCCGTTCGTCGGCCATCCAGAGAATCGTTCCGCCCGCGCATTCACCTGCGAGCCTCAGCATCGCGGGACCGAGTGCGGCGACGAGCACCTGCACGCCGAAGTCCTCGGTGACGTCCACCGGGCTGTGCACATGAAAGCTGTTGTTATCCACCGCGATCGGGCCGGGACCGGCGACGGCGGCATCGAGCACGTCGAGGTAGTCGCGCACCAGCAGCGCCGGCTTGTCGTAGGGCAGTCCGAGTTGATCGGTGATGATCCAGTGGTGCGACGGCCCGATACCGAGCGTGAAGCGTCCGGCGCACGCGATCTGCGTCGTTAACGCCTGCTGCGCCATGATCAGCGGATGGCGGGTCTGGATCGGCACCACGGCGGTGCCGATCTCGATGCCGTCGGTGACCTGCCCGAGCAGCGCGACGGCTGTCATCGCGTCGAGATAGCCGGGGACCTGGGGCATCCAGAACGACGCGAAACCGTCTCTCTCGGCGGCTTTTCCGTCATCCAGGAGACCGGTCAACCGATCGGCACGCGAGCGCTCCTTATCGGAGCCGACCATCAAGCCGATCCGCATCAAATCCTCCTACGGCACATAGCGGTCCCACTCGTGCGGGACGACGGGATAGAAGGGCGCGGCAAGCATCGGTTCGACGCCGGCCTGCTCCCATCGTGTGGTCAGCACCGGATGCAGTCGCTTGGCCGTGACCACCGGGTCGTCGTCGAGGAAGCAGTATGTGATGGACTGACCGCCCGGTGCGCTCGCCAGCCGCGCGTCGACGTCGAGGGAGGTCGCCGACCAGACACCGGCCACCCCGTCGACGGAAAGCATCGGATCGGTCGGCGCATCACCGCGTTCCAGCAGCAGGTAGACGCCTCTCACCGGCCACCACGGCAGCACGTCGGAGCCGACCTTGACGCGCGGCGCCGCCGACTTGTCCTTCACCTCGTAGATGCCGCGTTCGACCGGCGGCAGCAGAGGAAGTTTCCGCTTGCCGCCGATGAGCGCCTTCGCCAGTGCGAGGAAGCCGTCCATGCCCGCGATGTCGGTGAAGAAGTACGTCATCACATGGTCGATGGCGTCGTGGCTGCCGTGACTTGCGGCGCGGGCGGCCCGGCACGCGGGTGTCGACACCAGCCGCAGTGAGGCGCGCACAGCCGAGAGCCGGTGCTGTTCGGGGCGGTGATCGAGCGTGTGCCAGCGCAGGTATTCGGTGTCGGCGCCGTCGGGATGCCGGGTGGCCATGGAGACGAACAGAGTGGTGATGTCGCCGCGACCGGTGGCAAGGACGTCATCGATCTCATCAGAGGGGGTTCCTGGTAACTGCATCGGATGTCTTTCAGGGCGTCGAGGTTTCGGGCAGGACGATCTCGGGGTGTCGCGCGGCGATCATGCGTCGGAACCCGTCGCGCCAATGCACCTTTGTCGGGCCGAGGATTTCGTGCATGTACGTGACGTCGGGCCAGAGCGGAGTATGTGCGTCACTGGTGTAGGTGAATATCGGTTCGACGCCGACGAGCTCACCCATGTAGGCGCAGTAGTCCTCGACGCTGACCGTCTCGCTGCCGGCCCAGTTCACGACGAATGGCGGCGTCGCCGCCACCTCCAACGCGCGGATACCGAGCTCGACGTAGTCGTCCTCGTAGATCGGGTTGTAGTTGTTCGGCTTGTCTGGATGCAGCCGAATGGGCTGGTGCGCCAGCATCATGTCGAGCCGGTCGGCGGGTGCTCCGCCCTCCGGCCCGTAGGTGGAACAGATGCGGATGACCGTCAGCGGTATGTCGTATTGCCTTGCGATCCAGGTGCATACGGCTTCGGCGGCGATCTTGGAAAAGCTGTAGTTCGGGCGAACTGGAACGCCGGGCGGATCAGATTCCCGCAGCGGCCGCCGACCCTGATACGCGTATACCGAGCCGGTGGAGCATAAGACGAAGCCTTTGGCGGCGCGGCAGTGGTACAGCAGATCGCCGGACTTCTGCGCGTTGGTGTCGACGCACTGTTGCCATTCGCCGGAGCCGGGGTCGACGGCCGCATGGAAGACGTAGGTGAAATCGTCGGGAAGAACTGAGAAGTCTGAGACGCTCATGTCGAGCGCGACCGGAACGATGCCCGCGGCCGTGAGCTTGTCGCGATCGGCTGTGCTCCTGAGTCGGGCCGCGCCCCACACTTCGTTGCGTCGGGCCAAGGCCCGCGCGATCGGGAAAGCGATCTTGCCGGTCGCGCCGGTGATCAGGATCTTTTCCGAGTCGAGCATCCCTTCAGTCATAGCGCACCGCGACCCAAATGTTAAGTACTTGATATTCTGGGGCCGTGCAGCTCACCTTCGATGCCGAGGTCGAGGCGTTTCGCGCGGAGTTCGTCCGGTTTCTCGACGAGCATCTGCCCAGCGAGGCCGAGGCAGCCGAGCCGTCGAGGTCGACCGCGCATGTGCCGGAGTGGTCGCGGCGGTGGCAGCGGGTGCAGTTCGACCACGGTTGGCTGTTGCCGGGCAACCCGCCCGAATTCGGCGGCCGAAACGCCGGCATTCTCGAGCAGTTCGTCCATCGCGAGGAGCTCTCGCGGCGGCGGATCTATCACGCGTTCAACCCGCAGGGGGTCGGCATCATCGCCGCGTCGCTGTTGTCGTTCGGCACCGAGGAGCAGAAGCGACGGTGGGCCGTGCCCATCCTGCGCGCCGAGATGACGGCCTCGCTCGGGATGAGCGAGCCCGGCGCGGGATCTGATCTCGCGGGGTTGCGTACCCGTGCCGAGCTGGTGGACGACCACTTCGTGGTGAACGGGCAGAAGGTGTGGACGTCGGGCGCCCACGATGCCGACATCATCCTGACCTTCGTGCGTACCGACCCGGATGCGCCGAAACACAAGGGCATCAGCGCACTCATCATCCCGACGGACACGCCGGGGGTGGAGCGTCGCCCGTTCGCGTCGGTGTACGAACGTGACAACGTCGACTTCAACGAAGTGTTCTTCACCGACGTCCGGGTGCCGGCCGAGAACCTCGTCGGTCCGCTGGGCGGTGGGTGGAAAGTGGCCAACGGGTCGCTGGGACACGAGCGCACCATGATGTGGATGGCATTCGCCAACCGGCTCGAACAATTGCTGGAGGACTATCGTCCCGTCGGCGAGGTCAATCGCGACCGGTACGCCACCATGGCGATGGACTATCAAGCGCTGCGTCTGCTGGGCTCGGTGGCGCTTGGACAGGCGGCACGCGGCGAGCGCGACATCCCGGGAATCTCGGTGCTGAAGCTGCTCGGGTCGGAGGCCGAGCAGAATGCGCTGCGCCACGCGCTGGAGGCCGCCGGTGCGGACGGTCTGCTCAGTTCGGCGTTGACGGGCCCCTACAACCCTTACAGCCCAGACCTTTTCACCGCCAGCTGGTTCACCCGCTACATCAGTAGCTATGCCGGCACGATCTCGGGCGGCACGTCTGAGATCCAGCGCAACATCATCGCGCAGCGCGTGCTGGGGTTGCCCGCGCGCTAGTCGCCCCGCTCGGGCGCGATCGTCGGCATCCCAACCCCGGGCCCGCCGATGAATATCAACTACTTGTGATTGCTCCATCGAGCAGATAGCGTCACGCCTACAGCCCCTACAGCGATGTCGACAGGAACATGCGATGGCTCGATTCCCGAAACCACCCGAAGGCAGCTGGACGGAGCACTATCCGGAGCTGGGCACCGACCCGGTGTCCTATGAGGACTCGATCAGTCCGGAGTTCTACGAGGCCGAACGCAAGGCTGTGTTCAAGCGGGCCTGGCTCAATGTTGGTCGCGTCGAACAACTTCCGCGCAAAGGCGGCTACTTCACCAAGGAACTGAAGGTCGTCAACACCTCGATCATCGTGGTGCGAACCACCTCCGGAGAGGTCAAGGCGTACCACAACATCTGCCGTCACCGCGGCAACAAGCTGGTGTGGAACGACATGCCGCTGGCGGAGACCAGCGGTGTGTGCAGGCAGTTCACCTGCAAGTACCACGCCTGGCGCTACGACCTCGACGGAAACCTGACGTTCGTGCAGCAGGAGGGGGAGTTCTTCGACCTCGACAAGAGCCGTTACGGGCTGGTGCCGGTGCACTGTGACGTGTGGGAGGGGTTCATCTTCGTCAACTTCGCTCCCGAACCCGAGCAGAGCCTGCGCGACTTCCTCGGCCCGATGATCACCTCTCTCGAGGGCTATCCGTTCGGCGAGATGACCTCGCGCTTCTACTACCGCTCAGAGGTGAAGGCGAACTGGAAGCTCTATATGGACGCGTTCCAGGAGTTCTATCACGCACCGATCCTGCATGCGAACCAGTCGCCGTCGACGTATTCGAAAGCCGCCGCAGAGGCGGGCTTCGAGGCGCCGCACTACCGGATCGACGGTCCCCACCGGTTGGTGAGCACGTCGGGTATCCGGGCGTGGGAGATGGATCCCGAGATGCGCAAGCCGATCGAGGACATCTGCCAGAGCGGCCTGTTCGGGCCGTGGGACAAACCGGATCTCGGACCGATGCCCGAAGGCCTCAATCCCGCTAAATGCGAACCCTGGGGCCTGGATTCGTTCCAGCTGTTCCCTAACTTCGTCATCCTGATCTGGGGCCAGGGGTGGTATCTCACCTACCACTATTGGCCGACGTCGTACCGCACGCACAACTTCGAGGGCACGCTGTACTTCCCGCGGCCGCGTACCCCGCGCGAGCGCATTGCCCAGGAGTTGGCGGCCGTCTCCTTCAAGGAGTACGGACTGCAGGACGCCAACACGCTGGAGGCCACCCAGACGATGATCGAAGCGAGGGCCGTCAACGAGTTCCTGCTGTGTGACCAGGAAGTGCTCATCCGCCATCTGCACAAGGAGACCGCCGCCTGGGTGGACGAGTACCAGCGCAAGACGGCGGGGGTGTGAACCATGACTGCCAAGTTGCCGGCCGAATTCGCTGACCTGGAACGGTTCTCGGAGTGGTGTCTGCCGACTGAACCCGAACGCTACGCCAAGCGGCTGGCCAGTTCGATGGTCGAGATGCAGGCGTTCTACGACGCCATCACTCCGCGTGCGGAGGAGGCGATCTCGTTCTGCGACAAGTTCTCCCTCGACGACATGCCCGAGGACGTCCTGAACCTGATGCACCTGCTGTATTCGATGATCATGGTGTCCTTTCCGGTCGAATGCTGGAAGCAGCCGCGGGTGCCAGATTCCGGCGCCGCGACGTTGGACTGTCTGTCCGAACCGGTGCCGTGAACCGTGTAACCGTCCTGCGCGCCGAGCGCATGGCCGATGTCGACGCCGGCGAGGTGCGCGGTCCCGCAACGGTCGTGGTGGACGGCAACCGGATTGCTGCGGTAAATCCGACTGAGCTGCCCGCCGACGCCACAGTCGTCGATCTCGGTGACGTGACGTTGCTGCCGGGGTTGATGGACATGGAACTCAACCTGCTGATCGGCGGGCCGGGCGGTCCCGAAGGGCTGCCGAATCCGATGCACGGCGTGCAGGACGACCCCGTTTACCGCACACTGCGCGGCGCGGTGAATGCGCGCACCACTCTGGAAGCCGGCTTCACGACCGTTCGCAATCTCGGGCTCATGGTGAAGACGGGCGGCTACTTGCTCGACGTCGCGCTGCAACGCGCGATCGACCAGGGTTGGCACGTCGGCCCTCGCATCTATCCGGCAGGGCATGCCGTCACCCCGTACGGGGGACACCTCGACCCCACGGTGTTTCAGCGCCTGGCGCCGGGCATCATGCCGTTGTCCGTCGCCGAAGGCATCGCCAACGGGGTGGACGACGTGCGCGCGTGCGTGCGCTACCAGGTCCGGCACGGCGCGAAGTTGATCAAGGTGTCGGCGTCCGGCGGCGTGATGTCACACAGCACCGCACCCGGCGCCCAGCAGTACTCCGACGACGAGTTCGCCGCGATCGCCGACGAGGCGCACCGCGCCGGGATCCGGGTGGCCGCGCATGCGGTGGGGGACAGCGCGATTCGGGCCTGTATCCGTGCCGGCATCGACTGCATCGAACACGGTTTCCTCGCCACCGACGACACGATCGAATTGATGGCCGATACCGGCACGTTCCTGGTGTCGACCACCTATCTGACAGAGGCGATGGCCGTCGATCGCATCGCACCCGAGCTTCGGAAGAAGGCCGAAGTGGTCTTCCCGCAGGCACAGGCCATGCTGCCCAAGGCGATCGCCGCCGGGGTGCGGATCGCCTGCGGGACCGACGCTCCGGCTATCCCGCACGGACAGAACGCCAAGGAACTGTGTGCGCTCGTCGACCGCGGTATGACGCCGATGCAGGCGCTCCGCGCAGCGACCGTCACCAGCGCCGAACTGATCGAGGCCGATGCCGAACTCGGCCGTCTCGCACCGGGTTACCTCGCCGACATCATCGCCGTACCGGGCGACCCGTCGCGCGACATCGCGACCACGCTCGATGTGCGCTTCGTGATGAAAGACGGTCGCATCTACAGGCAGGACGGGGACTAGCCATGGAGCGGGAAACGAGCATGGAACTCGTCGACAACCTGCTGTGGCACCTCAAGCAGGCCTGGTACTTCTCGTTGACGGCGGTGAACGACGCGGTCAGTCAGCACGGTGTCAGCACCGCGCAGATCGGCATCCTGCGTCAGCTCGCCAACGAACCGGGGCTGTCGGGTGCCGAACTGGCGCGCCGGCTCCTGATCACGCCGCAGGGAGTGCAGCTCGCGCTGAAGTCGCTGGAACAGCGGGGGCTGATCGAGCGGAAGCCGGATCCAAAACACGCGCGAATCCTGCAGGCCCAGCTGACCGCTGATGGCCGGGAGGTGGCGAACGCGGTCGTCGGTGACGCGATTGCCGCCCACGAGGCCGTCTTCGGTGTGCTGTCCCCCGAAGAGCAGGAAACACTGCGAGACCTGCTGGCGCGGGTGGTGGAGAAGGGGACCGGACACACACTCTTCAACGACCACATCGGGGATTGACGCGAGATGTCAGCAGACGAAGTGACGTGTGTCGCGGAAGTGACCGAGGAAGTGATGGTCGAGCTCGCCGGTCGCACCACCACGGTGCGGTACCGCGACGGCGACACGCTGCTCCAAACTGCCCGAGCGGCGGCACTGCAGCCGCCGTACTCGTGCGAAATCGGCTCCTGCGGATCATGTATGGCCCGGATCGTCGAGGGCAGCGCGCGCATGGTGAACAACGACGCGCTCGAAGACGATGAGGTCGCGGAAGGCTGGGTGCTGACCTGTCAGTCGCTGCCGACCAGCAGAACCGTTCGGGTGGTGTACGAGTAGTGGCGGAGGATCGTGCGATGAACCGAGTGGCGGTGGTGACCGGCGGTGCGTCGGGCATGGGGGAGGCGATCTGCCACGAGTTGGGCGCCCGCGGCCACAAGATCGCAGTCATGGACATCAACGGCCAGGCGGCTCAACGGGTCTCAGAAGAGCTGAGAGAGAAAGGCGTGGAAACGCTGGGTGCGGCAGTTGACGTCAGCGACCGAGCGGCGGTCGAGGAGGCCTTCGCCAGGGTGCGCGCCGAACTCGGGCCCGTGCACATCCTGGTCACCAGCGCAGGCGTGGTCGACTTCTGCGCCTTCACCGACATCACACCCGAGAAGTGGACCCGGCTGGTCGATGTCAACCTGACCGGCACATTTCACTGCGCGCAGGTGGCGGTGCCCGACATGCTGGAGGCGGGCTGGGGCCGTATCGTGATGATCTCGTCCTCGAGCGCACAGCGCGGTTCGCCGGGAATGGCGCACTACGCCGCCTCCAAGGGCGCGCTGCTGTCGCTGACCAAATCGCTTGCCCGCGAATACGGACCCGCGGGTATCACGGTCAACAACATTCCGCCGTCGGCTATCGAGACGCCGATGCAGCACGCGGGACAGGCCGCTGGGCATCTTCCGTCCAATGAGCAGATGGCGAAGAGCGTTCCGCTGGGACACCTCGGCACCGCCGAGGACGTCGCCGCCGCGGTCGGGTTCCTCTGCACGGAGCAAGCGGGCTTCATCACCGGCCAAGTCCTGGGTGTCAACGGCGGATCGGTGATGTGACGGTGGCTCGTCTGAATCTTGAACGACGACAGGGAGGTTCATATGGGTAAGTGGCCCAAACCGGTCGAGGGCAGCTGGACCGAGCACTACCCGCAGCTCGGCACCGGACCGGTATCGTTCCGCGATTCGACGTCACCCGAGTTCTACGAACTCGAATGCGAGGCGGTCTTCAAACGGGCCTGGCTCAACGTCGGCCGGGTCGAGGAGCTGCCACGTGCCGGGAGCTTCTTCACCAAGGAGATCGAGGTCGCACGCACGTCGGTCATTGTGGTCAAGGGCAAGGACAACGAGATCCGGGCCTTCTACAACATCTGCCGACACCGTGGAAACAAGCTGGTGTGGAACGACTTTCCCAACGAGGAGGTCAAGGGCACCTGCCGCCAGTTCACCTGCAAATACCACGGATGGCGTTACGGCCTCGATGGTGGGTTGACGTTCGTCCAGCAGCCCGACGAGTTCTTCGGCCTCGACACCGAGCAATTCGGACTCAGTCCCGTGCACTGCGATGTCTGGAACGGGTTCATCTTCATCAACCTCGACTCCCAGCCTCGGTGGAGCCTGCGAGAGTTCCTCGGGCCGATGATCACGGCGCTGGACGACTATCCGTTCGACAAGATGACCGAGCGGTATGACTTCGTCGCGCACAACAACAGCAACTGGAAGATCTTCGCCGACGCCTTCCAGGAGTACTACCACGTCCCATCGCTGCATTCACAGCAGGTTCCGTCTGCCGTGCGCCAGCCCAATGCCACGTTCGAGTGCGGACACTTCCAGATCGACGGGCCGCACCGGCTGGTCTCGACGGCGGGTACCCGGCGGTGGCTGCTTGACCCGGAATACATGTATCCGGTCGAACGGGCTACCCGGAGCGGACTGGTCGGTCCCTGGCGGACGCCGGAGACCCATTTCTCCGCAGGGTTGAACCCGGGTTGCATCGAACCGTGGGGCATCACGAACTTCCAGATCTTCCCGAACCTGGAGATCCTCATCTACCACGGTTGGTACCTGCTGTACCGGTACTGGCCGACGTCGCACAACACCCATAGGTTCGAGGCGTACAACGCCTTTCATCCCGCACGCACGGTGCGCGAACGCATCGAACATGAAGTTGCGTCGGTGGTGCTCAAGGAGTTCGCATTGCAGGACGCCGGCATGCTCGGCGGCACCCAGGCTGCGTTGGAATACGGCCTGAACGAACCAATCGTCGACGACTTCCCGCTCAACGACCAGGAGATCCTGGTTCGTCATCTGCACAAGGTGGTAGTCGAGTGGGTCGAGGAATATCAGAACGAGCGTCGCCCGGTGGGGGTGTGACCGTGTCCCGCCTGCCGAGCGCGTTCGCCGAATTCGAACCCTACGCCGAGAAGTGGTGTCTGGCAACGGAAGCCGAACGCTGGAACACCCGATTGTCGACCCCCATGCCCGAGATCCGGGAGTTCTACGATGCGTTCACGCCACGGTTCGAGGAGGCGATCGACTATTGCGACAAGTTCCCTCTCGATGACCTGCCCGAGGACGTCCTGAACCTGCTGCATCTCATTTACTCGATGATCATGGTCTCGATGGCGGTCGAGGTCTTCGGCACGCAGAAACCGACCGACTCTGCGGACGCGGAACTGCACCGCGTCAGCGCGCCGGTGCCGTGACAGACAGGACGACTCGAATATGACTGTGCTGACCATCAACAAGCTCACTTCATCGGTCGGTGCCGAGGTCGTCGGACTGGATTCCGACCGCCTGGTGACCGACGAGGCGATGGCCGCGGCTGTGCTCGAAGCGCTCGAAGACAATGGCGTGCTGGTGTTTCCGGGACTGCATCTCGATCCACAGGCGCAGGTTGAGTTCTGCCGTCGACTCGGCGAGGTCGACCACTCGTCGGATGGGCACCACCCCGTCGCGGGCATCTATCCGGTCACGCTCGACAAGTCCAAGAACTCGTCGGCGGTGTATCTTCGCGCGACGTTCGACTGGCATATCGACGGTTGCACGCCGACCAACGACGAGTATCCGCAGAAGGCCACGGTGCTGTCGGCCCGGCAGGTGGCCGAGCGCGGAGGGGAGACCGAGTTCGCGAGCAGCTACGGTGCGTACGACGCGCTGAGCGACGACGAAAAGGAGCACCTGCCGTCGTTGCGTGTTGTGCACTCACTCGAGGCGTCGCAGCGTCGCATCACGCCCGATCCCTCACCCGAGCTGTTGGCGCGCTGGCGAGCCAGGCCCACGCACGAGCATCCACTCGTGTGGACGCACCGCGACGGCCGCCGCTCGCTGGTGCTCGGCGCGTCCGCCGACTACATCGTCGGCGTGGATCTCGAGGAAGGCAGGGCACTGCTCGCCGAGTTGCTCGACCGGGCCACGACGGACGAGAAGGTCTACCGCCACAGCTGGTCCGTCGGGGACACCGTGATCTGGGACAACCGCGGGGTTCTGCACCGCGCCGCGCCATACGACCCCGATTCACCTCGGGAAATGCTGCGAACCACGGTGCTGGGCGACGAGCCCATCCAGTAGCACTGAGCGAGTGCACAGCGCTTTCGTTGACGCCGACGTGCCACTATGGAAATCTAATACCCGCATATGAGAATCACGTTCTCGTGCTCGATAGAGATAACGGAGTGACGCATGACGGAGGACCTCACCTCGGTCGATTTCTTCCGGGACAGTCGTCTGACGGATGACCCGTTCCCCTTCTACGAGGCGCTTCGCAACAAGTGCCCGGTCACACGCGAGGATCACTACGGCGTGACGATGGTGACCGGCTGGCAGGAGGCCGTCGAGGTCTACAACGACTCCGAGACCTTCTCGTCCTGCATCTCGGTGACCGGCCCGTTCCCCGGGTTCCCCGTGCCGCTTGAAGGCGACGACGTCACCGAGCTGATCGAGGCGCACCGCGACGAGATTCCGTTCAGCGATCAGTTGCCGACACTGGACCCGCCGACGCATACGAATCACCGTGCGTTGTTGATGCGGTTGATCACGCCCAAGCGCCTCAAGGAGAACGAGGACGCGATGTGGCAGCTCGCCGACGACATCCTCGACGACTTCCTGGCCCCCGGCGAGGGCGAGTTCATCAAGGGCTTCGCCGGTCCCTTCACGCTGCGCGTCATCGCCGATCTGCTCGGTGTGCCGGACGAGGACCGCCCCGAGCTGCTCGAGCGGCTCGCGCGCGGTACGCACGGTGGGGGTCTGGGCAATGCCGACAAGGCGCTGACCAAGACGCCGCTGGAGTATCTGTACGAGGTCTTCGCGACGTACGTCGAGGACCGGCGGGCGGAGCCACGCGACGACGTGCTGACGGGGCTCGCGACGGCCACCTTCCCTGACGGCACGATGCCGGAGGTCGGTGATGTCGTCCGGGTGGCCACCAACGTCTTCTCTGCGGGGCAGGAGACCACTGTGCGCCTGCTGTCCACCGCGCTGAAGGTGATGGGCGACCGCCCCGATATTCAGCGCAGGCTGCGCGACGACCGCAGCCTGCTGCCGAACTTCATCGAGGAGTGCCTGCGCATCGAGAGTCCGGTCAAGGGCGACTTCCGGTTGTCGCGGGTACCGACGACCGTCGGCGATCAGGAGATCGGCGCGGGATGCACGTTGATGGTGATCAACGGCGCCGCCAACCGCGACCCGCGCCGGTTCGCGAACCCCGACACGTTCGACCCCGAGCGCAAGAACGCACGCCAGCATCTGGCCTTCGGCAGGGGAATCCACAGCTGCCCCGGCGCTCCGCTGGCCCGCGCGGAGACGAGGGTCGGACTCGAGCGTCTCCTCGATCGCACGACCGACATCCGCATCAGCGAGGCGCACCACGGCCCAACGGGCAATCGCAGTTACCAATACATCCCGACCTATATCCTGCGCGGGCTGACGGAACTGCATTTGGAATTCGACCTTGCCGAGGACAAGTAATGAGGGTCACCGTCGATGAGGACCGCTGCGCCGGCCACGGCATGTGTTTGACGCTGTGCCCGGAGGTCTTCCAAATGACCGACGACGGGTGGGCGGTCGCTGACCCGTCCGAGGTGCCCGCAGGTTTGGAAAGCGCGGCCAAGGACGCCATCGCCAACTGTCCGGAACAAGCCATCTCTGAAATCGACGGATAGCCAAGGAGAGCGAATGCCCAAGGCGTACATCCTCATCACCGAGGACGTCAAAGATCCGGCCGGGATGGCGGAATACGGCAAGCTGGCGAGCCAGACAATGGGCAGCGCCACGCTGCTGTCGTTCGACACGAAGGCCGAGGTGATCGAAGGGCAGTGGCACGGCACCCAGACCGTCCTTCTGGAGTTCGAGTCGGAAGACGCGGCGCGCGAGTGGTACTACTCCGACGCCTATCAGGAGGCACTCAAGCTGCGTCAGGCCGCCGCCGACTGCAACGGCGTCATCCTGCACGGCCTGGGCTAGGTTTCCCGCGAAATAGCATTCCGGGTCGTGCCTTGCGCAGAATCGCGACCTGGAATGCTATTTCGCGGGAGAAAGTCAGTCGGGGATCAACGAGCCGGTCGGCGTTGTCGTGGTGGCGTGCACGAGTAACTCCGCCAACTCTTTCGGCCTGCTGAGAAACGGCGAGTGCGACGTGTCGATCGTCAACTGCTCGACGCCGAGTCGGCGCGTGACGGTGTCGGCCAACCATTGCGGCATCGACTGATCCTGGAGGCAGCGGATGAAGCTGCGGGGGAGGTCCGCCGCCCAGAAGTTCGGCACCGACACCGGGGTCACGGTGGTGTCGCCGAAGCGTTCGGGGCCTAGACGTTCGAAAGCCCAGCGGGCGGTCGCTTCGTCGCAGTCGTGGTAGAAGTACTTCCACGCCCCTTCGAAGTCGGCGAACCACATCGCGCCGTCATCGTCGAACTTCAAGTACCCCAACATCTCTCCGACGTCGGCTTCGAAGTCGCCGTCCTCGGCGTCACGCATCGCCATGGCCTCGGGATAGGTACGGCCCTCGCGCGGTAGGGCGGCGGCCAGGTAGACGATGTGGCTGACGCGATCCGGAGCGGCATCGGCGGCCAGAGTGGCGTCGAATCCGCCGCCGGAGTGCCCGACGAGCACGTCACCCGACGTCAGTTCCGCCACGATGGCGTCGCGCCGATTCGCCAGTGTCGACTCCTCGTCGATGCGCGAGCCGTGGCCGGGCAGGTCGACGGCGACGCCTACGTGCCCGAGTGCTTCCAGTTCCTCGATCGTCCGTTCCCAACACCACGCGGCGTGAAATCCTCCGTGCACGAAGATGAATCGCATCGGCCGCTAGTCCAGCACCCGGACGGGAACATCCGACCAACCCGCAACGTTCTGTGCCGCCACCCGTTTGCACTCCTCGAAGATCACCTCGTAGCGCGGCATGAAGTCGAGCAGCCGCTCTAGCGCGATCGCGCTCTCCATCCGGGCCAGCGCAGCACCCAGGCAACTGTGCACGCCGTACCCGAACCCGAGGTTCTGCGCCTCGGTGCGGTCGCGGTCGATGTCGAAGGTGTCGGCGTCGGTGAACGCCTCCGGGTCCCGGTTCGCCGAGCCGGTGAGCAGGAACACGGGTTTGCCCTCGGGGATCGTCACGCCGTGCAGTTCGATTTCCCGCATCGAGCGGCGCACGTTGTACTGGTTGGGCGCCTCGTACCGCAGCAGTTCCTCGACCGCGGCCGGGATCTTGCTGCGGTCGTCGAGCAGCTTCTGCCACTGGTCCGGAAAGCGCGCGAAGGTGACCGCCGCGTTGCCGACCAGCTTGGTGACGGTCTCCGCGCCCGCACCGCCCAACAGCGTTGCGAATCCCGCGATTTCGAAGTCGTCGAGTGACTGCTTCTGGCCGTCTTCCCGCTCGATCTCGGCAGCGATCAGCCTGCTGAACATGTCGTCACGAGGTTCGGCTCGGCGCTGCTGAATGACGTTGTAATAGAGCCCCATCAATTCGCCGACCGCCTGCATGCCTTCCTCGGACATGTCGATCTGGCCCGGTTCGCGACGCAGAGTGGTGTCCACCCACTCGCCAACCTGCTGGCGGTATTCCTCAGGGACGCCGAGCATCTGCGTGATGACCTGAACCGGAAAGAGCGCGGAGAAGTCCTGTACGACATCGAAACGCTGCGAGTTGACGCTCGAGATGTAGCGATCGATGGTCTCGGTGACCATGGGGCGCAACGCCTCGATGGCCCGCGGGGTGAAGACTTTGTTGACCAGGCTACGCATCTGCCGATGCTCCGGCGGGTCCATGACGATGATCATCTTCGCCATCATCGGCTCGTTGGACCGCACCGTCGAAAGGTCCAAACCGTAAGCCGACGAATAGGTTTCGAAGTCCTTGTAGGCCGCGGCGACATCCTCGTGCCGGGACAATGCGTAGAAGTCGTATTCCTCGTTGTAGTAGACCGGCGATTCGTCGCGCAGGCGCCGGTAGATCTCCCACGGTCCGTTGAAGAACTCTTCGGAGAACGGATCGAAGACGACTTTGGATGCGGTCATTCGTCTTTGATGGAAATCGCCTGCCGAGGGCATTGCCGCACGGCCTCTTTGACCTGCTGCTCGTTCTCGGGAGTCACCTCATCCTGCAGGACGTGCAGGTAATCCTCGTCATCCAGGTCGAAGACCTCCGGGATGATGCCCATGCACACCCCGTTGCTCTCACACAGACCGAAATCAACCTCGATTTTCTGTGTCACGCAACCCCCCTCACTTGAGTACGCGGACCGGCACGTTGTGGTAGCCCGCCACGTTCTGCATCGTGACGCGGTGCAGTCCACTGAAATCGACCTCGTAGCGCGGCATGAAGTCCAGCAGATGCTCGAGTGCGATAACACTTTCCAGGCGGGCCAGCGCCGCGCCGAGGCAACTGTGGATGCCGTAGCCGAGGCCCATGTGCGGCGACTGGGTCCGGTCCCGGGTGATGTCGAACTCTTCGGCACGGTCGTATGCGCGCGGGTCGCGGTTCGCCGCGGCCTTCATGATGAAGACCGGCTTGCTGGCAGGCACCGTTCCGCTGGGAAGCACGGCCTCCTTCAGCGTGTACCGCACGTTGTACTGCACCGGACCGACGTAGCGCAGCAGTTCCTCGACCGCGTCGGGCACCTTGCTGCGGTCGTCGAGCAGCATCTGCCACTGGTCCGGATGTTTGGCGAACTCGACCACCGCGCTGCCGATCAGCTTGGTGACCGTTTCGGCACCTGCGCCGCCGAGGAGTGCACAGAAGCCGGTGATCTCGATGTCGTCGAGCTTGCGTGTCTCGCCGCTTTCGGTGGGGATCTCGGCGGCGATCAACCGGCTGATCATGTCGTCCTGCGGATTCTGCCGCCGCTCCTGGACCAGGCCGTAGTAGTACATCCCCGAGTCGATGTTGGCCTGCATGTTCTTTTCGGACAGCTCGATCTGGCCAGGCTCGCGTTGGAGGCTGATGTCAATCCAGTGCCGCACTTGCTGCCGGAACTCCTCCGGTACGCCCGCCATTCGGGTGATCACCTCGACGGGGAACGGACCGGAGAAGTCCTGCACCACGTCGAAGTTGTCCGGATCGACCTTCGAGAGGTAGTGCTCGACGACGTTGATGACGGTCTCGCGCTGCGACTGGATGGCCCGCGGGGTGAACGCCTTGTTGAGCAGGCTGCGCATATGCCGGTGCTCCGGCGGATCCATGAAGATGATCGACTTCTGCGGGGGCTCGCCGGAGCGCACCATGGCGAGATCGCAGCCGCGTGATGACGAGAACGCGTCGGTGTCCTTGAGCGCGGCGGCGACGTCGGCGTGCCGGGTCAGCGCGTAGAAGTCGTTTTCCTCGTCGTAGTAGATCGGCGCTTCCTCGCGCATCCGCTTGTAGATCTCGTACGGATTGTCGAAGTACTCCTGCGAAACCGGGTTGAACACCAATTTGGGCTTGGTCATGATCTCCTCTTTCGCCGCGGGCTGGCGTCGGCTTCCTTTACGCGAGGCTGCATTTGTGTAACGTATAGTATGCCTCACGGCAAGGCCTTAGGTAAACGGATCGGCGCCGTTTCATGACTGAGTTCCTGCGTCGATGACGTCGTCGAGCAGGCCGAGCGCCTCGCCCAGTTCCGCGGCGATCTTGCGCACGACCTCCACGTCCTTACCGATGAACTCACTTGTCCGCTCGACGAACGTGTCGACCGAACCGCCCGCGGCGACGAAGCCTGCAACCATGCTCGCCCCGCTCCCGTGGGTGATCGCCTCGAGCAGCTTGGCCTCGCCCACGCCGAGGCGATCACCCAGTGTGACGGCCTCCCGCAGCAGTCCGATCTGCGCGGCGAACAGCGCGTTGTTGGTCAACTTCACGGCCTGACCCGCGCCAAGGGGGCCGACGTGCAGGATCGGGTCGCCGTAGGCAGCAAGCACTGGCCGCACGCGCGCGACGGCGTCATCGGGTCCACCGACGAACAACGTGAGCGCACCGGCAGCGATGTTGTGCGGTCCACCGCTGACCGGCGCGTCGAGGACGTCGATGTTGGGGGAGTGCGCGGCGATCGCCTGGACGGTGCGTGGGCTCCCGGTCGTGTGAACGACGAGTACGGAACCGGGGGACATCGCGGCAAGCACGCCGGGAGAGCACACCTGCGCCACTTGCTCGTCGGTGAACACGCAGACGACGAGGACGTCTGCGTCCCTTGCGATGTCGTGCAGTCCCGCGACCGCCTGTGCGCCGAGCGCAGTGACGGCGCGGCGCTTTTCCTCCGTCCTGCCCAACGCGCGGACCTCGTGGCCGGCTTGGACGAGACGGGAGACCATCGGCCCGCCCATCCGGCCTGCGCCGACGAATCCGACTCGGGTCATCGCGGGTGTTCCATGGATTCCAGCGCGGTGTCGGCAGCGGTGAACACAGAACCTTCGGGCGCCGAAGCACTGGCGGCGATGGTCGCGGCGTGGCGAACATCCTTCTGCAGCAGGGCACCCGCGATCGGTGCGAGACCCTCGACGGTGCCGCCGAACATGGCGATGCTGCCCAGGGCCTTGCTGGTGGCCGAACCGCTGTTGAGCACCTCGGCCAGCCGCACCCGCGGGATGCCAAGGGCTTCACCGAGATCGAGGGTGCTCAGGGCGCTACCCAGGTTGGCGGTGAAGAGCAGATTGTTCAGGATCTTCGTGACCTGTCCGCTGCCCAGCGGGCCCAGGTGGACGATCGGGTCGGCGTAGGTCGCGAAGACCGGGCGGCACCGTTCGGCGACCGCCTCGTCGCCGCCGACCATGACCAGCAGCTTGCCCTCTTCGACGGCGGGGCCGCCGCCGCTGACCGGGGCGTCGATCACCGAAACATCCTGCGCGGCCGCCTTCT
>JBIQHU010000275.1:0-2389 GCA_044508395.1 Mycobacterium sp. | reverse complement strand
GGGGCGATCCGAAGTACGACCCGATCTGGGCCGCCGCCACCAAACACGACATCACCGTGAGCTGCCATCTGTCCCGCGGTGAATATGACGAGCTCCCGCTTCCGCCGGTCGGATTACCGAGCTACAACCACGATTTCATGGTGACCTACTCATTGCTGGCGGCCAACCAGGTGATGAGCCTGATCTTCGACGGGGTCTTCGACCGGTTCCCGACGCTGCGCATCGTGTTCGTCGAGCACGCCTTCACCTGGATCCTGCCGTTGATGTGGCGCATGGACGCCATCTACGAGGCTCGCAAGTCCTGGATGGACATCAAGCGCAAGCCCAGCGAATACGTCAAGGACCACATCAAGTTCACCACCCAGCCGCTGGACTATCCGGAGGACAAGACCGAGCTGTCGCGGGCCTTCGAGTGGATGGAATGCGACAAGATCCTGCTGTTCTCCAGCGACTACCCGCACTGGACCTTCGACGATCCCCGCTGGCTGGTCAAGCATCTCCCCGAGCACGCGCGCGAAAACGTGATGTTCCGCAACGGGATCGAAACCTACAAGCTCCCCGACACCGTCCCGGTGCTCGAAGGTCAGGTCCGGGTCTTCTAGGGCGCCCCCGCCCGGCGTAAGCAGGCGCCGTCAGGGCAGTTTGATGGCCGACACATACATGTCGACAATCGGCCGGTAGAGGTCGACGTCGTCGAGTTCGCTGCCCAGGACCACGGCGTCACTCGTGGCTATGAGCACTTGGGCGAAAGTCGAGGCCGGAATCCGCAACGTCGCCCCCCAGCGCTCCATCCCGGAGGCGATGAACTTGCCCAGCGCCTCGACCACTTCGGCGCGTTTGGCCGCCACCCGCTCCTGCGCCTCTGGGTTGCGGCGTAGGTAGAGCGTGAATTCGTGGCCGAGCGCGGCATGGTCGGCGCCCCGGTCACGGCTCAGCTCGCGCCAGCGTTTGGCGATCTCGTCGAGCTCGGCCGGCCCGACCTGGGTCGCACCGGACATCACCTCGGCGAAGTTGTCGAAGTACCGCCGCCAGTATCTGTCGCTGACGGCCAGGAAGAGATCGTCCTTGGTGGCGAAATGCTTGTAGATCGCGCCCTTGGTGTAACCAGCGGCGCGGGCGATGTCATCGAGAGTGGCCGGCGCAAAACCTTTTTCGGCAAACACCTCCTCGGCGGCATCGAGCAACACTGAGCGCGTGTGCTCAAGCCTGCGTTCCCGGGTCCAGCGCTCCACCATGGCGAAATTCTGCCACAGAATCTGAGCGACCTATTGGAATCTCAGATACCCATGAGTATATTTGCATCCGTTGGGCCGCCCCGCGCCGCCGACTGCCTCCACGATCGCCAAGGGGAAACCGAGCATGAGTGATCTGTCCAAGAAGCCTGTCGTCACCGAATCGATCAGCGGAATCGCTGCTCTCGACAAGCCAGGTCCGTCGTCATCGAACGCGTTCAAGATCTGGGCGACCGTCGGCGGTTTGGTTCTTGCGCTGACGTTGTATCTGTTCGTCCGATGGGTCACCGGGCCCTATTTCGAGCCGGTGTCGGGTGGTCCGAGCGAGCCACCGCTGTATATGAAGATCCCGTTGATGGCCAACGCCGTGGTGCTCTGGATCGGTCTGCCCTTTGCCTTGTGGTTCTTCATCATTCGACCGTGGGTGCGGGAGAGGCGAATCACCCTCGACGGCATGCTGCTGGTGTCGATGGGGTTGATGATGTTCCAGGACCCGATGCTCAACTACTACAGCACCTGGTGCACATACAACGCGTGGCTGTTCAACCGGGGTTCGTGGGCACCGCACATTCCGGGCTGGGTGGCACACGAGGAGCCGGGGCACACCGTGCCCGAGCCTTTGCTGACCAACATCCCCGGCTACGCGTACGGCGTCTTGCTGATCACCATCGTCGGATGCGCGCTCATGCGCAAAATCAAGAACCGGTGGCCAGGCATCAGCAACCTGCGCTTGATCCTGGTCACCTATGGCATCGCCATCGTCTTCGACTTCGTGATGGAAGCCCTGGTGATGCTGCCGATCGGGTTCTACTCCTATCCCGGTGCCATCCAATCACTCTCGTTCAACGCCGGGACTTACTACCAGTGGCCGATCTACGAGGGCTTCATGTGGGGCGGCGTCCAGGCCGCGCTGTGCTGTTTGCGCTTCTTCACCGATGACCGGGGACACACCGTGGTCGAGCGCGGAATCGACCGGCTCCGCGGCGGTTTCGTCAAGCAGCAGTTCATCCGCTTTCTGGCGATCTTCGGCGGTGTCAGCGCGTGCTTCTTCCTCTTCTACAACGTGCCCGCTACCTGGCTCGGTATGCACGGCGACGCGTGGCCCGAAGATGTTCAGAAGCGCTCGTACTTCAACCCTGGCATCTGCGGCGACGGGA
>JBIQHU010000112.1:0-18847 GCA_044508395.1 Mycobacterium sp. | reverse complement strand
CACGACACCAAACAACCCAACCTGCCGCCGCTTGACATAGGAGAAATGCTCGCGGCTACCCCGGAGGTAATTGATCCGGTGCAGATACTGGAACCATGTCAACCGCCACCCCACTGACCGGCGCCGACGTGATGGCGCAGTTCATCCCGGCATCGCCATTCGCTGCCAAGCTCGGCATCGTCGCCGAGGTTCTCGACGGCGACGAGGTGCGACTGCGCCTGCCGTGGGATCCGTCCAACGTCACCGTGGGCGACATGGTCCACGGTGGCGCCGTCGCCACGCTCGCCGATGTCGCGGTGATGGCCGCCGCGTGGGCGGGCGCCGAGGTGCCCGACTCGCTGCGCGGCGTGACGACGTCGATGTCGATGCAGTTCATGGCGCCAGCCCGTGCGACAGACCTCATCGCGATCGGCCGGGCGCTGCGGCGGGGCAAGACGTTGGTGAATTGCGACGTCGATGTCGTCACCCCGGACGGCGAGGCTGTCGCGAAGGCGATCGCGACCTACAAAGTCGGCTGACAGTTCCGTCGAGCGCACACGTGTTGTACGCGAAACGCGAGTAGCGCCGCAAACAAGCGTGCACTCGGCGGCAACTAGAGCGTCACCTCGGATATCGAATCTGCCCCAATCAGACTCGCGACCAGACGTAAGTGCCCCGCGTTGCTCGGCGTGTCGGGGCAGTTTCTGTCTGCTCGCGAGTGGCCCGCGCTGGGGGTTACCTGTGAATCACCGGGGCAATGTCACGGTGAACACCGTCGAACCGGGCTCACTGTGCACGTCGATGGCGCCGCGGTGGGCCTTGACGACGGCCGCGACGATCGCGAGACCCAACCCGGTGCTGCCCCCGCGCCGCGAGCGCGACGTGTCGCCGCGCGCGAATCGCTCGAAGATCTCGGGCTGCAACCACTCCGGGATGCCGGGGCCGTCGTCGGCCACCGTCAACACGGCACCTCCGCCGGCGTCGCGTGTCAACGAGGTGGTGACGGACGTGCCCGGCGGGGTGTGCGTGCGCGCGTTGGCCAGCAGGTTGGCCAGCATCTGGTGAAGCCGCGCCTCGTCACCGGTGACGACAACGGGCTCATCGGGCACCTCAAGTGACCACTTGTGGTCGGGCCCGGCGATGTGGGAGTCACTGACGGTGTCGACGACCAGACGCGAAAGGTCCACCGGTTCTTGCTCCAACGGTCGCCCTGTGTCCAGACGGGCAAGCAGGAGCATGTCTTCGACGAGTTGTGTCATCCTCGCGGTCTCGGACTCCACCCGACTCATCGCGTGTGCGACGTCGTCGGGTACATCGCCGCGTTTGCGTTGCGCCAGCTCGGTATAACCGCGGATCGCGGCGAGCGGAGTGCGTAGTTCGTGACTGGCGTCGGCGACGAACTGACGCACCCGGGTCTCGCTGGCATGGCGTGCGGACAGCGCACCGGCTATGCGGTCGAGCATCCGGTTCAAGGCCGAGCCCAGCTGCCCGATCTCGGTGTGCGCGGCCGCGGGGTCGACCTCCACGATCGGCGTCGGCAGCCGGACCTCGCCGCGGTCGAGTTCCAGGTCGGCCACCTGTCGCGCCGCGGCGGAAACGGTTGACAGCGGGGCGAGTTGGCGACGAATGATCACGATCCCCACGACCGTCCCGCCGACGAGGGCCACCACCCCCACCACGCTGAAGATGATCGCGACGGTGAGCAGGGTGTCGTCGACCTCGGAGGTGGGCAGGCCGGTGACGATGGTCTCGCCGGGTCCGTGCGCGCGCATGGCGATCACCCGGTAGCGACCGAGCCCGTCGAGCTGCAGAGTCGTCGGCGCTCCCTGTGGTTCCACGTGAGCCAGTTGTTGTGCTGCGGCGGAACTGATCTCGCTCTGACTGCCGTCGGCGTTGATGACACCGGCGTCGACAGGTGTGCCGTGCGATATCACGGCGCCGACCGTGCGGGCGGCCTGACCGGGCGCATTGAGGAAGGCCGGTCCCGGGCCCATGTCATCGCGAATGATCATCCGTCGCGGAAAGCGGGGCGGGAAACCGATGCCCGGGGGCGGCGGACCGAATTCGAATATGCCCGCCGAACGCTTGGCCGTCTCGGCGAGCCGGTCATCGAGCTGGTTGGTCAGAAAGTGTTGCAGCGCAAACATTGTGCCGACGCCGATCCCCGCGCATACGAGTGCGAGCAGAAGTATCTGCGAGGCGAGCAACCGGGTCCGAAGCGACCACGTGCGCGGCGAACGCAGGCGGGTCAGCTTGCCTTCAGCGCGCTGGCTTGAGGACATAGCCGGCACCGCGCAGAGTGTGGATCATCGGTTCGCGCCCGTTGTCGATCTTCTTTCGCAGATACGACACGTACAACTCGACGATGTTGGACCGGCCGCCGAAATCGTAACTCCACACGCGATCGAGGATCTGCGCCTTGCTCAGCACCCGTTTGGAGTTGCGCATCATGAACCGCAGCAGCTCGAACTCGGTCGCGGTCAAGGTGATCAGCTCGCCCGCGCGGGTCACCTCGTGACTGTCTTCGTCGAGCACCAGATCACCGACGACGAGCTTCGCACCGCCCGACTCGCTGGCGACCCCGGTGCGGCGCAACAGGGCGCGTAGACGCAGCACCACCTCTTCGATGCTGAACGGTTTCGTCACGTAGTCATCGCCGCCCGCGGTCAGACCGGCGATGCGGTCCTCGACCGAATCCTTGGCGGTCAGCAGCAGCAGCGGGAGTCCCGGGATCTGTTCGCGCAGCCGTTGCAGGACGTCCAACCCGCTCATGTCCGGCAACATCACGTCGAGCACCACCACGTCGGGCGGGTTCTGGCGGGCCAAGGCAATGGCGGTGGCACCGTCGCCTGCCGTCGCGATGTCCCAGCCCTCGTACCGCAGGGCCATCGACACCAACTCGGCCAACACCGGTTCGTCGTCGACCACCAGCACATGGATGGGGTTGCCGTCGGCTCTGCGCATCACGACACGCGCGGGCTCGGAGTCGTTGACCGTCGACCCGTTGGAACTCACCACACATCCATTATCGGCAGCGCTGTGGGCGATCCCTGAGCGTTGTCTATGTGTCAGCTGTGAAGATGCCGACGCGTATCAGATACACAACTCACTCCGTCGCGGTCAATGACGAGGTATCGATCCGTGCCACCCGCAGCGGTCAGCGGGTGATCGCCGACACCGTCGATAAGAGAATCGGTCCCGGCGAGCCAGCCGGACCGCCGGGACCTACCCCCACAAGTGAGATGCCTACGGTGTCGGAGCGGGCTCGGCCGTCACCTCGGGTGAGGCGCTCGGAGTCTCGATCTCGGTCTGCCCCGTCGATGATGTGGTGGTTTCGCCCAGTGTGATCTCAGGCCCCTCGCCGACGGTGGCGGTGCCTTCATCGTGCGTGGTCAACGCCACGCCGAGGACACCCATCGCCACGACTGCAGTCGTACCGACCCCGGCGGACGCGATCTTGATGCGGTTCATCATCACTCCTTCGCCCCTGTCGCAACGGTCTCGGGTGGCGTCGTGATTGGCGGCGTCGCGGCCGTGGTTTCGGGGGCCTCGGGCGCCACGGTTTCGGTGATGGTTTCGCCGGTCGTGATCTCCGAGGTGGTGACCGGACCCGGCGGCGGCAGTTCGGTCTCGCCCTGAGCCGAGCTCACGCCGCCCGCCGATATGCCGAAGATGCCCATCGCGAGCAGAGCGCTGGTGCCCAACGTGGCCGCGCCCAGCTTCAACTGCTTCGATTCCACCTTGACCTCTCCATTTCGGATCCATTCGGTCTTCGCGAGCCACGTGGGAACGCGACTCATCGAACAGTGCGTGACGGGGTCCGCGCTGACCCCTACACCGTTTGGGTAACCGAAGTGGAAAGCGGTGAAACGACTACTTGGCAGCCTCTTCCTCAGAAGGCAGAGGTGCGGGCCCCTTCATCAGGGGTTTGGCGATGCCGACAGTCGGCGTGTTCGGCGGCGTGGTCTGCTTGCTTGTCCCGCCGACGGTCATCGACGACGATTTCGCCACCGCGGTGCCGTCGTGCTCCTGGGCCACCATCAGACCGATCGCGGCCATCGCGGCGACGGCGCTGGCACCGATCGTGGCCAGGCAGATCCTGAGCTCGCCCCGGGCGTTGTACCTGTGCTGACTACCCATCTCACGTTCCCTTCTCGCGCGAGTGTTTCTGCAGCGCCGCAGCCACCGTTGAAAATGCAGTTCAGTACCACTGAACGCGTCGAATCTGGAGACACGCTGCGCGCCACCTGTGAGTTGACCAGAGCTCGGCCGCCCGCATCTCATAACCTGTGCGCATGCAGCCCATGTGCGGATCGACCGGATGACGCGCTTCCTCGCGCGCCGGCTGCTCAACTACTTGGTGCTGCTGGCACTGGCGTCGTTGTTCGTGTTCCTGCTCGCCTGGTATCAGTTCGACCCCCTCGACAGCCTGGAAAGCCGCAACCCGCGACCCCCGCAGGCCGTCATCGACGCCAAACGCGTCGAACTCGGTCTGGACAAACCGCCGTTGCAGGCCTACGCGCACTGGGCGGCCGGGGCGATCCGCGGTGATTTCGGTACCACCGTCGGCGGGCAGCCGGTTTCGGAGGAGTTGTGGCGGCGAGTCGGGGTCAGCCTGCGACTGCTCGTCATCGGCTCGGTGGTCGGGACCATCATCGGCGTCGTCGCGGGCGCGTGGGGTGCGGTCAGGCAGTACCGCCTCAGTGACCGTGTCATCACCGTGCTCTCGCTGTTGGTCATCAGCACGCCGACGTTCGTGATGGCCAACCTCTTGATTCTGTCGGCGCTCGGCGTCAACAACGTGCTTGGCGTTCAACTCTTCGAATACACCGGTGAGACGTCACCGGACGCAATAGGGGGTGCCTGGAACCAGTTCGTCGACCGGCTGCAGCATCTGGTGTTGCCGACGTTCACGCTGGCGTTGGGAGCCATCGCGGTGTACAGCCGCTATCAACGCAACGCGATGCTGGACGTGCTTGGTCAGGACTTCATCCGCACCGCCCGCGCCAAGGGGCTGACCAGGCGGCGCGCACTGTTCAAGCACGGTCTGCGCACGGCGTTGATTCCGATGGCGACGCTGTTCGCCTACAGCGTCGCGGGGCTGGTCACCGGCGCGGTGTTCACCGAGAAGATCTTCGGCTGGCACGGTGTGGGCGAGTGGGTGGTGACCGGCATCCTCACCCAGGACATCAACATCGTCGCGGCGATCACCATGCTGTCGGCCGTCATGATCCTGCTCGCCGGTCTGCTCTCCGATGTGGTGTACGCGGCGCTCGACCCGAGAGTCCGAGTCTGATGAGCAAACCGGCGACCGAGGAAAAGTCGACGATCGCGCAGTCCGGCGTCGACGTCGCAGGCTTCGCATCGCGACGCACGCTGGTGCTGCGTCGGTTCGTGCGCAACAAGCCCGCGGTGGCGTCCCTGGTACTGCTGGCGCTGATGTTCGTCGCCTGCTATGCCCTGCCGCCGCTGCTGCCGTACAGCTACAGCGACCTCGACTACTTCGCGCTGCAGCAGCCGCCGAACGTCGACCACTGGTTCGGCACCAACGCCCTCGGTCAGGATCTGCTGGCCCAAACCCTGCGCGGTATGCAGAAATCCATGCTGATCGGTGTCTGTGTGGCGTTCATCTCCACGATCATTGCGGCAACCGTCGGCGCGATCGCGGGCTACTTCGGCAACTGGCGTGACCGCACCCTGATGTGGCTCGTCGACCTCATGCTGGTGGTGCCGAGCTTTCTGCTCATCTCGATTGTCGTGCAGCGCACCAAAGGTGACATTCTCTGGTTGATCGTGCTGCTGGCCGCGTTCAGCTGGATGATCAGCTCCCGGATCGTGCGGGGTATGACAATGAGCCTGCGCGATCGCGAATTCGTCGCCGCCGCACGGTATATGGGTGTCAGCAATAGGCGGATCATCCTGCGGCACATCATCCCGAACGTCGCGTCGATCATCATCATCGACACCGCGCTCAATGTCGGTGTCGCAGTCCTTGCCGAGACCGGCCTGAGCTACCTGGGCTTCGGCATCCAGCCGCCCGATGTATCGTTGGGCACCCTGATCGCCGACGGCACCAAGTCAGCGACCACCTTCCCGTGGCTGTTCCTTTTTCCCGCAGGCGTTCTCGTGCTGATCATCCTGTGCGCCAACCTCGTCGGCGACGGATTGCGCGACGCGCTCGATCCCAGCGCCACGCAGTTGCGAAGGCGGCGGAAGTGAGCCTGCTGAAGGTACGCGACCTCACCGTCGCCTTCCCGACCGACGCCGATCCGGTGAATGCGGTGCGTGGCATGAACTTTGACGTAAACCCGCGCGAGGTCGTCGCCCTGGTCGGCGAATCGGGAGCCGGTAAGTCGGCCAGCGCGATGGCCGTCGTCGGCCTGCTACCCGAGTACGCGATGGTGTCCGGCTCCATCAAACTGCACGGTGACGAGCTCATCGGGTTGTCGGATCGAAGGATGTCGGAGATCCGCGGCAAGAAAATCGGCACCGTCTTCCAGGACCCGATGTCGGCGCTCACCCCCGTCTACACTGTCGGCGATCAGATCGCCGAGGCGATCGAGGTCCACCAGCGCGACGTCACCCGGCGAGCGGCCAGGGCCCGGGCTGTCGAGCTGCTGGAACTCGTCGGGATCGCCCAGCCGGAGCGTCGGGCGCGGTCGTTCCCGCATGAGCTGTCCGGCGGCGAGCGGCAGCGGGTGGTCATCGCGATCGCCATCGCGAACGACCCCGATCTGCTCATCTGCGACGAGCCGACCACCGCGCTGGACGTCACCGTGCAGGCGCAGATCCTCGGCGTTCTGAAGACCGCGCGGGACGTCACGGGCGCCGGCGTGCTGATCATCACCCACGATCTCGGGGTGGTCGCCGAGTTCGCCGACCGCGCACTGGTGATGTACGCCGGACGCCCCGTCGAGATCGCCACCGTCGACGAGCTGTACCGCGACCGCCGGATGCCCTACACCGCGGGACTTCTCGGCTCGGTGCCCCGGCTCGACGCCCCGCAGGGCTCGCGGCTGGTGCCCATCCCCGGCGCACCCCCGTCGATGGCCGCGCTGCCGCCCGGCTGTCCCTTCGCCCCGCGCTGCCCGCTGGCCATCGACGACTGCCGCGCCGAGGAACCGGACCTGCTCGAGATGGGCCCCGACCACACCGCCGCATGCATCCGGACCGACCAGGTCGCCGGCCGCAGCGCCGCGCAGATCTACGGCGTGTCCACCGAACCTCCCGCCCGCGCGGAGGTCGCGGACCCATCCGTCGTGGTGCGCGTGCGTGACCTCGTCAAGACGTACCAGCTGACCAAGGGTGTGGTGTTCCGCAGACAGGTCGGCGAGGTGCGTGCGGTCGACGGTGTCAGCTTCGAGCTGCAGCAGGGGCGCACGCTGGGCATCGTCGGCGAATCCGGCTCGGGCAAGACGACCACGTTGCATCAGGTGCTGGAGCTGACCGCGCCGCAATCGGGTTCGATCGAGGTGCTCGGCCACGATGTTGCGACGCTGGATCGGCGCGCCCGCCGCGAGCTGCGCGGCGACCTGCAAGTCGTTTTTCAGGATCCGGTCGCGTCGCTGGATCCCCGGCTCCCGGTTTTCGACGTTCTCTCAGAGCCGTTGAGCGCCAATGGTTTCGACAAGAGCCGAATCGACGACAGAGTGGCCGAACTGCTCGGCATCGTCGGACTGCGACGGGAGGATGCCACCCGCTACCCAGCGGAGTTCTCCGGCGGTCAGAAGCAGCGCATCGGCGTCGCCCGAGCGTTGGCCACCCAGCCCAAGATCCTCGCGCTCGACGAGCCCGTTTCGGCGCTCGACGTGTCGATCCAGGCGGGCATCATCAACCTCCTGCTCGACCTGCAGCAGCGGTTCGACCTGTCCTACCTGTTCGTCTCCCACGACCTGTCGGTCGTCAAGCATCTCGCCCACCGGGTGGCGGTGATGTACAAGGGATCGATCGTCGAGCAAGGCGACGGTGACCAGGTGTTCAACAGCCCGCAGCACGACTACACCCGCCGACTGCTTGCTGCGGTTCCGCAACCGGAGGTCAAACGCCGCTAGAGTCTGTGCGCATGAGGATCCGACGCTTTGCTCAGGTCTTGGGACTGGCAACTGTGATCGCCGCCCTGACCCTGTCCGCCTGCTCAGGCAGCAACCAGGAGGCGCCGTCGGCGGGCGGATCCGCGGAGGTCGGCACCACCAATGACATCAACCCGCAGGACGTCGCCAACCTGCGTGAGGGCGGCAACCTCCGGCTGGCGCTCAACGACTTCCCGCCGAACTTCAACTCGCTGCACATCGACGGCAACACCGGCGATGTGGGCTCGCTCATGCGGTCCACGATGCCGCGCGCGTTCCGGATCGCCGCCGACGGCTCGGCCACGGTCAACACCGACTACTTCACGAGTGTGGAGCTGACGAGCACCGACCCGCAGGTCGTGACCTACACGATCAACCCCAAAGCGGTGTGGAGCGATGGCACTCCCATCACCTGGGAGGACCTCCAGTCCCAGATCAACGCTACCAGCGGTAAGGACAAAGGCTTCGCGATCGCTGCCACCAACGGCAGCGACCGCGTCGAGAAGGTCGAGCGCGGAGTAGACGACCGGCAAGCCGTCGTCACCTTCGCCGAGCCGTGGTCCGACTGGAAGGGCATGTTCGCGGGCAGCACCGTGTTGTTGCCGAAGACGTCGACGGCCACTCCGGAGGTCTTCAACCGTGCGCAGCTCAACGGCCCGGGGCCGTCGGCGGGGCCGTTCATCATCTCCAACCTCGACCGCGGGGCGAAGCGGATCACGTTGACGCGCAACCCGAAATGGTGGGGTGAGAAACCACTGCTGGACAGCATCACGTACCTGGTGCTCGATGACGCGGCACGGATTCCCGCGTTGCAGAACAACACGATCGACGCCACCGGTCTCGCCACCCTCGACGAGATGGAGATCGCGCGGCGGACGAACGGGATCGCGATCCGTCGCGCCCCCGGGCTCGGCTGGTATCACTTCACGTTCAACGGGGCCCCGGGCAGAATCCTCGCGGACCCCGCACTACGACGGGCGGTCGCCATGGGCATCGACCGCAACACCATCGCCGCGGTCACCCAGCGTGGGCTCGCCGATAACCCTGTCCCGCTGAACAACCACATCTTCGTCGCCGGCCAGGAGGGCTACCAGGACAACAGCGGTGTCGTCGCCTACAACCCCGAGAATGCCAAGAAGGTGCTCGACGGGCTCGGCTGGCGGATGAACGGCCAGTTCCGCGAGAAGGACGGCAGGCAACTGGTCATCCGCGACGTGCTCTTCGACTCACTCGGGACGCGGCAGTACGGCCAGATCGCGCAGAACAACCTCGCGCAGATCGGTGTCAAACTCGAACTCGACATCAGGCCGGCGGCCGGCTTCTTCACCGACTACGTCACGGTCGGAAACTTCGATATCGCCCAATTCGCTTGGAGCGGTGACGCATTCCCGTTGGCAAGCCTGACCCAGATCTATCGCACCGACGCGGAGAGCAACTTCGGCAAGATCAGCAGCCCGGAGATCGACGCCAAGATCGAGGAGACGGTCGGCGAACTGGATCCGGCGAAGGCGCGGATGCTGGCCAACGAGCTCGACAAGAAGCTGTTCGAAGAGGTGTTCAGTCTCCCGCTGACGCAGTCGACCGGAAACATCGCGGTACGAAGCAATTTGGCGAACTTCGGCGCGTTCGGGTTGGCCGACCCGGACTACACGAAGATCGGCTTCATGAAGTAGCGCGCCGCACGGTTCGGGGAATCACCGCGGGCACCGCCGCTTCCAGGGCGACCGCCGCTTCGATCCCCCAGATCAACGCCCGAACCGCCAACCCGGGCGGCTTCGAGTCCAGCGCGCACTCGCGTTCCGGCAGCTGCTCGATCGTGCCCTCGTACACGGCCTTGACGATGTCCAGGGCAGCTCGTTCGCGAAAATCGACGATGCTGTGGCCGGCAGTCGCCAGGTTGACCAGGACCGCATTCGGGATCAGCGACGCAACCCGGCGCGCCACCGTCGGCGGGGTGATCAGGTCACGACCTCCGGAGAGCACCACCGTGGGCCAGGTGAAGTTCGGCATCTCGGCGACCAGATCGAAGGGTTCGGCATCGAATTCCGTTGTGTCCGGGGCTGCTTCGCGATACGCCACCGCGGGGTCGAACGGTTCGCCATCCGGTGTCGCCCCATAGTTGAGTTCGCGATATCCGATGCGGCCGACGAGATCGGGTTCGTGACGGTACGGCGCCTTGCGCTCGAACATCAGACTCGTGGCGTGGGCCATACCTGACCACAACCAGCGTCGCCCGGTGAGCAGCAGGTCCAGTTGGCGCTGCAGCAGCGTCGGCCCGGCGAAGCCGTAGACGGCCATGGCCAGTTGCGTGGCCGCCGGCGTCAACTGGTCGTCGTCGACCAGGCGTCGCACCTTGGGCGCCAGGTCGGCGGTCTCTGGGTCGTCGCCGTTCCACAGCAGCCGACGTGCCGCCTCGCGGACGGCGTCGATGTCCTGCGCGGAAAGCACCGGCGAGTCCAGCACCATCGCGTGCACGCGGTTTGGATGGCGGACCCCAAACCCAGCGGCGAGATAGGTGCCGTAGGACGTGCCGTAGATGACTGCCTTGTCGACACCCGCGTCGTCGAGTACTGCAGCAACGTCGTCGACGACCTGGGCGATCGTCAACGCCTCCGGCGGCAGATCGGCACCGCGGTCGTCATGGCGCGACATGCCGACGCCGCGGTGCTCGACCATGATCACATCGAGGCCCTCGGCTACGGCGCGGCGGCGAAACCCCCTGTACAACGCGATCGACGCGGCGCCGGGACCGCCGGGGATCACGACCAGCGGATGTGCGGACTTGCGCCCGGTCCGGACGTAGTAGAGGTCGAACTCCCCATCGGCGCCGTCCTGGCCGGACCGTACCGGCCGCCGGACGGCCCGAACACCTGGCAGCGCCGCGAGTTTGTCGTGCGCCCGCCGACGCTTGGCGTTCATGGTCATCACGTCCATTGTGCCCTCAACGCGCCGAGGTTCTATAGAGTCGCGGAACGAATGGATCACACCCACAGAACCGAGGCAGCGTGCGAACTGGAGAGTTCTTCGAGTGGGCCACGAAGGCGTTCGAGGTGCTGGGCGTCTCGTCGATGATCATCGGATTCGTGTTCGCCTTCGCGCTGTCGGTGGTCACCTGGACGCGCACGAAGAGTGGCGGCCGCGCGTTCAAGACATTGCGGGAATCACTGGGAGGGGCAATCCTTCTCGGCCTCGAACTGCTTGTCGCAGCGGACATCGTCAAGACCGTCACATCGACACCGTCGCTGACCGATGCCGCCGTGCTCGGGCTGATCGTCCTCATCCGGACAGTGCTGAGCTTCACGATCCAGATCGAGATCGACGGTGTACCACCGTGGCGCAAGGCACTGAGAACCGGACCTGAGGTGCTGGCCAGCGCGACCCGTAAGGCCATGCAGCAAGAGCCCGGCACCTAGGTCATTTGCCGGCGGCGCCGATGATGTCCGCCGCCTTCTCGCCGATCAGCACGCTGGGCGCGTGGGTGTGCCCGCGGATGATCGTCGGCATCACCGACGCGTCGGCGACGCGCAACCCCTCGACGCCGCGGACCCGCAACTCGGGGTCGACCACGCTGGCGTCGTCGCGGCCCATCCGGCAGGTACCCACCGGGTGATAGAGCGTGTGCGACAACGAGTTCAGCGCCCGCTCCAACGTTTCGTCGTCGAGGGTCGTGGCATTCAGCGGCCTGGCGATCGCGCCGATGATGCCGCTGAGCGCAGGCGATTTCGCGATCGTCGCGCACATCCGTAGACCCGCCATCAGCGCCTCGCGGTCTGCGCCGGCGGGGTCGGTGAGGTAACGCGGGTCGATGATCGGCTTGGCCTTGGGATCTGCGGACCGCAACGTGATGGTGCCGCTGCTGCGCGGCTTCAGCAGGATCGGCCCCATGACGACCGCATGGCCGGGATACGGGTCGCCGATCCCCTCCTCGAAGTACGGTGCGGGCGCGAAGATCAGCTCCAGATCCGGCAATTCGAGATCCGCGCGGCTCTTCACGAACCCGTACGCCTCGCCGACGTTGGACGTCAGCATGCCCCGCCTACGGATCAGGTAGTTCAACAGTTCGAGCGGCTTCTCGGCCGCGAAGAGCGAGTCGTCCGGCACATCGAACCCCAGTGGCACGACGAGATGGTCGAGCAGGTTGGCGCCGACTTCCGCTGACGGGGCGACCACTTCGATGCCGTGCTCCTCGAGCTGGTCGCGGTCACCGATGCCGGAGAGCATCAGCAGCTGCGGGCTGTTGATCGCGCCGCCGCACAGGACCACCTCGCGGCGTGCGCGCACCACCTGCCTGGTGCCACCCTTGTCGAACTCGACGCCGACGGCGCGACGCCCGTCGAACAGCACCTTGGTCGCGGTGGCCTCGGTCAGCAGCGTCAGGTTCGGTCGTTTGAGTGCGGGCCGCAGGTAGGCATCGGCGGTGCTCCACCGCGCGCCGCGGCGTTGTGTGACGCGGGTTTCGCAGAAGCCCTCCGGCTCAGCTTGATTGGGTTCTTCGATGCGATAGCCGCATTCTTCGACGGCCTTCAGCCACGCAGCCGTGGACGTGCGGGGGCTTCGTTGACGCGCGACCGACAGCGGACCGCTCTCGATGCGGGTCAGATACGGTTCGAGATGCGCGTAGTCCCATTGCTCGCCGGCGGCCGCACCCCACTCGTCGTAGTCCGCGGCGAAACCCCGCACCCACATCATCGCGTTCATCGACGACGAGCCACCGAGCATTTTGCCTCGCGGCCAATAGATCTCGCGCCCGTCGAGTTCCTTCTGAGGTTCCGTCAGATAGCCCCAGTCCATCGGGGTGCGCATCAGCTTGGCGAACCCCGCGGGGATGTGGATGAATTTATCCTTGTCTTTCGGCCCGGCTTCGAGTACCACGATTTGGGCGGAGGTGTCGGCGCTGAGTCGACTGGCCACCACCGATCCAGCAGAACCCGTACCCACAACGACATAGTCGGCGTCCACGCGCCGGAGTCTATGAGCCCGCAGGGCCGGCGCGGGCTCTCTTGGCCCCACTTCCTTGGCCCCACTTCGCGCGAGCAGACGCAAAATCACCCGACACGCCGCGAAAATTGTGCACTTTGCGTCTGCTCGCCGGGGGTCTCGCGGGGTCAGCTAGCCATTTCGGCGCGGTCGAGGTGATAGAAGATTCGGCCGACGAGATCAAAGGGTCGACGGCGGACATCATCGACGACGATCGGCACGATGGTGTAGCCACACTCCTGGAGCCGCGCGGTCTTGGTCCGGTCGTGCCTCAGCGCAGCAGCAGTGGCATGCCATTCCATGCTTTCGTATTCGGCGACGACCATCAGCTCCGGCCACGCGAAGTCGACTCGCCACAGCTCGCCGCAGCGATCCACTATCTCGTACTGAAGCACCGGCATCGGCAAGCCCCCGTCGATGAAGACCAATCGTGCTTCGCTCTCCATCGGCGACTCTGCACGACCGTCTGCGTATGACGCCAGCTCTCGGACTTTCACGATGCCACGCCTCCCTTTCTGCTCGGCTATCGCCGCGTCGAGTTCCACCTGGTTGCACGCCCCGCTATAAAGCGCGGCGTCGAGCGTCGCCAGCGCGCGGGGACGTCGCAGGTCGCGCGCGAGTTCGACTGCGGTCCACGCCGGCGCCGTCGCGAGCCGTCCGTTTATTCGCCGTAGCGGCGCTCCAATCCGTTGATGCACCATCAGACCCGGTGCCGGTCGCAAGCGGACACCAGGGTCAAGCACGTGGATCCGGGTCGTGTCCTCCGTATCGAAGCCGTACAGGTGCGCCGCCGTCGACATACACGCGACGATTGCCTTGCCGGTCATCAGGTCGAGGCCGGATAGTCGAGCTTTGATGTCGGGTTGGCCCAACGCATAAACGCCATGCCATACGCGAACGATGGCGCCGGCTCTTACGTAGTCGGAAAGGGTTCTGCGAGTCAACACGGCCTGCAACTGTTTTCGGGTGGCAAGACCACCGCCGGAAGCGAATACCTCTTCGATGAACACCGTACCGACACTGAAAGATCTGGCCACGATCGAACAGAGTCCCCAACCGATCTGGGGATGAACTCACAGTTGTGGATAGCCCGAGCAGACACTAAATGAACCGACACGCCGGGACATTGGGGACTTTTGCGTCTGCTCGCCAGGATCTAGGCGGACAGCGCGATGTGGTGTGCCCCCTCGACGGCGGCGTACCGCTGCGGGCTACACGTCAGCACAATCACCTGCCCGTCGCCACCTACGGCGTTGAACACGGCGCCCATCTTGACCAGTCGATCGGCGTCGGTGAACCCCAGGGCGTCGTCGATCACCACCGGAACGGTGTCTTCCTTGGCCACCAGCGCCGCGCCGGCCAACCGCGCAACGATGCCCAGCTGCTCCTTGGCGCCGCCGGACAACGACTCGTACGGAACCGTGCGACCCGACAACGTGCGGCTGCAGATCTTCAGGTCACTGTCGATCTCCACTTCGAAACTGTCACCGAAGACCAGGCGACCGAGCCGCTCCACCTCGGCGCGGAAGGGGTCGACGTAGCGCAGCCGAGTGGCATCACGGTGCCGGATGATCACCGACCGCAGCAGTTCCGCGGCTCGGGCACGGCGCTGCACCCGCAGGTACTCCGCCTCGGCATGTTCGCGTTCGGTCGCCGCCGCGTCCAGTTGCCCCTTGCGCCCTTCGGTGCCGTACACCTTCAGCTGCGTCTTGACCTCGCGTAGCGCCTCGGCCACCTCGTCATGCTCGCGGCCCACTTCCTCGGCGCGACGGGTGGCATCGCTGAGCGCGGCGGCGACAGCGTCCGGGGCCGCTTTGGCCAGCTCCGCGTTGAGCTCGGCGACGAGGGTGTCCGCGCGTCGCGCCGCCTGCTCGCATGTCTCCGCCTTGGCGGTCAACTCCTCGTCGGCGGTGATCGCGCGCTGGTGCGCCAGCTGGTCACGCGCGAGCGTGAGCCGGCCCTGCTCGGTGGTGAGCTTCTCCCGCAGCAGCGCGACCCGAGTCTCGCGCTCCCCCAACTTCTTTGCCGCCGCCTCGGCAACCTGGCGATGCTTCTCGCAGTCCGCGATGGCCTGGGCCACGGCGGTGGTGGCCACCTCGAACTCGGCACGTGCGGCGTCCGCATCGGCTTCGAACAGGTCGGCGGCGGGCTGACGCGCAGTCAGCTCGGCCAACCGGGTACGCAGCTGGTCAACCGACGCATCGCCGATCAACGCCTCGATTCGCGCAACCAGCCGATCGCGGGTGGTTACCAATTGTTGCCTGCGCTGGTCGAGGATGCGCGCCGCGGCGACATCGGCGACACCGCCCTTCGCCAACTCGGCGGCCAAAAGCTGCTGGGCCGCTTCGAGTTTGGCCTGCGTCTCCGACGCCGGCGTGCCCGGCGCCAGGCGCGCGGTCAGCACACCCGGCACTTCGATCTGGGTCTGCGAGCTGACCCCGATCGACCAGGACTGGCCCGCCTCGAGTGCACGTACTTCGCCCCCCACGTGCACGTCGACGTCGGCGATCGCCACCAGCTCGAGGTGCGCCGACATCAGTTCGACCTGTGCCATCGCGACATCGACCGCCGACTTCGCCGCCTCGATGGCGCGCGTGCCCTCCCCGGTCAGTGCGATGCTTGTCAGTTCCGCCTCGGTGTTGTCCAGATCGCGTTGTGCCCCAACGATCTTGGCCAGCATCCCCGCCAGCCGATCGGCCTCCTCGCGCGCGACCAGCTGGTCCACGGTCCGGCGGGCCGCATCGGCGCGGTCCTGGGCGGCCGCCATCGCGGTCCGCGCCTCCTCGGCGACCACGTCAGCGGCCTGCTTCACCTCGACGGCGGTGGCCAGCGACTCGGCCGCCTCGGCGGCCGAGGCTTCGAGCTCGACGATGGCTGCGACCCGTTCGTCGATCGCGTCCCGCAACGCGCGCCGATCGTTGACCGCCGTGACCGCCGCGGTGCGGCCGGCCTCCGCCGCGGCAGCGACCAGCTCGGCCTGTTTGAGCTGACCTGCCAGCGCGGCGACCGTTTCGGCAGCGGCCTGGGCTGCCGCCAGCTGCTTCGAGGCGGCCGTGCGCGCGGCGGTCAGCCGGACCAGTTCCTCGGTGAGTTCGGTATGCCTGCGGACCGCGTCGTCGACTTCCGCGATGGCGGCCGCGCACCGGGCCAACTCCTGGTCGGCGGCTTGGAGCCGCTTCTCGGCGGCAGCCCACTCCCCGGTGGGACGGCCGGTGCGGGTGAAGTAATTGAGGTACTCGGTCTCGATGCGGTCGACCAGCAGCGTGTCAGTGCCGTTGGCGGCCGACGGCACCGACACCGACACCGACACCGACACCGACACCGAAGCATCCGTCGGGGCGACGGCCGCACCGGCAGCGACGTCGAGCGCGCGCGACAGCGCATCACACCCCGACAGGTCCACGGCCTCGGTGGCCGCCGACTGCAGTACCCGCTGGGCCTGCCACAGGCAGGTGTCGACGGTCTCCTCCAGCATGGCCCTGACCCGGTCGTGCGCCTCGTCTCCGGTGAGTTGTTCACGACGCGGCGCCAGCACCGTCAATTCGGTCTCGCACCGCTTGTGGAACCGCTTGCGGTAGACGAACCGATAAGGGCCGGTGGAGATTTCCGCGGTGATCTCCGCGCCGACGTCTGCATGCGTCGGCTTGACCTGCTTGACCTCCTTCTTCGACGACCGGTCCCTGGCCTCCAGAAGCAGGTCCAGCGCCTCGATCATCGACGACTTGCCGACCTCGTTGGCGCCGCTCACCACCACCACACCGCGGTCGGGGAACTCGATTTCGCGGTGCACGATGCCGCGGTAGTTGGTCAACACCAAGCGGTGCAGTTTCACGCCACACCCCTGTCGGCCAGACGCAGCAGCAGAGCCAACGCCGCCCGCGCGTCGTCGGCGTCGTCGCTATCGGACCGCGCCGTGGCCACCAGCTCGTCGACCGCGGCCGCTGCGAAGCCGCCGATCCCGAGGTCGTCGAACTCACCGTCGGCGGGTGTCACCGCGATCTCGGATTGCTTGTCCCACACGGTAAGTGCGGCGAACAGGCGCGCGTACTTGTCCAGGCACGCATCGAGTGTGGCCTTGTCGGTGACCGTCAGCGAACCGGTCAGGCCGACGCGCACGACGGTGCGTTCCTTATCGGGCATCAGGTCCAGATTGAGATCCAGATCGGCGATGTCGCGGCTGCTGTCGACCGAACGGCGCAACGTCACGAACCGCCACCGACCGACCTTGCGGGGTTCGACCCGCACCGGTGCCGAAGGATCTGCCTCGTCGAGGTCGACCACCAGCACGTGACCAGGATCTGTCTCGATGTCGTCGTAGTTGGTGACCTCTGGCGAACCGGAGTACCAGATACGGCCGGTGGAACCGACCTGCATACGAGAGTGCTTGTCACCCAACGCCACATAATGCACCGCACCGCGCGCGATGGCGGCCTCCAGCGCCGCCAACCGAATCAGCGACGGCCGGTCCTTGTCGGGAACGAAGATGTCGACCCCGCCGTGGCCGACGACGATGCGGGCGACGCCGTCGGTGGGCAGGTCGTCGAGCACGGAGGCGACCGGATCTGCGACCGGGGCCTTGGAGGTCCACGGCGCAGCCACCAGTTGCAGGCCCGGCCGCACCTCATGCACGCCGGGTCGATCGAGGACCGTCACGTTCTCCGGGCACTCGGACCGAAACAGCGGGCTGGTGTAGACCGAGGATGCATCCAGCGGATCGTGATTGCCGGGCAGCAGGTACACCGGGACGCCGACGGCGCGCATCGCCTCCAACGACTGACTGACGTCCCGGGGCGCGAGTTGGTTGTGCTCGAAGACGTCGCCGGCCACGATCACGAACTCGGCGCCGGTGCCGGCGGCTACCCCGCCCAGACCGGCGACGGCGTCGCGTCGCGCGGCCGAATAGCGGGGCTGCGCCTCACCGTTGAGGAAGTAACGGGTCATGCCGAGCTGCCAGTCGGCGGTGTGCACGAATCGCATCTCGGCCCTCCGTCCTCATCGATGTTTGCCAGGCATCGCGAGTGTAGGTCCGTCCGCCGACAAGTCCGGTGAGGCGCGGCGCGCTCAGTGGCCCTTCATCCAAGGGCCTCGAGCAGCGTCTGTCCCAGGTATTCATCGGGTGCGAGGACACCAGGCAGGATCGCGAAGGTGGCCGATCCGATTGTGGATATCCACGGGTTTAGAGCGTCGGCGGCCGCGAGCCGCTCTTGTACCGGGACGAACTGTCGTGCAGGGTCACGCTGATAGGACGCGAAAATCAGCCCGCTGTCGGTGGTGCGGTCGTCGCCAGGGGGATCGTCGTAGTTGTAAGGCCTGCGCAGGAACTGTTCGTCCTCGGTGCGGCGCCGGGCGAGTGCGATGTGGGCGTTGGGCGGAATGACTGGTATGCCGTTGACAGCGGCGCCGAGGTCGGGCTCATCGGCCTCCTTTCGGCCGGTCAGCGGAGCGCCGGTATCGAGGCGGCGGCCGACGGCGAGTTCCTTACTCGTACGGTCGAGTTCGTCCCAGGAATCCATTTCCGCGCGGATACGCCGGATGACGAGGACTGTGCCACCGGAGAACCACGGAGCTGATGCGTGGTCGTCCCAGACGTACCGGTCGAAGGCCTCCTCGTCGTGCAGGTTCGCGGTCCCGTCGACCTGACCCATGAGGTTGCGCATGCTGCCGCCCGGCCGGTGGGACCCGTGGGCGTTGCGGAATCCGCTCTGCCGCCAGCGTCGGCGGGTCAGGGAGCGGACGTTCTTGAGCAGCACCCGGCTCGCGTGCGCGACGACGACTGGATCGTCGGCGCAGATCTGCAGAAGCAAGTCTCCCCCGCACCACGC
>JBIQHU010000111.1:0-18854 GCA_044508395.1 Mycobacterium sp. | reverse complement strand
GGCCCGGTTCGGGGACCGCCGTCACGGCGACGATCCCGCTGCCGTCCCAACTCCAGTGATTTGCTAGAAATCGCCGGCGTTGCGGCGCAGCGTCTCGATGGAATCGGCGAGCGCCCTGGACTGACGCTCGGACATCCCAATATCGGCGAACACCTCGTTGTTGAGCGTGACGGTGGCATCCTCGACCGTCGATCGGCCGAGTTCGGTGATCCGCACTAAAGTGGTGCGCCCGTCCGTCGGATGCGGGATGCGCTCCACCAGCCCGTCGGCCTCTAGCCGCCGGATGGCGTGCGTGACGCTGGTGACGTGGACCTGCAGGCGGTCGGACGCCTTGGTGATCGGCAGCGCCCCGTCCCGGGTGAACGCCAACAACCGCAGCAACTCGAAGCGGGAAAAGCTGAGGTCGTAGGGCCGCAGCGCGTTCTCGACCCGGGCCAGCAGAATCTGGTGCGCCCGCATCACCGAGGTGACCGCGACCATGCCGTCGGCGACCTCACCCCACCCGAAGCGCTCCCAATTTTCGCGCGCCAACGCGATGGGATCGCGCTTGCGCGGCCACGACGGTTGCGAGGGCACGCCTCTTCATACCGCACATGACGGCCTTCGGGATCCAGTACCGGGTCAGAGCGCGACGGCCACCGCGTTCAATACCGCGCGGGTCGACTGCCGGTTGCCGACCGTGATCCGCACTCCCCCGTCGGCGTAACCGCGGACCTGCAATCCGGTGCCGTCGAACGCCTCCCGCCACTGCCGACCCCACGACGGCAGATAGACGAAGTTGGCGTGCGCGTCGGTGCTGTACACACCCATCGCCCGCAACCGCATGCGCAGGTAGCGACGTTCGGCGGTGATCATCCGGATACGTTGCCGCAGCTCGTTTTCCGCGTCGTAGGACGCGGCGACAGCCACCAAGCCGGTGATGGCAATGCCGAACGGCAGCTGCATGGTCCACATCCTGCGGGCCAGCTCGGGGGCACAGAAACCGTAGCCGACGCGCAGCCCGGCCAACCCGTAGGCTTTCGAGAAGGTCCGCACCGCCACGACATTCGGATACCGCGCGATGAGCGCAGGAGTGTCGATTCGGTGATGAGGCGAGAGGAACTCCACGTACGCCTCGTCGAGCAGCACAACGGTGTCCGACGGGACACGGTCGAGGAAGCGCTCGATGTCGGCTGAGGACTCGACGGTGCCCGTGGGGTTATGCGGCCGGCACACCACCACGACCCTGGCGTTCACGGCGGCGTCGGCCATGGCCTCGAGGTCGTGGTGTCCGTGCCTGTCGAGCGGCACGGTGACCGACTCCAAACAGGCCATCTGGGCGAATATCGGATAGCCGTCGAACGTCGGTGACGCCGTCACGATCCTGTCGCCAGGGCTCGTGAGGGCGCTCAGCATCTGCATGATGACGCCCGTGGCGCCGACGCCGATGACGACCTGTTCGTCGCCCACCCCGACATGGTCGGCGATCAGTGCACGAAGCCGCTCAGGCAGGAACTCCGGATACCGGTTGCCTGCATCGATCGCGGAGATGAGCGCCGATCGCACCGAGGGCAGCGGCGCGAACGGATTCTCGTTGAGCGACAGGGCCATTGAGTTCACCGCACTAGGTAGCGCGCCGACCGCGGCATCCGTGACGGCGCGGTTCGGGCTGGCCATCACCGACCTCCCCACCGCACGGCGGCGGCGCCCGCGAAGTCGCCGGCGTGGGCGAAGGCCGACATCATCACGACGTCACCCTTCTTCAGCTGCCCGTCGGTGATGGCGCGGTCGAGGTTGACGGGTATCCCCGCGGCGAACATGTTCCCGCACTCGTCGAACGTGTCGCGGTGACGTTCCTTCGGCAGCTCCAGCGCCTCACGCCAATTCCGCAGGAACGCCCGGTTCGGCTGGTTGGTGACAAGCAGGTCGAGATCCTTTGGCTTGACCCCGATCCGGTCACAGACGGCGTACGACACCTCGGGCACCTGACGGTTGCCGCGTGCCAGCACCTTCGTGATCTTGCTTTCGGTGAACCCGATAGACGCCTCGCCCGGGCCGGGCTGCCACCACTTGCGCAGCGGGTCGACCGCAATCGTCATGTCGCCGGCGTACTCGCCATAGGTGCGGCATTCGATGTCGAGGATCGGTGACTCGTCGGACAGCGTCACCAGACCCACCGCGGCACCGTCACCAGGGACAGCCGCCTGCGCCTTGCGCCGGACCGTCGGCTGATCGAACGCCTGGCCGGCCGCGTTCGAAGCGATCGCGATCAGCGCGGTGCGCCCTTCGCCCGACTCGATCAGCGTACGTGCCACCTTCAGTCCGAGCACGAATGCCGCACATCCTCCGTTATGCAGATCGAGTACCCAATTCGGTTTCATACCAAGGCGATGCGCCGTCCCGCCGCCACCACCGTAAAACGGGACGTCCGGCATCTGGGTGTGCGTGATGAGGATGTCGGCACCCGCAATCACGTCATGGCCGTGGCGTTCGATCAGACCCGCCGCGGCGCGCTCGACCATGTCGATGGCCGTCTCGTCCTCGGCGACATGGTGGCGGAACTTCGGCGCGCGGAACATCACGTTGTCCCGTAGCTCGTCGGACTCGGCGAACTGCGCGTAATACCCCGCGCTGATCGGCTCCCCGGGCAGATATGTCGATACATCGATCAGGCTGACGGTCATAGCGTCCTCACTTCATCCAGTCCGGGGTGATGGAAAGCCCGTTGCGGTAGCGGTATTCGGCAATTGCCTTGAGGTTCTTCAGCTCCAGCAGGTGGCCGGGGCCGAACATGTCCCAGAAGTCTCCGACCCAGACCGGGCGCTGCGGCGGCGCGGTCTCCGGATAGGGGTTGTTGTCGTAGAACGGGTGGTGGCAGTTCGTCCACAGCACCACCGAACCGGGCTTGTCGAACACCAGCTGGGCGTCGACGATGCGCATCAGGTAGATCATCCACAAGTGCTTGCCCTGATCCCACGCGCAATGGTAGTCGACCGTGCGGGCCTCTTTGTTCACCACGGTGCGAGTGAATATCGGGCTGCCGGTCTCGCCGCCGAGTTTGTCGTACGCGACCCACAGGCCGGGCTCCTCGGTGGGCTCGAATCCGCGGAGGCTGTAGGTCCACTCCTCGAGACACCGAGTGTCGGCCATGTAGTCGAACAGCTCGTCGGGCGGGCAGTCGATGTAATCGTTGACGGTGCAATAGGTTCCATACACCTCATCGTGCGGATACACCGAGCGCATCATCTCCATGATGATCGGCGTCGCCTTCTCTCTCGGCGACGTCTCGACGCGGATCAACCCGTCGATCGGATCGGCGGTTCCCCGGTGGACGGCGATGTCCTCAAGTGCGGGCAGCGACATTGACGTGCTCCTTCTTTGTGGTGCGCGGTTGACTGACTGCATCGGCAGAGTTGCCGAGAAAGGCTGCGAACGGGGGGATCTCGTCTGCGGAGCACTCGATGCTGATGACCGAGGGGCCGTCCGTGTCGAGTGCGGTGGCGAGCGCCTCGGGCAACTCGTCGAGGTCGGCGACGTCCATCGATCGCAGTCCCGGGAACATCGCGGCCAGCCCGGCACCGAGCCGGCTGGGCCCGAACCGGTTGTAGCTGTAGTGGTCGCCGTAGAACACCTGCTCACGTGTCACGCACATCGCGTGGGCGTGGTTGTCGAACAGCAGGAAGGTGATCGGGAGCCGGTACTGCACCGCGGTATGAATCTCCATACCGTGCATGAAGAACGAGCCGTCCCCGGCGATGACGACGGTCCGGCCGCCGGTGTCCGCGGCACGGCCGAACGCCATGCCGATACCCGCCCCGAAGCTGTATCCCATCCCGCCCATGCCCAGTGCGACGACGAATCGGCCGCCGCGGCGCACCGGAAGATGATGTATCGCAGACGCGCCGATGTTGCCGGCGTCGACGACGACGTCGACCGCATCGGGCAGCATCCGGTCGAGCACCGTCAGCGCATCGCGGTACCGAATCCCCGGCCCGTCGTGGGCAGGCGGACGCAGCTCGGAACGCCGCATCGTATCGGGCACGCGTATACGGGCCGGACGGCCATGACCCGACAGCGCCGCGGTGAGCGACGCCAGCGATCCGCGCAGATCGTCGGTGTGCACATGCGTGCACGGCAGATACGGCGTCTCGGCGCCGACGGAATAGACCTGCGTCGAGCGCAGCGCATCGTCCAGTCCTGCGCGCGCCGTCACCGACAACCTGGTGCCGACCACAAGGCACAGCGCGCTCTCGGCGATGGCGTCCGCGACTCCCGGGTGGCCCATCACGCCGGTCACTCCGAGCGCGGACGACGAACCCATCCCCGGTGTACCCGCAGCGTCTTTCGCGTCGGGAACGCATGCCACGCGTGCCCGTAACAGCGACCGCAGTCGCTCGAGTTCCGCACGCGCGTCGTCACGGACCACTTGTTCACCGGCGATGATCGTCACGGGTCCGTCGACGCGGCGCAACGCCCGCGCGATCGGGTGCGGATTGCCGGTGTAGCGATCGCGATGGTTGATCGACACGTCGACGCCATTCACCGCGGTGAGGGTCGATTGCTGAATATCCTTGGGCAGCAACAGGACTGCTGGTCCTCCGGTACGCGCGGCGGCAATTGCTTCCGGTAGCGCCGTGAGGATCTCCTCGGGTGTCGTCACCCGCTTGCAGTACACCGACACCGCCGAGAACAGCGCGTGGGCGTCCAGCGCTCCGTTCAGTCCACTGGTGTCCTGAAACGCGCCCCGTCCGTCGAGGGAGGTCGGTGCCTGTCCGATGAGCGCCAGCACGGGAACTCGGCTTGCGAAGGCTTCACCGAGGCCGGGCACAGTGTTGAGGCATCCGCCGCCCGACGTCGCGGCCACCACGCCGAGTCCAGATCCGCTGCGGCTGTAACCGTCGGCCATTGTCGCGGCGGAGAACTCGTGCTTCGCCAGGACTGCGGTGATGTCCGCACGGTAATACGCAGCGTCGTAAAGGTCTTCGATGTTCGCGCCGTCGACGCCGAATATGTAGTCGACGCCGATCCCCGCGAGAGTGCCGACGATGTGGTCGACTACCCGATGCCTGCCCATATACAGGACACGATTGGCTAGCCGATTCGGTTCATCCGGTGTCTCGAATCACAGCTTCTTTTCCAACAGTACCTGTCCGGAATCGGGCGAAACCAGTTGCACTGCAGCGATTTCATCCACCGGAAGAGGCGTGTTGGCGCTCGGCAACGCCGTCGCACCCGACAACCCGAGCCACGTCGCAACCTGACTCTGGCTTCCATCGCGGCCCACGACAACCATGCCGAGGTTCTGCGGCGGAGCGTCGCGTCGCCCCCAATCTCCATATGTGCATGCCATGTCGATGCGGGTGCCCCAGCCGTAACCGGTCAGACTGATGGTCGCGTTGATCGGCGTCTCCGACACCTTGGTCATTTCCATCGCCCCGGCGACAGGTTCCGACCCCTGCTGCAGTCCGAAACTCTGCGGGCGGATCGCGACCACCAAGGCGATAGCCACCACGGCGGCCGCGGCGGCGAGCGCGGCGGTGGTCATCCAGCGCGAGCGTCTGCGCCGTGACTGGACCCGGGTCATCAACGAATCCAGCATGTGCGGTGGCGGCTGCGACTGGTCATCTTCGATTGCCGCGACATCTGCGGTGTCGAGGGTCGCAAGCAACGGCGGGATCTCGCTCAGTTCCGCGACGGCGGCGCGGCAGCGCGGACATGTCGGCAGGTGTGCCTCGTATTCGCGGCGGTCCTCCGCGGTCAAGGAGCCCAGCACGTAGGCGGCATCCCAGGTGGCAAAGCGGTCGTCGTTCAAATCCTCACCGCCTTGGGCTAGCCCCAAGCGTGTCATCGTGTCACCCCCATCTCCTGCAACGTGAGCCGCAAGGCCCGCATGCCGTAGTGCAGCCGCGACTTCACGGTGCCTTCGGCGATCTGCAGGTCGGCAGCGATCTGGGCGGTGGTGGCGCCCTGGTAGTACGCGCGGCTGATGACCGCGCGGTGGTCCTCGGACAGCTGGGCCATGGCCTCAGTGAGCAGCATGCGGTCCAGCGCCGTCTCCACCTCGTCGGGCCCTGCGTGGTCCGCCGCCTGTTCCATGTCGGGGGTGCCCGTTTCGCTGCGGAACCTCGCGCTTCGTCTTTCGTCGATGACAAGGTTACGCGCCACGGTGAACAGCCACCCCCGCGCGGATCTCTCGGTGTCGTCGGTCACCTCGGGGTGACGCCACGCACGCAGAAGCGTCTCCTGCACGACATCCTCCGCCCGAGCTGTATCCCCGGTGAGCCGCACGGCATAGCGCCAAAGCGCTGCGGCGTGCTCTTGGTAGAGCACCCGCATGACTTGCCCTTCCGCGGTCGCCGGGTCGTTCAAATTCAACCTCCGTCTGTAATACGAGGTTGCCGGTCATCCGGTTCACTTGCGGCGGATGAAGGAGCGACGCGTCGCAGCTCAAGAATGCCCCGAAATAGGGCCCACGCGAAGTAGGGGACGTTCCGGGTCGTGAAATTACGCGCCTCGCGGCCCGGAATGCTATCTCGCGGGAGCGGTCAGGATCCGCGGTCCGTCATCCGTGACGGCCACGGTGTGCTCCCAATGCGCGGAGCGGGAGCCGTCGGCGGTCACGACGGTCCATTGATCCTCGAGAACGACCGTCTTCGTGGTGCCGAGGGTGAGCATCGGCTCGATGGCCAACACGGAGCCCGGCGCCAGGTAGGGGCCTCGTCCCGGCGCGCCCTCGTTCGGCAGGAAGGGGTCCATGTGCATTTCCCTGCCGATGCCGTGGCCGCCGTAGCCGGCGACGATTCCGAACTTGCGGTCGTACCGCTTCTGGGCGGAGTGCGTACCGACCTCGATCGCGTGTGACACATCGGTGAGCCGGTTGCCGGGCACCATCGCGGCGATACCGGCTTCCATGGCTTCGCGGGTGGCGGCGGACAACGCATCGTCGACGGGGATCAGCGCCCCGATGCCGAAGGTGACCGCCGAGTCACCGTGCCAGCCGTCGAGGATCGCACCGCAGTCGATGGACACCAGATCGCCGGCTGCCAGGACTTCGCTCGCGGAGGGAATGCCGTGCACCACACGCTCATTGACCGAGGAGCAGATGCTGGCCGGGAAGCCGTGATAGCCGAGGAACGACGGGATGCCGCCGCCGTCGCGGATCACCGACTCGGCGATCTGGTCCAGCTCGAGCGTGGACACACCTGGGACGGCGGCGTTGCGGACGGCCTGCAGGGCAGAGGCGACCAGCGCACCCGCGGCGGCCATCGCGTCGAGTTCACCGGGGGTGCGCTGCGGGACGGTCCGGCGGTTCCGCAGGCCGGGCAGACCCATCGCTTACTTTCCGAGCGCGCGTAACGCCCGGGCGAAGACCTCGTCCAGCGCGCCGACCGCGTCGACGGTCTGCAGGTTGTTGTGCGAGTAGTACTCCAGCAGCGGCTCGGTCTCATCGCGATAGACCTGCATCCGGTTGCGGATCACGTCTTCGGTGTCATCGGCGCGCCCGCGGGCCGACAGGCGCTTGAACAGCTCCTCCTCCGAGACGGCGAACTCCAGCACGGCGTCGAGCTTGGTGTTGTGGTTCTTCAGCATCTCGTCGAGCGCCTTCGCCTGCTCGACCGAGCGCGGGTAGCCGTCGAGGATGAAGCCGGCGGCCGCGTCCTCCTGCTCGATCCGGTCCTCGACGAGCGCATTGGTGAGGCTGCTGGGCACCAGGTCGCCGGCGTCGAGGTAACGCTTGGCCTGGACCCCGAGTTCGCTGCCTTCGCTGATGTTCTTGCGGAACAGGTCCCCGGTCGAGATCTGCGGGATGCCGAGCTTCTCGGAGAGCTTCTGCGCCTGGGTACCTTTGCCCGCCCCCGGCGGTCCGAGTAGAACGACTCTCACTTCAGGAACCCTTCGTAGTTACGTTGCATCAGCTGGCTCTCGATTTGTTTGACGGTATCCAAGCCGACACCGACCATGATCAGAACCGCAGTACCGCCGAACGGCAGGTTCTGGACGGAGCCGGTATTGCCGATCTGCAGGAACATATTCGGCAAGACGGCGATCACGCCCAGGTAGATCGAGCCTGGCAGGGTGATCCGGTTGAGCACGTACCGCAGGTAATCGGCGGTCGGCCGGCCGGGGCGGATGCCGGGGATGAACCCGCCGAACTTCTTCATCTCGTCGGCGCGTTCGTCGGGATTGAACGTGATCGACACATAGAAGTACGTGAAGAAGACGATCAGCGCGAAGTAGATCGCGATGTAGGTCGGGTCGGCCGGGTTGGTCAGGTACTCGGCGACGAACCGCGCCCACCACCCGTTGGCGGCGTTCTGGTTGCCGCTGGTGATCAGCTGGGTGATCAGGTGCGGGATGTAGATCAGAGACGACGCGAAAATGACCGGGATGACGCCCGCCTGGTTCACCTTCAGAGGCAGGTAGGTCGAGGTGCCGCCGTACATGCGTCGGCCGACCATGCGCTTGGCGTACTGCACCGGGATGCGCCGTTGGCCCTGCTCCACGAACACGACGCCGACAACGATGCCCAGGGTGGCGACGCAGACGGCGGTGAAGACGAGGCCGCCGCGGCTGTCCAGGATGGACTTGCCCTCGCCCGGGATGGCCGACGCGATGCTGGCGAAGATCATCAGCGACATGCCGTTGCCGATGCCCCGCTCGGTCACCAGCTCGCCCATCCACATGACCAGCGCGGCGCCTGCGGTCATCACCAGCACCATCACCACCAGGGTGAAGATGTTAAGGCCCTCACTCTGGCCCTGGATGATGTCCAGCGTGCAACCCTGCAGCAGGCCGCCGTTGGCCGCCAGCGCGATGATGCTGGTGGACTGCAGCAGCGCCAGGGCGATCGCCAGATAGCGTGTGTACTGCGTCATCTTGGTCTGGCCGGACTGACCCTCTTTGCGCAGCTGCTCGAACCGTGGGATCACGACGGTCAGCAGCTGGATGATGATGCTGGCGGTGATGTAGGGCATGATGCCGACCGCGAACACCGACAGCTGCAGCAGCGCCCCGCCGGAGAACAGGTTGATCAGTGAATAGACCTGTCCCGAGTCCCCTCCGCTGACCTGGGCGATGCACTGCTGAACGTTCGGATAGTTGACGCCGGGCGACGGGATCGAGGCACCGACGCGGTACAGGATGACGATGCCGATGGTGAAGAGGATTTTTCGCCTCAGGTCGACTGTTCGCAGTGACGAGATGAAAGCCGAAAGCACTCTTCCTCCTGCGCAGCCGACCTGTCACTAGCGGCATGCAAATGTGGCTGGTCTGACCAGCGAGTTCTTGGTTAAGTCTGGGTGTCGTTCAGGTGTGTGCTCCGTCAGGCGCGCAGCCTGCGAAGTCACGCGTCAAACAGTCTAGAAGACTAACAGTTGCGGCTCCTTTGCCCTGCATCCAGTGACCCTGACGTGCACTCACAACTAGTTCTCAGCTCGGGAACATACCGTGGGTGTCATCTCGTTATATCCGCTAAGTAAATAACTCTCGTAGGGGCTGAAGATGGCAAGGACTGACAACGACACCTGGGATCTCGCATCGAGCGTCGGTGCGACGGCGCCGATGGTCGCCGCTGCCCGCGCGATCGCGACCGCGGCCGACGATGCGCTGATCAACGATCCGTTCGCCGAACCGCTGGTGCGCGCGGTTGGCGTGGACTTCTTCACCAAGCTGGCCAGCGGGGAGTTGCGCGTCGAGGATGTCGACGTCGACCATGCGTCGGTCGGGATGGCGCGGATGACCGACAACATGGCGGTGCGGACCAAGTTTTTCGACGAGTTCTTCCAAGACTCCGCGGCAGCGGGGATCCGGCAGGCCGTCATCCTGGCGTCGGGCCTCGACTCCCGCGCCTACCGCCTGGACTGGCCCGCGGGTACGACGGTGTACGAGATCGATCAGCCCGAGGTGATCGAGTTCAAGACCAGGACACTTACCGAGTTCGGCGCCGAGCCGACCGCCGATCGCCGCACGGTCGCCGTCGATCTCCGCTTCGATTGGCCCTCGGCACTGATCACCGCCGGGTTCGACCCCAGCCAGCCCACCGCGTGGAGCGCCGAGGGCCTACTCGGCTATCTGCCGCCGGAGGCGCAGGACAAGCTGCTGGACACCATCACCGAGCTCAGCGCCGTCGGCAGCCGCGTCGCGGTGGAAAGCTCGCCGAGCATCTCCCCCGAGGACAGCGAGAAGGCGATCGAGCGCATGCAGGAGGCGGCGCAGCAATGGCGCAACCACGGCTTCGACCTCGACTTCGGTGACCTCATCTACATGGGCGATCGCAACGAGGCTTCGGCGTACCTGGCCGAACGCGGCTGGCAGATTTCGTCGAAGAGCGTCAAGCAGCTGTTGACCGAGAACGGCCTGCCGGCGTTCGTCGAGGAGGACGAGGACGTCGCGCGCTTCGGCGAGCTGCAGTACGTCACCGGCATACTCGGCTGATGAGCAGCACGGACAGCCGAACGGACGGCGATAGCTGGGATCTGGCATCCAGCGTCGGTACCACAGCGACGATGGTCGCCGCGGCGCGCGCCGTTGGCAGTCGAGAGGACGACGCGCTCTTCGACGACCCGTACGCCGCGCCGCTGGTCCGGGCGGTGGGCCTGGACTTCTTCACCCGACTCGTCGACGGCGAGGTCGAGCTGCCCGACGACGGCGAACCGGGCGGCCCGGCATTCCTGGCCACGTCCATCGCGGTGCGCACCCGGTTCTTCGACGACTTCTTCAAAGACGCCTGCGCCGCAGGGATCAGACAGGCGGTGATCCTGGCGTCGGGCCTGGACTCACGCGCCTACCGGCTGCCCTGGCCCGACGGCACCGTCGTCTACGAGATCGACCAGCCACGGGTCATCGAGTTCAAGACCGCGACAATGGCGTCCATCGGCGCGCTCCCCGCCGCAGAGCACCGGACGGTCGGCATCGACCTGCGAGAGAACTGGCCGAAGGCGTTGCGCGACAGCGGTTTCGACGTGAATCAGCCGACGGCATGGAGCGCCGAGGGGCTGCTGGTGTACCTGCCGCCGGACGCGCAGGACCGGCTCTTCGACGACATCACCGCGCTCAGCGCAGGGGGTAGCCAGTTGGCCACCGAATACCACCCCGATGCCGCCGCCAGCATCGGCTCGCGGATGAAGGCAATCAAGACGCAATTGGATGACGCGCCCGACCTGGACATCACGCAGTTGTTCTACGACGGTGAGCGCAACGGCGTCGTCGAGTACCTCACCGAACACGGCTGGCAGGTGTCGGCCCGTCGCCGGCCGGATGTCTTCGCCGGCTACGGCCGAGAGTTCCCCGATACCGAAATCCTTGTACCACTGCGCGATTCACTTGCCGTGATCGCGACCAGAAAGTAGGAGACATGGCACGCACCGACAACGATTCATGGGACTTGGCATCCAGCGTCGGGTCAACCGCGACGATGGTCGCCGCTCAGCGGGCGCTGAGCAACCGCGAGGGACTCATCTTCGACCCGTACGCCGAGCCGCTCGTCCGCGCCGTCGGCCTTGACTTCTTCGTCAAGGCACTCGACGGCGAGATCAACCTCGACGACGTCGATCCCCGATTCAACGTCCGCCGCGCGGCGGAGGGAATGGCCGTTCGCACACGCCATTTCGACACGTTGTTCACCGATGCGATCGCCGCGGGAGTGCGCCAGGCGGTGATACTGGCCGCCGGCCTGGACGCGCGAGCCTATCGGCTGGCGTGGCCCGCCGGCACGACCGTCTACGAGCTGGACCAGCCCGAGGTCATCGGCTTCAAGAGCGGAACGCTTGCGCAGTTGGGCGCCGAACCCGCAGCCGACCGTAGGGCGGTCGCGATCGACCTGCGCGACGATTGGCCGAAAGCACTGCTGGACAACGGCTTCGACCCCACCCAGCCGACGGCCTGGATCGCCGAGGGCCTGCTGATCTACCTGCCACCAGAGGCGCAGGACCTACTTTTCGACCGCATCGACGAGCTCAGTGCTCCCGGCAGCCGCGTCGCCACCGAGCACATACCGGATATCAGCGCGTTCTCCGACGAGAGGGCACAGGAGATCGCCGCCCGGTTCAAGCAGTACGGACACGACATCGAGATGTCGGAGCTGATCTATCAGGACGAGCGCAACGACGTCATCGAATACCTGACGGCACGCGGGTGGGATGTCACGGCTCAAACGGTGCGGGACGCCTACACCGCCAACGGGTTCGAGTTCCCCGAGGACGGGGCGATCGGCTTCTTCGCCGATATGAGCTATCTGACGGCGATCAAGCGCTAGCCGCCCCGTTGACTCTGCGCCCAGGGCGCGGAATATGCGCGAATCAACGCCCTGGACGCAGAGTCAACGCTTAGCCAGCTCGCAGAACCTGCCGTAACGTTCGTCGACCGCCGATCGCCACACCGGATCGGGCTCGACGACGCGTTCGACCGACGCCCACCGAGCCGCATCGGTCACCGACGATTCCAGTCCGACCGCCATTCGCCCCAGGAACGCCGCACCGAGCGCCGCCCCTTCGGCGACGCCCGACACGCTCACGGGCAACCCGGTCGCGTCGGCGATGGCCTGCATCCACGGCGCGACCCGGGTGCCGCCCCCGGTGGCGACGATGCGTGACGCCCGCGCACCGCTCATCTCGATGAGTTGCCGCACAACGAATCCCGATGCCTCGAAGGCGGCCCGTCGCACTGACGCGCCGTCGTGGGTGAGGTTCAGCCCGTCGAGCATGCCGCGGCGATCCGGATCATGCAGCGGAACGCGTTCGCCCCGCAGATACGGCGACCAGACCGGCACATGTCCGGGGTCGGCCTCACCGTCGTCGGCGACGAGGCGGTCCACCCAGCCGAGGAAGAGGCCGCCCGCGTTGCTCGGGCCGCCTATCTGGAACTTGCCTGGCCGTGGATGCGGGAGCGTCCACAGGCCGGGAACTTCACGAAACTCACCGACGGGCACCCACACGATCAGGGTCGTTCCGCACATCACGAGTACGTCGCCGTCCTCGTCGGCGCCCGCGACGAGCTGTTCGCAGACCGCGTCGACCGACCCGGCACCCAGCACGGTGTCGGTGTCGCGGACCTGACCCGCCGCCGTACCCGTCGTCTCGACCCGCGGCATGGTCTCGGGTGTCGTGCCGCACTCGGCGCAGACCGAGGCGCTCCAGCCAATGCCGTCGAACAGCGGATACGCGGTGCTGGCCGTGGAGTTGTCGATCATCGGCTCGCCCGCCAGCGCGTGGTTGGCGACCGCCGTCGCCGGCCAGTAGCCGTGCGCGTCGGGCGCCTCCCCCACCGTCCAGCGCAGGAATTCGACGGCCTCGCCGGACAGAAACGACGCGGCGGGACCGTTGGTGGACCGACCTCGGCCGTCGCCGTAGAGCAGGCCGGGTGTCAACGGACGTCCCCGGTCGTCGACGGCAGTCAGCGACGGCACCATCGCCGTGACCGTCACCGCAGCGGCGTCGTGCCTGCGTAATTCGGCCGACGCCGTCAGGGCCTCCAAGGCCCTTGATGGCCCCTGCCGCCAGGCCTCGTCGGCGTCGTGCTCGAGCCGATCGGCGGCGGGCACCCGCAATCGGTGTGGAATTCTCGCCCTTGCCGCTACCTGACCGTCCTCGTCGGCGGCGACGGCCTTGACAGCGGTTGTGCCGATGTCGATGCCGATTGTGACCGCTTTGGCTGACACGGGCGCCACCGTACGCCAGCATGTGCATACGTGGACAGACTTCGCGCGCTCGTGACAGCGCCCCTTCGCGGTGCGGGTTTCGACAAGCTGCGCCAGCTGGCCGACGTCGTCTACGACCCGTGGATCGAACAACGCCCGCTGCGGATCTACTCCGCCGAACAACTGGCCCAGCGAGTCACCGACGAACACGCGGATCTCCTTGTGGTGGAGAGCGATCCGGTGAGCGGGCCGGTGTTCGACCTGCCGCTGCGCGCGATCGCATCCACCCGTGGCGACCCCAACAATGTCGACATCGCGGGGGCCACCGCGGCGGGAATCCCTGTGCTGCACACCCCCGGCCGCAACGCCGACGCCGTCGCCGAGATGGCGATCGCGCTGCTGTTCGCGACCACCCGCCACGTGCTGGCAGCCGACGCGGATGTCCGTGCCGGCGAGGTGTTTCGCGACGGCACCATTCCCTACCAACGGTTCCGGGCGTGGGAGATCGCGGGGCTGACAGCCGGTTTGGTGGGCCTCGGCGCGGTGGCGCGCGCACTGCGGTGGCGGCTGGAGGGCCTCGGCGTGACGGTCATCGCCTACGACCCGTACAACGACGAGGCCCGCCACAGCCTCGACGACCTGCTCGCCGAGGCCGACGTCGTCTCACTGCACGCACCGGTCACCGACAAGACCGTGGGGATGATCGGTGCCGACCAGTTTGCGAGGATGCGGGACGGTGCGGTGTTCCTCAATACGGCTCGGGCGCAACTGCACGACACCGACGCTCTGGTCGACGCCCTGCGCAGCGGCAAGATCGGGGCGGCCGGACTGGATCATTTCGTCGGCGAGGTCCTGCCCGCCGACCATCCGCTCACGGGGATGCCCAACGTCGTGCTGACGCCCCATATCGGCGGGGCCACGTGGAACACTGAGGCACGGCAGGCGCAACTGGTCGCCGACGGCCTCGAGGCGCTGCTGTCCGGGCGCGCGCCCGCACATATCGTCAACCCGGAGGTGCTGACGTCGTGAGATTCGTCGCCGACCCCGAGGACGCGGTACTCGCCGCCGCCAAGGACATGCTGCGCCGCGGCCTGGTCGAGGGCACGGCGGGCAACATCTCGGCCAGGCGCGAGGACGGCAACGTCGTCATCACCCCGTCGTCGGTGGACTACTCCGCCATGACCCTCGACGACCTCGTGCTGGTCGACCCGGACGGCGGCGTGCTGGCCGCCAAGGACGGCCGGAGCCCGTCGACGGAGATGGCGCTGCATCTGGCGTGCTATCGCGCGTTCGACGACATCGGCAGCGTGATCCACAGCCATCCGGTGTGGGCCACCATGTTCGCGGTCGCCCATCAGCCGATTCCCGCCGCCGTCGACGAGTTCGCCGTGTACTGCGGTGGCGACATCCGGTGTGCGGACTACGCGGCATCGGGAACACCTGAGGTCGGCCACAACGCCGTGAAAGCATTGGACGGCAGGGCCGCTGCGCTGATTGCCAACCATGGTTTGGTGGCCGTCGGCCCGCGACCCGACAAGGCGCTGCACGTCACCGCACTAGTGGAGCGGACGGCGCAGATCGTTTGGGGCGCAAGAGCTCTCGGTGGGCCGGTACCGATCCCCGACGAGGTCAACAAGGACTTCGCCGCGGTGTACGGCTACCTGCGCCAGAATCCCATGTGATTTGTGTGCGTTGAACGCACGCAAATCAAAAGAGATAACCCCCCAACCAGAGCGCGCTGACGCCGCTCATGGATCGATCGGCCTGGCTGAGCACCCCGGCCACCGAGCGGCCCACGAGAACGGCGAGCGCCTCGGGCAACGACGCGGCCGCGGGCGCCGACGACGGCTTGGGGCGCAGGAAGTCCATGAACGACGAGCCTGGATAGCTCACCAGGCGAACGTCGTCATCTGCGTCCAGGCCCGCCAGCACCTTGGCACGGCTGATCGCGGTGCGAAGCCCGCCGAGTTCGTCGACCAAACCGCGCTCATGAGCGTCGGCACCCGTCCACACCCGGCCGCGGGCAACCGCGTCGACCGCTTCCACGGTCATCTTGCGTCCCGCGGCGACCCGCTCGACGAAGTCGGTGTAGAACAGGTCGGCCTCCGCCTCGACAGCAGCGTGCTGCGCGTCGGTGAACGGCTGGTTGATCGACCAGGCGTCGGCGTTGGCGTTGGTACGCACCGAATCCGAGCCGACGCCGAGGCGGTCCTTGAGCTCGCGGGCGACCAGCTTGCCGGTCACGACGCCGATCGAGCCGGTGATGGTGCCCGGGTTGGCCACGATCACGTCGGCTGCCATCGATGCGTAGTAGCCGCCGGAGGCCGCAACGGCGCCCATCGACGCGACGACGGGTTTCCCGTTGTCGCGGATCCGGACCACCTCGCGCCAAATGGTTTCCGAGCCGGTGATCGCTCCACCGGGGCTGTCCACGCGCAACACGATTGCGGAGACGGAGTCGTTGGCCGCGGCCTCGCGCAATGCCGCCGCGATGGTGTCGCCGCCGGCGCTCGAATTGCCGAAGGGCAGCACCTGCGGTCCACCGCGGCCGCTGACGATCGGGCCGTGCAGCGTGACGACGGCGATCGTCGGCTTTTTCTTTCGACCCGGCACTGCAGGCATGGGTGGTGACGGCCGCGACGCGGCGGCCTTCGCGTACCGCGACAGGTACAGCCGCGGCGGCGCGTCCTCGGAATCCGCGTCACCGGTTTCGGGTGAGATACCGGGCGCCCCAACGAGTTCGCCGATGCGGGCATAAGCCTCGTCGCGGAACCCGATTCGGTCGATCAATCGGCCGGTCACGGCGTCGTCGCGTAACAACGGTGCCTTGTCGGCGAGCGCGTCGACCTCCGCCGGGTCGAGACGGCGCGACTCCGCGACCGCATCCCAGACCTGGGCGTGCAGGCTCTCGATCAGTCGGCGATCGGCCTCACGGTGCGAATCGGTGTAGCTGTCCTGCGTGAAAAGGTTTGCGAAGGACTTGTATTCGCCTCGCGCCACGAACTGCGCCTCGATACCCGCCTTGTCCAGTGCATCGCGCAGGAACGTCGCGTTGGTGGCGAATCCGATCAGCCCGACCGTGCCCGAGGGCTGCATCCACACCTCACGGAACGCCGAAGCCAGGTAGTACGACAGCGTCCCCGGGTAGGTCTCGGCCCACGCGACCGACGGCTTGACATCGCTGAACGCGGCGATGGCCGCGCGCAGCTCCTGCACCGGTCCTGGTGCGGCGGCGGGAAGTTGAACGCGCGCGATCAGCCCTGCCACCCGCGGATCGTCGGCGGCGCGGTGGATCGCCGCGACGGCCTCGCGCAGCACGAGCGGCCGATTACCGCCGGAGATCATCGACAACGGGTCGAAGCCACTGGTCTCCTGTGGCGCTGACATCAGGTCGACTTCGAGCACGCATCCGTCGGGAACGCCGTGGTGCCGGGCCGTGTCGACCCGCCTGCCGAGCGCGCGAAGGTCGTCGATACCGGGGATGCCTGGCAGAAATGCGAACATCCTCTGAGCCTACCGACGGCTCCGGAGTCGACCGGGACCCGTTAGCTCGTTGACGCTGCGCCCATGGCGGCGAAAAGCGGTGAAACACGGCCCTCGGCGCAGAGTCAACGCGTGGCGCCCGACGCGGCCCTCAGCCCGGCATGATCCCCGTGAACTGCGGGCAGTAGACGGCCACCGAAACCCGCATGAAGCCAACTGCTTGCCCACGACTGAGGTTGGCGTTCTGCAGCGAGGCGACGATGTTTCGCACCAGCGGCGCCGGATTCGGGTTACGCGCCATCTCCAGGGCCAGCGTGTTGCACACGTTGCGTCCTAACGCCGCGATGTCCGTTTCGTCACCCGCGGTGATGCCGAGCGAACTGACCGCCTTCTCGAATTGCTCGTCAGCGTCCTGCGCCTGCGCCGCCGCGGCGCCGAACACCGCGAAACCGGCGGCGACCATCACGATGGTGAAGGCGCGACGGAAAGTGGTCATCTCAGCTCCTGCAGTTTCGGCCCCCGCAACATTGATCGCACCGACGACTGACCGTGTTACCCGCTTCATTACACAAGAGCCCCTACCGTATCGGCAGGGGCTCATGCGTACAACTCGAGCTACAGCTCGGTCGCGGATCCGCCCGCGGCGGTGATCTTCTCGCGTGCGCTCCCGCTGAACTTGTGCGCGGACACGTTGACCTTGACGGTCAGCTTGCCGTCGCCGAGCACCTTGACCAACGAGTTCTTGCGCACCGCACCCGATGCCACCAGCTCGTCGACACCCACATCGCCGCCCTTGGGGAACAGCTTGTTGATGTCGCCGACGTTGACGACCTCGTACTCGGTGCGGAACCGGTTGCGGAAGCCCTTGAGCTTCGGCAACCGCATGTGGATGGGCATCTGGCCACCCTCGAACATCGCCGGGACGTTCTTACGCGCCTTGGTGCCCTTGGTGCCGCGGCCGGCGGTCTTGCCCTTGGAGCCCTCACCGCGGCCCACCCGGGTCTTCGCGGTCTTGGACCCAGGCGCCGGGCGCAGGTCGTGCAGTTTGATGGTCATGCCTTCGCCTTCCGCTCATCGCCGCCGACCTCTTCGACTTCCACGAGGTGGTGGACGGCCTTGATGAGTCCACGGGTCTGCGCGTTGTCCTCACGGACCACCGACTGCCGGATCTTGCGCAATCCGAGGGTCCGCAGGCTTTCGCGTTGCTTCCAGCGCGCACCGATCGTGCTGCGCACCTGGGTGATCTTGAGCTCTGCCATGGTTACGCCGTTCCTTCACGCGCAGCCGACGCGGCGAGCGCCTCGGCTTCCCGCCGCGCCCGCAGCATGCCTGCCGGCGCCACGTCCTCGATGGACAGCCCACGCCGGGCCGCCACCTCTTCCGGACGCTGGAGCAGCTTGAGCGCGGCAACGGTCGCATGCACCACGTTGATCGCGTTGTCGCTGCCCAGCGACTTGGCCAGGACGTCGTGCACGCCCGCGCATTCCAGCACTGCACGGCACGCGCCGCCGGCGATGACACCGGTACCGGGGCTGGCCGGACGCAGCATCACGACACCGGCGGCGGCCTCACCCTGGACCGGATGGGTCACCGTGCCGCCAATGAGCGGCACGCGGAAGAAGTTCTTGCGCGCTTCCTCAACACCCTTGGCGATGGCGGCCGGGACCTCTTTGGCCTTGCCGTAGCCGACACCCACCATGCCCTTGCCGTCACCGACGATGACCAGTGCGGTGAAGCTGAACCGCCGGCCACCCTTGAC
>JBIQHU010000110.1:0-18891 GCA_044508395.1 Mycobacterium sp. | reverse complement strand
CCGATAACGACATCCCGCACATCAGCGCATCGGTCATCGTCAAGTACGTCACCGATCTGCAGCAGCTCGGCCTGCTTTAGCCGCTGTGGCGCGGGGCTCTCACACGGTGCGAGCCAGCCGGTCGGCAAGCAGTCCGGCGAACTTCGCCGGATCCTCGGGTATGTCACCCTCGGCGAGAAGCGCCGTGCCATAAAGCAGTTCGGCAGTCTCGGCGAGTTTGGCCAGTTGAGCATCGTCGCCGCCGGCCTTGTGCGCCTGTTGCAGGGCGGTGACGAGCGAATGCTTCGGGTTGAGTTCCAGGATCCGCTTGCCCACCGGAACCGCTTGTCCCGAGGCGCGATAGATCCGCGCCAACTGCGGTGTGATGCCGAAGGCGTCGGTGATGAGGCAGGCCGGGGACTCGGTCAGTCGGGTGGACAGCCGCACCTCCTTGACGTGGTCGCTCAGGGCTTCCTTCAACCACGTGAGCAAGTCGGCGAATTCCCGCTCCTGTTCCTCACGCTCGGCAGCGTGCGCTTCCTTGTCAGCCTCGGAGTCGAGGTCCACCTCACCCTTGGCCACCGACTGCAAAGGCTTCCCGTCGAACATGGGCACCGATCCCACCCAGATCTCGTCGATCGGATCGGTGAGCAACAGCACCTCATAACCCTTGGCCTTGAACGCCTCGAGATGCGGCGACTTCAGCAGTTGCTCACGCGACTGCCCGGTGGCGTAGAAGATCTTCTCCTGTCCGTCCTTCATGCGCTCGGCATATTCGGCGAGGGTGGTGAGCTCCTCGTCGCTGTGCGTGGACGCGAACGACGCGATGCTCAGCAACGTCTCCTGGTTCTCGAAATCCGACATCAGGCCCTCTTTGAGCACCGTGCCGAACTGGGACCAGAACGTGCGGTAGTCCTCGGGTCGCTCCGACTGCAGAGTCTTGACCGTCGACAGGACCTTCTTCGTCAGCCGACGGCGGATCGCGGTGAGTTGCCGATCCTGCTGCAGGAGTTCCCGAGAAACGTTGAGCGACATGTCCTGAGCGTCGACGACGCCCTTGATGAAGCGCAGGTACGGCGGCATGAGCTGATCGCAGTCGCCCATGACGAAGACGCGCTTGACATACAACTGCATCCCGGTCTTGGCGTCACGGGTGAACAGGTCGAACGGCGCGTGCGACGGGATGAACAGCAGCGCCTGGTATTCGAAGGTGCCCTCCGCCTTCATCGCGATGACCTCCAGCGGGTCATCCCAGGCGTGCGCGATGTGCTTGTAGAACTCCTTGTACTCGTCCTCGGAGACCTCGTCTTTGGACTTCGCCCACAGCGCCTTCATCGAGTTGAGGGTCTGCGTCTCGACGGTGACGACCTCCTCGCCACCCTCCTCGGTGGCCGGGGTGCGTCGCTCGACCTGCATCCGGATGGGCCAGGCGATGAAGTCGGAGTACTTCTTCACCAGCTCCCGCAGTTTCGCCTCGGACGTGTAGTCGTGCAGCTCGTCCTCGGCGTCCTCGGGTTTGAGGTGCAATGTGACGGACGTGCCCTGGGGCGCATCGTCGACGGTTTCGATCGTGTAGGTGGCCTCACCGGTCGACACCCATCGGGTCGCAGCACTCTCGCCGGCCTTGCGGGTCAGTAGGTCGACCTTGTCAGCCACCATGAACGTCGAGTAGAAGCCGACACCGAACTGGCCGATCAGCTCCTCTGAGGCCTCGGTCTTCTTGGCCTCCCGCAGCTGTTGACGCAGTTCGGCGGTACCTGACTTGGCGAGGGTGCCGATCAGGTCGACGACCTCCTCGCGCGTCATCCCGATCCCGTTATCGCGCACGGTAAGGGTCCGCGCCTCCTTGTCGACCTCGAGCTCGATGTGCAGATCGGAGATGTCGACGTCCAGGTCCTTGTTCCGCAGCGCCTCGAGCCGCAGCTTGTCCAGCGCATCGGAGGCGTTCGAAATGAGTTCCCGGAGAAACGAATCCTTATGGGAGTAGACCGAGTGGATCATCAGGTTCAGCAGCTGGCGCGCTTCCGCCTGGAACTCCAACTGTTCGACGTGTGCAGTCATGTGATTCCTTCGACAACACCTTCACTTGAAGCTGACGTAAAGATGGTACCGGCCGCGCCGGCACCGCTTCGGCACCGTTGTCGGCCGCTGCGTGCGGGCGGGATGACAGGATGACGCGCGTGGCCGAGCGCGTCAGATTCCCCAGCACCACGAGTCCCACGCTGGCAGGACTCGTCGATCTGCCCGAAGGCGAGCTGCGCGGATGGGCCGTGTTCGCGCACGGCTTCACCCTCGGCAAGGACAGCCCGGCCGCCGCCCGGATCTGCAAGCAACTGGCGGCCGAGGGTATCGGCGTGCTGCGCTTCGACAACCTCGGCCTGGGGGATTCCGAGGGCGACTGGGGCGACGGGTCGTTCTCGCACAAGGTCGCCGACACCGTCCGGGCCGTGGAGTTCATGAACGCCTCGGGTCGCGAGGTGCGACTGCTCGTCGGTCACTCGTTCGGAGGTTCGGCCGTCATCGCCGCCGCCCACGAATGCCCGGGAGTGGCCGCAGTCGCCAGCATCGGGGCGCCGTACCAACCCGCCCATGTCGAGCACACCTACGACGCGCTGTGCCAGCGGATCGAGGCGGAGGGGGAGGCCCCGTTTCTGATCGGGGGCAAGGCGTTGACGCTCAAGCGGCATTTCATCGAGGACGTCCGCACCGCCGATCTGCGCGAGCGCATCCGCACGCTGCACAGGGCACTTCTCGTGATGCACTCACCCACCGACAACACCGTCGGCATCGCGAACGCGAGCGAAATCTTCCGTGCCGCACGCCATCCCCGCAGCTTCATCTCGCTCGAGGGTGCAGACCACCTGCTCACCGGTAAGAACCAGGCGGCGCGGGCGGCCAGGATCATCAGCGCCTGGGCCGACCCCTATCTGTGATTTGTCTGCGTTCAGGAGCGCTCACCACTTGCAGACGCACACAGATCCAGATGGCACGCCACGCCGAAGTGATCCGAGGGGAACACGCGTGGCAGGTCGGCCGAGATCGGCCGCGTGCCCAGCAGCTCGATAGTCGCTGCGCGCCAACGCGTTCCCTTGACCAGCACGCGGTCGAAACGCACCTGCCGCTTCTTGTTCTTGGCATCCAAGCGCATGAGGTTGATCGACGTGTCCTCGGTGTAGCCGGGATCGTGCGGTCGCAGGGCAGGCCAGACGTCGCAGAACGGTGCGGCGATCCGTCCGTTCTCCGCGTCGCGCATGTTGAAATCGCCCAAAACCACGGCATCGTCGGCCTTCCTCAGCGCGCGGAAGATCCTCCGCAGCTGCCAGGCGCGCAGCCGTGCCGAGGTCTTCCCGCTGTCGAGATGGACACCGCAGACGACGGGCCGGGCATTATGCAGGGCGAGCTCTGCGTCGAGGAATCCGCGCGATTGCCGGGTCGGCAGGCGGGTGTAGCTGGCGCGGGCGATCGGCACCCGGGACAACATCAGCATTCCGTAGTTTCCGGTTTCGCCGCCGACCATCGCCACGCTTCGGTACTCGTTTCGCACCCACGGTAGGTCGGCGAACATGTCGAGCGCAGGCGGCGTGACCTCCTGCAGCACAATCACATCCGGCCTGAGTCCGCCCAGCAGCTCGGCGATCGCACGGTGGCGCTGTTCGGCGTGATAGTCGTCGAACCAGATGTTGAAGGTCGCGACGGTCAACCCGTCACGGTCGACGGCAGCGTCAGTCCCGTTGTCCACCCAGCGGCCCGCGGCCGCATCGAACCGACGGATCGCGACGCTGCGGCGCCGACGAAGCAGCCTCACCGCAAGGTGACGACGACTTTGCCCTTGGCGCTGCGGTCTTCGAGCGAGGCGATCGCATCGGCCGCGCGCTCGAGCGGATAGACCTCCGGGGTGGGCGCGGACACCTTGCCAGACGCCAGCAGCGGCTCGAGCTCCGTCCACTGCTCTTGCAGATATCCCGGATGCGTACCGGCCCAAGCGCCCCAGCCGACGCCGACGGCGTCGATGTTGTTGAGCAGCAGCCGGTTCACCTTCACCTCGGGGATCGCCCCGCCGGTGAACCCGATCACGAGCAGTCGCCCGCCCGGCGCCAGCGACCGCAGCGAATCGGTGAACCGGTCCCCGCCGACGGGGTCGACGACGATATCGACACCGCGCCCACCGGTCAGTTCCTTCACCGCGTCTTTGAAGCCGTCGGCGAGCACCACGTCGGAGGCTCCCGCCGCCTTGGCGATGGCAATCTTGTCCTCGGTGCTGACCACTGCGATCGTCCGCGATGCACCCCACGCCGGCGCCAGTCGTAGCGTCGATGTTCCGATGCCGCCCGCCGCGCCGTGCACGAGCACGGTCTCACCCTCGGCGAGCCGTCCGCGGGTGCGCAGTGCGTGGTGCATCGTGAGGTCGTTGAAAAGCAGGCCCGCCCCGGCCTCGAACGACACCGAGTCGGGCAGCTTGAACACCCGCTCGGGTTGCAGCGCAACGACTTCCGCCATCGCCCCGCACAGCATGGTCAGGCCGCATACCCGGTCGCCCGCCGAGACGTGCGCACCCTCGGGGGCGCTGCGCACGACGCCGGCGATCTCCGCGCCAGGGATGTAGGGCATCTCCGGCTTGTATTGATAGAGGCCGCGTGACTGCAGAGCATCGGGAAACGCCACCCCGGCTGCGTGCACGTCGACCAGAACCAGACCGTCACCGGCCGGTTCGTCGATCTCGACAAGCTTCGCGGCTTGCGGTCCATCAAGGCTGGCAATCTGTATCGCGCGCATCGCGGCCCTTCCGTCGTCGACGCCACCATTTAACCCCTGCGGAGGATTTGACCAACCGCCCGATAGGGTAGTTAGTCCGGCAATGTAGCCGAGCACGACGGGAGCACCCATGGCACGAGGTCAAGGAGGCCGGCGACCGGCAAGACGGTTCGCCCCAGCCGAGCAGTTGGGCCGGGGCCGCAGCGTCGGCGTCCGGTCAAAGGACGGCATCCGCCTGCACGCCGAGGTCTTCGGCCCCGAGGACGGTTACCCCGTCGTGCTGACCCACGGCATCACCTGCGCCCTTCGCGTGTGGGCCCACCAGATCGCCGACCTCGCCCAGGACCACCGCGTCATCGCCTTCGATCATCGCGGACACGGCCGGAGCGCCGTCCCGGCCCGGCGCAGCGGGTACAGCCTCGACCGCCTTGCCGAAGACGTCGACGCCGTCCTCGAGGCGACGCTGGCTCCGGGGGAGCGCGCCGTCATCGCCGGCCACTCGATGGGCGGAATCGCGATCTCGTCCTGGGCGGAGCGCTATCCCGACCGAGTCGCAGAGCGCATCGACGCGGCCGCCCTGATCAACACCACAACCGGCGACCTGCTGCGCAACGTGCAGTTCCTCCCGGTGCCGGAACCGCTCACCGCCGCCAGGGTGCGCGCAGCGGGCACGCTGCTGAAAACCTTTGGCGCGGTGCCGCTTCTGCGGGTAGCCGACATCCCAGGGCGCCGCTTCCTGTCGACTCTGGCGGTCGGGCGCGACGCCGATTCCGCCATCGTCGATTTCGTGTTCGAACTGTTCAACGGCACGCCACCCGCGGGCCGCGGTGGATGGGCACGCGCGCTGGTCGATACGGTGGGCACACATCACCACATCGGGTTGCAGAACCTCTCCGTGCCGACGATGGTGATCGGCAGCGAAAAAGACCGGCTGCTGCCGATGGTGTCGGCGCGTCGAATCGCCAAGGAGGTACCCAACCTCGCGCAGTTCGTCGAACTGTCCGGCGGTCACTGCGCCATCCTGGAATGCCCTGACGCCGTCAACAAGCACCTGCGCTGGCTGATCGACTCGGTGCGGGACGATCGCCGGATCAGCTCCTAAGCCGACAACTCCCGGTCCACCTCGTCGGCCGCGCGCTGTCCCGACCGGACAGCGCCGTCGAGGAACCCCGTCCACGTGTCGGCGGTTTCCGTTCCGGCCCAATGGATGCCGTCGACGGGTTTGCGCAACCAGGGTCCGTACGTCGTCCACGAGCCCGGTGGCACCGCCGCCGTCGGCCCGCCGGGAGCGAATTCCTCTGCGCTCCAGCAGTGGTCGAGGTAGTCGATGGGCTCGCGCGCAGCCTCGCCGAACAACATCGCGAAACCGGCCAGCGCCCGCTTGCGCCGATCGGCAGGCGGCAGCGGGTCGAACGTCCTCGCGTCTGTGAACCCCAGCAGTATCCCTGGGCCGTCATCGCCGGGGCTGACGTCGAACGTGATGAAGACCGGGCCCTCGTCGGACAGCGCCTCGCCCGAGCAGCCATTGGCCCGCCAGAACGGCGTCTCGTAAGCGACATAGGCCTTGCTCAGATTGCCCTGCGGCCAGTGCGCGGCGAGCTTGCCGTACTCGGGCGGCAGCTCCGGGAGGAACGTGATGCCCGCGCGATGCTCCGGCGGGATGGCGACGATGACCGCCTTCGCGGCGACCGTTCCCTTGTTCGATGTCACGGTCAGCGTGGCTGACGTTTCGCTGGTGCGCCGTTCGATGCTGCGCACCACCGCCTCCAGCACCACGCGCGGGGCCAGCTCCTCGGCCATCCGGACCGCGATCTGCTGCGTGCCGCCGGGGAAGCGGTCCTGCTGGGCGCCGCCCTCCACGTCGAGCATGCGGCCGAGACCGCCCGCGGCCTTCACATAGCGCACCGCGTGCAGCATGGACACCGCGTCGGGCTCGCAACCCCACGTCACGCGGGCCATGATCGCCATCAGGTCCCGCGTTCCGGCGCTGGCGTGCACATATCGCAGCCATTCGTCGAGCGTCTTGAAGTCGAGGATGTCGGCGATCGGCGACGTCCACGGCTCGTCCACCGGCACCCGCCGGCACACCCGCTCGAACCGCCACTGGATACGGGACACGTCGAGCAACTCGATGATGGACAGCCGCGGAATGGTGCTGCGATAGGCCCGGACCTTGCCCCGCCACCGGATGAGGTTCTTGCCGCGGCTGTGGGTCGGGACGGTCTCACAGCCCAGTTCGGCTGCCAGCGCGACGACCGCGTCCTGGGTCGGGCCGACGAACGTGCCGCCCAGGTCCACCGGCACCCCCGCGATGGTCGCCGTCGACGAGCGGCCACCGACGCGGTCGCGCCCTTCGAGCACCACCACGTCGCGGCCGCGTTTCACCAGCTCTCGCGCGGCGGCCAGGCCCGCGAACCCGGCTCCGACAACGACGACATCGGCACTGGGTGGGATGGTCATGTGACTAGGCTCTCATGCGATGAAGGTCATGACAGCGCTGTTCGGCCCCACGGATGCGATCGAGCGCGCGCACGCACTGCGCGAGGCGGGCGCCACCGGAGTGTTCACGTTCGAGGGACCGCACGACGTCTTCACCCCGTTGGCGGTGGCATCGACCGTCGGCGGCCTGGACCTGATGACCAACGTGGCAATCGCGTTCCCCCGCAACCCTGTTCAGCTTGCGCATCAGGCCAACGACATGCAGCTGCTGGCGCAGGGACGTTTCACGCTGGGCCTCGGTACGCAGGTGCGCGCGCAGATCGAGAAGCGCTACGGCGTGGATTTCGATCGGCCGGTCGCGCGGATGAAGGAGTTGGTCGCGGCGCTGCGCGCCATCTTCGCTGCGTGGAACGACGGCGAGCGCCTCGATTTCCGCGGCGAGTACTACCGGCACACCCTGATGACGCCGACGTTCAATCCGGGCCCGAACCCGTTCGGTCCGCCGCCGATCTATCTCGGGGCGCTGGGTCCGCTGCTGACGCGCGCGACCGCCGAGGTCGCCGATGGCCTGCTGGTCATGCCGTTCGGGTCCAAACGGTTTCTGAACGAGGTCACCATGCCGAACGTCGGCAAAGGGCTGGCGTCGGCTGGGCGCGATGCCGCCGATTTCGCGATCGTCCCGGAGATCATCGTGTCGGTCGGCACCGAGGACGCCGACCACGCCGCCGCGCGACGATTGCTGGCCTTCTACGGGTCGACACCCGCCTACCGCCCCGTGCTCGACGTGCACGGCTGGGGTGACCTGCAGCCCGAGCTGAACGCGCTGTCCAAACAGGGGCGCTGGGAGGACATGGGCAGGCTCATCGACGACGACATGCTGCACACCATCGTGGCGTGCGGAAGCCCCGCCGAGGTCGCCGCGCACATCCGCGACCGGGTCGACGGCGTCGCCGAGCAAATCTGCCTGTACCAGCCCGGACCGATCGCGGTGGAGTCATTGGCGTCGATCGTGGACGCGCTCGGGTCCTGAGCCATATCGTGGTACCCAGCGGAACCAAAGGAGGTTGCGGATGGGCCAGGGTGCCGAGCGCTTGCGGGAAGAACAGGTGGCGAGCGACTACTTCGATGTGCTGATCATCGGCGCTGGGATATCCGGGATCGGTGCTGCGTACCGCATCCACGAGAAGAACCCGCACCTGAGCTACGCGGTTCTCGAGCGGCGGTCCCGCATCGGCGGCACCTGGGACCTGAACCGTTATCCGGGCATCCGGTCCGACAGCGACATCTTCACCCTGAGCTACCCCTTCGAGCCGTGGACCCGGCCGGAAAACGTCGCCGACGGGGACGACATCCGCGAGTACCTGACCCAGACGGCGCACAAGCACGGCATCGACGAGCACATCCGCTTCGACACCCGCGTGGGCTCCGCCGACTGGGACTCGACCACCGACACCTGGACGGTGAGCGCCGAACACGACGGCGTGCCGACCACGTACCGCTGCCGCTTCCTGTTCTTCGGTACCGGCTATTACAACTACGACGAGCCCTACCAGCCCGAGTTCCCGGGCATCGAACAGTTCTCCGGTCCGGTGATCCACCCGCAGCACTGGCCCGAGTCGCTCGACTACACCGGCAAGAAGATCGTGGTGATCGGCAGCGGCGCGACCGCGGTCAGCATGATCCCCACGCTGACCGAGAAGGCCGGCCACGTCACGATGCTGCAGCGCTCGCCGACGTACATGCTGTCGACGCCCCGCATCAATCCCGTGGTGCAGTTCCTGCGCAAGGTGTTTCCCAAGCGCGTCGGTTACGTCGCGGCCCGGATCTACAACACCTTCTTCACGGTGTTCGTCTATGCCTTTGCCCGGACGGCACCGCGACTCGCCAGGGCCTACGTGCGCGCATACGCGAAACGTCAACTGCCGACGGGCTATCCGGTCGACGTTCACTTCAAACCGCGCTACGACCCGTGGGATCAGCGGCTGTGCGCGATTCTGGACAACGACTTCTACGAGGTCATCGCCGCGGGCCGGTTGGATGTCGTCACCGACCAGATCGACCACATCGACGAGCACGGTGTCGTGCTGCGCTCGGGACAGCACCTCGACGCCGACATCATCATCAGCGCCACCGGTATTCAGCTGCAGGCGCTCGGCGGTATCGCGTTGAGTATCGACGGTGCGGAGGTCAAGCCGCAGGACCGGTTCGTCTACAAGGAGCACATGCTCGAAGACGTCCCGAACGCTGCGTGGGCCGTCGGGTATATCAACGCGTCATGGACGCTGCGCGTCGACCTGACCGCGCGTTCGGTGGCGAAGCTGTTGGCGTACATGGATTCCCACGGCTACACACACGCCTATCCCCACCTCGGTGACGAACCGATGCCGGAGAAGCCGGCGTGGAACATCAACGCGGGCTATGTGCAGCGCAGCGGACACGTGCTGCCCAAATCCGGCACCCGCCGCCCGTGGAATGTGCGCCACAACTACGTGCTGGACGCCATCGATCACCGGTTCGACCGCATCGAGGAATCGATGGTGTTCGGCCGCGCGACTGTCGAGGCGGTCAAGTCGGCATAGGAGGTTCTTCGTGACTGAATACAGTGACGTGCTGATCATCGGCGCGGGCTTCTCCGGCATCGGGGCGGCCTACCGTATCCACGAGAAGAACCCCAACCTGACCTACACCATCCTGGAGCGGCGTGAACGCCTCGGCGGCACCTGGGATCTGTTCCAATACCCGGGCATTCGGTCCGACAGCGACATCTTCACGCTGAGCTTTCCGTGGGAGCCGTGGACACGGGAGGAGATGATCGCCGACGGCGGTGACATCTGGCAGTACATGGCGGACGCGGCGCGCAAACACGGCATCGACGAACACATCCAGTTCCGCACCCGGGTCATCTCCGCCGACTGGGATTCGACCACCGACACCTGGACCGTTGAGACCGAACAGGACGGGGAGCCCCGGACCTACCACGGGCGGTTCCTGGTCTTCGCCAGCGGCTACTACAACTACGACGAGCCGTACACGCCGACGTTCCCCGGCATCGAGGACTTCACCGGCGATGTGATCCATCCGCAGCACTGGCCCGACGGATTCGACATCTCCGGTAAGCGGTTGGTGGTGATCGGCAGCGGTGCGACGGCCGTCAGCATGATCCCTTCGCTGGCCGAGAAGGCCGGCCACGTCACGATGCTGCAGCGCACGCCGTCATACCTGTTCTCCGTCCAGAGAGTGCAGCCCGTCTTCAACGCCATCCGGAAAGTGCTGCCGCGCAGAGTGTCCCACTGGATCATCCGTTGGGTGATGTCGTTATTCGGCTCGCTGCTCTGGCTGGTCTCCCGTCGCGCACCCGAGTTCAGCAAGCGGCTGCTGCGTGGCATCGCCGAGAAGAACCTGCCGGAGAACTATGACATCGACACCCATTTCACACCGCCGTACGACCCGTGGGACCAGCGGATGTGCTTCATTCTCGACGCTGACTTCTACAAGGCGATCGCTGCCGGCGATGTAGAGGTGGTGACCGACCACGTCGAGCGTTTCGATGCCACCGGAATCCTGTTGAAGTCGGGCAGACATCTCGACGCCGACGTGATCATCACGGCCACCGGAATCCAGTTGCATGCGCTGGGCGGAGTCGCGATAAGCATCGACGGCGAGAAGATCGACCCGCATGATCGGTTCGTCTTCCGGCGTCACCTTCTTGAAGACGTGCCCAACGCGGCATGGTCGTTCGGCTACTCGAACGCGTCGTGGACGCTGGGCGCCGACATGACGGCGCGCAACGTGGCGGACCTGTTGGCCTACATGGATTCTCAGGGCTACACCCACGCCTACCCGCATCTCGGGGACGTAGACATGCCCGAGCAGCCCGTGTTCAACCTGACGTCGGGGTACGTGCTGCGCGCCCAGCAGGTGATGCCGAAGTCAGGGGCGCGGCGACCGTGGGCGATGACGCACAACTATCTGCGGGATGCCCTTGGCAGCCGGTTCGACCGCATCGAGGACTCGATGGTGTTCGGCCGCGCCGCTACGGCGTCCGCACCGCAAGCCGCCCTCTCTTTGTGATTTCGGCGTGATGGGTAACGCTCAGCGAGACTGGGCACGCCGAAATCACGGCTTTTAGGGCGCGACGGTGAGCCAGTCGGCGAAGCCCGACGGGTCGTGCCGCCCGAGCGCGCCGTGCTCGAACAGGCCCCAGCCCTCGACGGACTTGCCGCCCTCGGTGCAGACCGCCCGGCCGACGTGGTCGATGACGCCGAAACCCGCCCGGCCGACGATCGCCGGGTCAGTCATGTCGTAGGTGAGGCGCTCGGTGAACTTGTCGCCCTTCCACATGCCGTGCAGCCAGTCCGAGTCGCCGCCGTAGCCGCCGCCGACGTGGATCGGCACCGGCAGCTTGGACTCCACGTCGAAGTGGACGGGGGAGCCGTCGGGCGCGGTCGCGTCGATGGTCGCACCCGTCGGAATACGCGTGCCCGATGTGTAGTGGATCTTCACCCGGGGCCAGCCCAGCTGCTCGACCCGGCCGTCGCGCCACACCCGGGTGACGTCGTTGAGGCTGCGGAAGCCGTTGGGCTCCTCCTGGATGATCAGGCAGATCGCGAAGTCGTCGAACGCCATCGGCACGTATAGCCACCACATGCCCTCGAACGGCGGATGCGCGGGCCGGCCCGCGGGCTCCGGCTCGCCGATCGGGCGGATGCCCCATGACCGGTCGCGGCTGCCGATCCACACGTCGGGGTCGACGGCGATGTCCTCACCATCGATCGAGATCACCCCGCTCCAGCTGCCCACCTGCGCGAAACGCTGCGCGTCCAACGTCACCCGGGTGCCCGAGCGCAGCACGTGACGCTGCTCCTGGATCACGTCGAACAATCCGTTCCACGTGAGGTCGACGGCGATGCCCTCGGTCTCCTCGAGGACGACGCGAAGCTTGTGCAGCGGTTCGCTGACCTCGACGCGGTAGCCCAGCACATGCTGGTTGAGCCGATCCTGGTCGATGCCGTCGCTCAGATGCACGGCCGTCTGGGTGTCGCCACGGCGCACCAGCACGAACGCGTCCTTGACCCCGAGATTGGGGTAGTACCCGATGCCGGTGATCAAGAAGATGTCGCCGGTGCGGTCGTGGGCGTTGAGGTAGGAGCGGTCGTAGAAGTTGCGGTCCGACGATCCCGGCCAGGAGATGGGTTGGGGCAGTTGATGAATCGGGAATTCGTCAGTGGGTCCGAGCATCAGGCATCATCTCCGATGAGTCGTTTGAGTACCGAGCCGTGATAGAAGAGCGATTCGACGTCGTCGGGCGCCTCCAGCTCGCCGAACCTGATGCGCCGGGCGGTGGTCCGCATGAAGACGCAGCACCAGATCGCACCGGAGTAGACGTAGAACCAGGTCAGGTCACCCAGTTCGACCCCACTGTGCTTGGTGTAGGTGGCCTTGACGTCCTCCTCGCGCATGACATGCGGCAGGCCTGGCAGGCCTGCCAACCCGGCAAGTTCCTGAAAGACCATGTGGGCGAAGATGATCCATGCGACGTCCATCTCCCGCGGGCCCAGCGTGGCCATCTCCCAGTCCAGGACGGCTGCGGGTCGGAACCCGTCGTACAGCACATTGCCGATGCGCGAGTCGCCCCACACCAGCACCGGGTCGGTGGCGGCGATATCAGTGGGCCAGTGGGCCTCCAGCCACTCCAGGGAACGTTCCACCAACGGGGAGCGGCCGATGTCGGGAACGGCGAACTCGTACCAGGCCTTCAGCCAGTTGAGATTGCGCCGCAACGCATTTGCATCCGACCCGTTGTTCAAGAAGCCGAAGGTCTTTTCGGGCTCGGGGATCGCGTGCAGCTTGGCGATCACCTCGACGGTGGTGTTCTGCAGCTCGCGCTGGCTCTCCTCGGGAGCATCGGCAAACCAATTGCCGCCGAACGTATATGGCATGACGTCCGGTGGTACACGTCCCTCCACGTAGTTCATCAGGAAGAACTGCGTGCCCAGCACCGAGCCGGTGGGTTCCAGCCAACGCACCGGCGGGACCGGCACATCGGTCTTCTCGCCGACGATGCGAATCACGTCGAACTGGTGGTCCATGCGGTAAGACGAGAACACCGGCACGTCCTGCGCGGCGGGGGCGACCCGAGCGACCCACTTCTCTTCGCGCCGTTGGCCGTCCTCGTCCCAGCGGCCGGTCAGGATGATCGTCTCCGAGGACATGCCGTTGGCGTCGACACCGCTCTCCACGGTGATCTCGGGCGCCACGCCGCCGGGCAATACGGTCGACAGCCATTGCGACATGAGGCCTGGCAGTGTGGTGAGGTCTCGGCTTGAGTGCTCGAGGCGGCTGACATCTTCGACAGCCGGTTCGCTTGGCATCAGATAGGTCCTTCGGCCGATAATTACGATACGATGCGTAGCGTTATGAAAGCAGACCGCTCGGTCCTTGACAAGACCTCGGGCGCCGGGCGGCCCCGGGATCCGCGGATCAACGCTGCCATTCTGCGCGCGACCTCGGAATTACTGGTGGATGTCGGGTATTCGAACGTCACGATGGCGGGCGTTGCGGAGCGAGCGGGCACCACCAAGACGGCGTTGTACCGGCGGTGGTCCAGCAAGGCGGAGCTGGTGCACGAGGCGGCGTTTCCCGCCGCGCCCACTGCGATCGAGACCCCGCCCGGCGACATCAAGGCGGACATCCGCGCGATGATCGACGCGGCTCGCGCAGTGTTCAACAGTCCGCTGGTCCGTGCCGCGCTGCCGGGGCTCATCGCCGATATGTCCGCCGACACCGAGCTCAACACCCGCGTACGGGAGCGCTTCGACGACGCGTTCGCCGCCGTGCGTACGCGGCTGGCGGATGCGGTGGTACGAGGCGAGGTACACGCCGATATCGATCCGGACAGGCTCGTTGAGGTGATCGGCGGTGCCACCCTGCTCAGGTTCCTGCTGCGGCCCGACGAGCCCCTCGGCCCCGACTGGGTCGACCAGACCACCGCCATCGTGGTGCACGGCGTGGTCGCCTGACCTAGCTCGGCTTCACGGCGCGAGCAGACGCAAAGGGCACGAAATCGTCGGCGTGTCGGGCACTTTTGCGTCTGCTCAGCCGGCGTGACGGCCACAACCCAGGTCAGCCGACGGCTATTCCCCGTCCTCGATCTGGCCCTTGTTGCGCTCGGCCACTGCGCGGAAGCGATCGCCGAGCCCTTCGAAGTCGCGCTGCTGCGCGAAGGCGATCTTCTGCTCGGCCGCCAGCGCCGGCTCGATGACGGGCGCAGCGCCGGTCGTGTAGATCTCCTTGAGCCCCAGCATGGTTGGGCCGGGCACCTCGGCGATCTGCGCGGCGAGCTCGATCGTCCGGTCGAGCAACCGATCGTGGGGGACGACCTCGGTCACCAGCCCGATGCGTTCGGCGCGTGCCGCGTCGACGACTTCGCCGGTCATCGACAGGCGTCTGGCCATCCCGAGCCCGACGAGTTGGGGAAGACGCGCGGTCATGCCACCGCCGGGCAGGATGCCGACCCGGGCGTGGGTGTCGGCGAACACCGCCCGCTCGGAGGCGATCAGAAAGTCGCAGCCGAGCGCCATTTCGAGGCCACCCGTGAACACCGGCCCGTTGATCGCGGCGATGATCGGAGTGCGCATCTTCCCGGTGGCCTCGATGCAGCTGTGCTCTCGGAACTCCGCGAAGTACTCGGTGCCGTAGCGGTGCGCCTCCTTGAGGTCGACCCCGGCGCAGAACGCCGGATCGGCTCCCGTGAGGACCACCGCCCGCACCGACTCGTCGGCGTCGGCCTCGACCAGGGCGGCGTAGGACGCCTTGATCAGGCCGCGGCTCAACGCATTCCGGGCAGCCGGTCGGTTGAGGGTCAGCACACGGACCGGGCCGTGGTCGGCGACGAGGACGAGCGGCGACGTCATGACGACGAAGCTAGCGCAGGAACTGGTTGGCGTTGTTCGCCAGGTCCAGCAGCGGCTGCGGCAGCGCGCCGAGGGCGAACGTGATGGCCGCGGTGACCGTCACTACCGCGGTGCTCAACGCGCTTGGCACCACCACTTGAGGCGCGTCGTCGGGCGGCTCGGTGAAGAACATCAACACGATCACCCGCACGTAGAAGTACGCGGCGATGGCGCTGGCCAGCACGCCGACGATGACCAGCGGGATCGCGCCGCCCTCACCGGCCGCCTTGAAGACCGCGAACTTGCTGACGAACCCGCTCGTCAACGGAATACCCGCGAACGCCAACAGGAACAGCGAGAAGACCACTGCCACCACGGGATACCGTCGGCCCAACCCGGCCCAGCGCGCCATCGCGGTGTCCTCGTCGCCGCTGGCATTCCGCACCAGGCCCACGACCGCGAAGGCGCCCACCGTGCTGAACCCGTAGGCGAACAGATAGAAGAGGGTCGACGATAGGCCGGCCTCGTTCTCGGCGATCACACCGGTGAGGATGAAGCCGGTATGTGCCACCGCCGAATACGCGAGCATGCGCTTCACATCGGTCTGCGTTATCGCGGTGACGGTTCCAACAACCATGGTCAGGATCGCGATCGCCCACAGCACGGGGCGCCAGTCGTCGCGCAGTTCCGGCAGCGCGACGTAGAACAGCCGCAGCATCGCGCCGAACGCGGCGATCTTGGTGGCCGCGGCCATGAATGCGGTGATCGGCGTTGGCGCGCCCTGATAGACGTCGGGAATCCACGAGTGGAAGGGCACGGCCCCGACCTTGAACAGCACACCCACCAGCAGCAGTCCCGTGCCCATGAGGGCCAGCGAGGTCTTACCGGACCCGGCCGCCACCACGGCGGCGATCTCGCGCAGATCGAGTGTTCCCGCGTACCCGTACAGCATTGCGGCGCCGAACAGGAAGAACGCTGATGAGAAGGCGCCGAGCAAGAAGTACTTCAGCGACGCTTCCTGCGAGAGCACACGACGTCGGCGCGCGAGGCCGCACAACAGATACAACGGCAGCGAAAGCACCTCGAGCGCAATGAACATCGTCAGCAGATCGTCGGCGGCTGGGAACAGCAGCATGCCGCCGACGGCGAACATCGTCAGCGGGAACACCTCGGTCTGGATGGCGCCAGCCTTGGTGGCGAGTTGCTCGGCCACCGCGCCGGGAATCGCGGACGCCTGCGGGGTGAACGCGTCCAGTCCGCGGAATCCCTTGCCTCCCTCAGCTTCTGCACCGACCTGACGCTCGGCGATCAGCATGATTCCCAGGATCCCGACCAGCAGGATGGTGGCCTGGAGGAACAACGCGGGTTTGTCGATCACGACGGAACCCATCACCGCGGTGCGGCCAACCGCGCCCTGCAGGCCGAGTGCGAGATCCACGACGGAGACCAGCGCGGCGACCAGGCCGACGAGAGCGAGCACCAGTTGCGCGGCGTACCTACGCTGCCGCGAGACGAACGCTTCGACGAGCACACCGACGATGGCCACCCCGAACACGATCAGCATCGGAGACAGCAGGTCGTACTCGACAACGGGTGTGGGCAGATTCATCGGGTCGGCCCTTCTGCGAACTGAGGCACCGGGTCAGGCTGATCGATGGTGGTCAAGGTGTGCGTGACCGCCGGATTGATCACGTCGAGTGCGGGTTTGGGATAGACGCCCAGCACAATCAGCAGCGCGATAAGCGGTGCGACGACGAGGATCTCGCGGGGAACGAGATCCCGCAGTTTGTCGTTGCCCTCCTTGACCGGGCCACCCATCATGCGCTGGTACATCCACAGGATGTAGACCGCGGACAGCACCAGCGCTGTCGACGCAAACACCGCGAACGCCGGATAGCGGGTGAATGTGCCGATCAGCACCAGGAATTCGCTGATAAACGGTGCCAGCCCGGGCAGCGACAGCGTCGCGAGACCCGCCACCAGGAAGGTGCCCGCGAGGACCGGTGCGACCTTCTGTACACCGCCGTAGGCCTCGATGAGCCGACTGCCCCTGCGCGACACCAGGAATCCCGCGATCAGGAACAGCGCAGCCGTCGACAATCCGTGGTTGACCATGTACAGCGTCGAACCGGACTGACCCTGACTCGTCATCACGAAGATGCCGAGAATGATGAAGCCGAAGTGGGAGATCGACGTGTAGGCGATCAGGCGCATCACGTCGGTCTGGCCGATCGCGACGATCGCACCGTACACGATGCCGATCACCGCCAGCGTGATGATGATCGGCCGGAAATACATTGACGAGTCGGGGAACAACTGCAGGCAATACCGCAGCATGCCGAACGTGCCGACCTTGTCCATGATCGCCATCATCAGCACCGCGCTGGCGGGGGTGGCCTCGACAGCCGCGTCGGGCAGCCAGCGGTGGAAGGGCCACAACGGCGCCTTCACCGCGAACGCGAACATGAAGCCGAGGAACAGCAGGTGCATCACGGCCGGGTTGACGGCGAAGGCGCCGCTCGACACGGCGGCGACGATCGCGCGGAAGTCGAAGGTGCCGCCCTCGAAGGCATCGCTGCCCGCGGTCACCACGTACAGGCCGATCACCGCGGCGAGCATGACCAGACCGCCGAAAAGGTTGTACAGCAGGAACTTCACCGCCGCCTTCGACCGCCCCGCGCCGCCGAACCCGCCGATCAGGAAGTACATCGGGATCAGCATCGCCTCGAAGAAGACGTAGAACAGCAGCACGTCCAGCGAGGCCAGCGACATGATGACCATGCCCTCGACGGCCAGCGTCAGTGCGAAGTACGCGTGCGTCGAACGACCGCCCCACGCGGCCTCGTCACTGACGTCGTTCCAGCCGGCGATCAGCAGCAGCGGGACCAGCACCGCGGTGAGGCCGACGATCGCGAGCGCGATGCCGTCCAGCCCGAGGATGTACCCGGTGCCGAACGACGGGATCCAGCGGTGCTCCTCGACGAACTGGTATTGCTCGCCACCGGGATCGAAGTTCACCGCGAGCAGCACCGTGATGGCCAGCACCACGACCGAGACCGCCAGCGCCAGCCACTTGGATGCAGCCCGCATCGACGCGGGCAGCAGGATCACGATCGCCGCGCCCACCGTCGGCACGGCCCACAGAATCGTCAGCCAGGGGATCGAGGTCACCACAGCTGCACCGCCAGGATCGCGCCGACGACCAGTAACGCGCCGGCCAACATCGACAACGCGTAGGAACGCGCGTATCCGGTAGCCAACAGTCGCAAGCCCTCCGATGAGCGGGATACCAAGGCGGCCAACCCGGTTCCCGCGCCGTCCACTGCCTCGTCGTCGATTTCAACCAGCCCCTTGGTGAGCAGTTGACCGGGCCGCATGAAGAGTTCTTCGTTGAGTGCATCGCCGTAGAGGTCGTTGCGGGCGGCGAGGGTGAGTGCGGTGCCGGCGGGTACCTGTTCGGGGATCGGCCGGGTGGCGTACATGCGGTAGGCGATGGCGATGCCGACGGCGACCACGGCCAGGATGATGGTGGTGACGACCCAGACCGGTGCGACGTGGTGGATTTCGTGGGCGCCGACGACGGGTTCGAGCCAGTGCTCGAGGGTGCCGCCGATCGCGAACGCGGCGCCCGAGGCGACCGAGCCGATGGCCAGCAGGATCATCGGCCAGGTCATCACCGCCGGCGATTCGTGCGGATGCGCCTCGACTTTTCCCGTCGTCCCCTGCCCTTCGGGCGTGGGCCCATCGCTCGCCGTAGAGGCCCAACGTTTTTCACCGAAGAACGTCATCAACATCACGCGGGTCATGTAGAACGCGGTGATCCCGGCGC
>JBIQHU010000274.1:0-2403 GCA_044508395.1 Mycobacterium sp. | reverse complement strand
ACCTCATCGATCGCACCAAACAGGTTTTCGGCGGCGACGTCGCGGTGTTGTGGGACCTGTTGCCGGAGTTCGATACCTGACTGAAGGCGATTGAGCTTTCGTGCGTTGCGGCTCACTGCGTGACGAGCACTGGCGTCAGTGCCCCGTGGATCAGCTGACTGTCGGTCGTGGCGATGGTGAGGCCTCGGCGGGCGGCCTGGGCAACGATCATGCGGTCAAAGGGTCTTTGCGTTCCCAGTCGAGTTGGCTGGCCATCGTGGCGTCGGCGGAGTCGATCACCGGTTCGGTGGCATTCATGCCGGCGAGGGCTTCATCCCGGGCGGAGAGCAACGGAGCACCGTTGAGGCGGCCGATCCGCGTCTTGATCGCCACCTCCCATGCCGATTACCACCGAGATGAACAGCTCATTGGCTTGGTGTTCGAGTACTTCGCGAGCCGATGCAGCGACCCGGTCCGGAGCGGAGACTCGCCACAGCAGGGCGTTGGTGTCCAGCAAGATCGACGTCGCGAGGCCGGTGTTGAGGCGGCAAGCTCTCGTCGGCCGGGAGCGGTTCGTCAGAGTTTTCCGGAACGATCAGGTTGGGAAGCTGGCCGAATGTGCGCGGTTGTGCCGCCGCGGGCGATAACACCGCCACGGGACGGCCGTGGTTGGTGATGGCGAGAGACACCCGGGTCTGTCCGACCTCGGCCAGCAGCGCGTTCAGCCATTCGTCAGCGCCCACCATCCGATACCGGGCGCGCGGTTGGCTAGTGTCGCGGGCTCGCTGCGCTTCTGTGGCTGCATCCCGTCGGCTACTGCATCGAAAAGATCTGCAGTGCATCAGCTTTGGCCATTGCTGAGCACAACCAGTGTCGGACGGACGAATGTCGGCCAGCATCCGACTGAGACGGTTCTGTCATAGTTCGCGTCGAAAAGCGCGGGCCTGGACGGATTCGAAGAGTCGGTCGAGCGCCGCCAATGCTGCGCGATGCCGGTCTTTCTCGGCCCGGATCCGCTCAATTCGAACCGAATATTTCGCCTGGTCGGCGGCTGGTGGAATGAGAGTCCGAATGGTCTGAACTTCTCTGGCGTTGATGTTGGCCATGCCAACAATGCTCTTGCACATTCCACGCAGCGTGGCCTTGCCGTAGTCGGAGTTCAGCACTCCCGAAAGGAAGTCCGGCGAGAACCCATCGTGAACTCGCAATCGGACGAGGTATCCTGCGTAGGCCAATCGGTTATCGCCGTGGTAGACAGCGGTCTTTCCGACCAAGTCAGCGCTATTGGTGCGATTGAAAAGTACATCGCCCTTACGCACGGTATAGCGGTCGTATTTGTCCACCGGAAGCGTCATGTACTTCAGCTCGCGCAGGTCGATATCGCCGCCATACGTGATGTTGTTCATCCTCAGCACAGCGATGTCGCCCTCTTGTGAACTCCTCTCGCTTGTACCGTAGTCGGCCGACTGGACTAGGTCTCGGATCGTTCCAGTCGGTAGCCCGCGGGGGTTCGACGCGGGGTCGCCGAACATGTCTATAAATACTGACTGGCGGAGCGATTCGAAGGCCGACACGATCTGTCGACGCTTGGTGCGTAATGAGTCGGCGCAGTCGAGGATCGCGGCGATGCGGCGCTGCTCAATAAGTGGTGGCAATGGCAAAGTGAACGCGAGGAAGCGCTCCTCTGTGATGCGTTGTCGATTCGTCGCACCCTGGCTCAGGGCCTGAATCTGCTGTTGTAGGCGCCCTGCCATGAAGTAATGAATTAGGTACCTCGTGTCAACGGCATCTTTCTGGATGTCGAACACGGGGAAGTCCTTGCTGACAACCGCGCCGTCTAGCTCGGGCGGGATAATCGCGAAAGCGCCATTGCGCGCGTCGATTCGGGAGTAGATGAACTGACCGGCCTGCACGCGGTAACCCGTGAACGCTACCGGCGTTTTACCCGCGCCAATGTTCCTCGGCACGGCTCCGCGGCCGTTGAGGCGAACGGTGACGAACACTTCTGACTCGGGCTTGCGGATGCGTTCCGGTTTTCCAGAGAATCGCAGAACCTTGCCCAACGGCACCATCTTCACGAGAGCATCGCCTTCAAGTCGGCTAGACCCGCGGCGATCTCGCCTTCGAGCTTCTCAATCTCGGCGATGATCTCGAGGGGAGGCCGGTGCTCGACCTCGTCGTGGACGATCTCCTTATACCGATTCAGGGACAAGTCGTAACTCTGCGCGACGATGTCATCCTTCGGCACGCAGAAGGACTGCTCGGTCCGTGCCCGTCCCAGCTCAGAGGAGTCCTTCAAACTCCAACGCGACAAAGTGTCCGGAAGATCATTGGCCTCGACGGGATTCCGCTTATCGTCCAGTGAAAACCCGTCGGCGGTGACATCGTAGAACCACACATTATCGGTGCCGCCGGAGTTCGTCT
>JBIQHU010000109.1:0-18976 GCA_044508395.1 Mycobacterium sp. | reverse complement strand
TGCTCAAGTACGGAGCCGGCGATTGGAACGCGCTACACCGAGATCTGTACGGCGAGTTGGTATTCCCCTTACAGGTCGTCATCAGCCTGAGTGAGCCGAAGGTCGACCACACCGGTGGCGAATTCCTGCTGGTCGAACAACGTCCCCGAGCGCAGTCCCGCGGCACGGCCTCCATGCTGCCCCGCGGACACGGATTCGTGTTCACCACCCGGGAACGGCCGGTGCGATCGGCTCGCGGCTGGTCGGCGTCGCCGGTACGCCACGGCGTCTCCACGGTGCGCTCGGGCCAGCGGTTCACCCTCGGCCTGGTCTTCCACGATGCGTCATGAAATATGAAGCGCTACAGTCTGATCCGTGGTGACGGGAGGCCGGATACGTCATCGCGGCCGGGAACCCTCGGCGGCCATCGCGCGACGCGGATCTACGGCCGCCTCGACTGCCCTTCGGCGCGACGTGCCATGGACAACGGCGGCTACGTCAGGCATCGCGTGTTTTTCGCCGACGAACCGACGGCCATCGCGGCGGGTTACCGGCCGTGCGCGCGGTGTCTACCGGATCGCTACCGCCAATGGAAAACCAGCGGCCCCATCGACTAATCGGAACTGCGCCGTCGCAACACGATCACATTGTCATGCCAGATGAACGGCTCCCTGTCGGGCCAGTTCACCTCTCGCTCGACCACTTTCGTCTGCGCCGGTTCCCAGTCCGCCTCCGGCAGATTCAGTGAGGCGACAACTTCCTCCGGACTCAGGAACATGTGGCGGTGCTCGTCGAGCTTCGTTTCGCCCGGCGGCGGCCCACTGTGATCCACGATCAGCAGCGTGCCGCCCGGTCTCATGGCCTCGGCCGCGCGCCGGAATATGCGGGTGCGGTCGAGCGGCACAGTCGAATGAAAGAAGTGAGCGCTCACCAGGTCGACTTCGCCGTCCGGAAAGGTCTCCGAGAGGTCGTGCTGCTGGAAGTCGATGCGATCCAGCACACCGCGCGCCTCGGCTGCCGCACGCGCGCGCTGTAGAGCGGTATCCGAGATATCCACTGCGACGACGTTCCAGCCACGCTCCGCCAGCCACACCGAGTCCGCTCCCTCGCCGCAGCCGAGATCGAGCGCCCGGCCGATCGGCAGGTCGGGGGCCACCTCGGCGAGACGGGAGTTGACTCGCCCGCTCCACACTCGTTCACGTTCCCCGTAGTGCTGTTCCCAGTGCTCTTTGGCGTCAGGCGTTGACACGACTTCTCCCTTCAGGAACGGCCAGACCATCATCGTCGGCCATCAGACTCTGGACCACTGCGATATCCATGCCTCCACCTTGCAGGCACGTCCCCCGGAGTGCCAAGCTTTCTTGCCATGCAGGCAAATGACGAGGAAAGCGTCGATCTGCGAGTGCGTCGACGCCTCCGCGAGCTGCGCATGCAGCGGGGTCTCACCCTCGACGAGGTAGCGCGCCGGTCCAGCATCGACGTGTCGACGCTGAGTCGTCTCGAGTCCGGCAAGCGACGGCTGGCACTCGACCATCTGCCCCGTCTCGCCGCCGCGCTGGCGGTGAGCACCGACGAACTGGTTCGTGCACCCGAGGTGGAAGATCCACGCGTCCACGCGAATTCGCACGTCAGGCACGGAATCACCTACTGGCCGTTGACCCGGCAAGCGGCCGGCGGGCTGCACGCGTACAAGATCAGGATCAGCGCCCGACGGCGTACGCCCCCCGCTGAGCTACCGGTTCACGAAGGCCAGGAGTGGATGTATGTGCTGTCCGGTCAGGTGCGACTGATTCTGGGAGACCGCGATTTCACGGTCAAACCCGGTGAGGCCGTCGAGTTCTCGACGTGGACACCCCACTGGTTCGGTGTCGTGGACGGCCCGGCCGAGGCGATCACGATATTCGGCGTGCACGGCGAACGGCTGCACCTGCACGGGTGATGTCACGCTTCGATGGGTGGCGGGGCGGGCACTGCTGGCACACCCCGTATTGGTCCACCCGGCCATGTTCAGCGGACCCATGCCCACCGGTTCTATACGCTCTGGTAGTCCTTGACGGTCACCGTGTCGTGTAACCGCACGGTCGGTGGAGCTACCCTGGTCAGCGCCCGCGTCACCGCGACCGGCAGATGGCCGACCAACAGCCCCGTTCCGACGAACGTCCACACGCCCCATCGATTACTGGGCAGCAGTCGTTTCGCCGCACCCATCGCGAACTCACGGCTCCGGAGCACGTAATCCTTCATCGCGCTCTCATATTCGACGAACGCGCGTTCGTGGTCGCCATCGGCGCGGGCCAATTCGCCAGCAAGGACGTATGCGCCGACCACCGCAAGGCTGGTGCTCCCGCCGACCGCCGGTCCCGGACAGTAGCCCGCGTCGCCCGCCAGGCTCACTCGACCACGCGACCAACTCTCCATCCGCAACTGGGTGATCGAATCCAGATAGACGGCATCGGCACGCTCCGCCTCGTCGAGCATTCGCGTCACGCGGGGCCCCAGATCGTTGAACGCGTTGCGCAGCAATAGCTTCTGCTCAGCCACGTCGCGGTAGTCGAACACGAGTTCATGCGGGGGCCGGAACAAAAAGACGGCGCGCGCGTCATCCATCTGCGCGGCGCTGTACAGGCCCGCCATCCGACCGATGCCGACGGTCACCACCATGCGATCGCGCAAGTCGAGATAATTCGGGACGCTGGCGACCGCCAGGTAAGCCCCGATCCAGGCGGCGAAGTCGGATTCCGGACCGAACACCAGTCGCCGAACATTGGAGTGCAAACCGTCCGCGCCGATCACCAAATCGAAGCGCTCCGACACTCCGCTCTCGAACACGACGTCGACACCGTCTGCGTCCTGGGCGATCTGCGCGATCGATTCCCCGAAGCGGAAGTCGACTCGCCCCTTGCAGGTGTCGTACAGGATCTGCGAAAGATCGTCGCGCATGATCTCGACGTGACGATCCGACACCGCACTCATGAGCCGGCCGACCTCGATGTCATAGCGCCGGTCACGACCCTCGATGTAGGCCTCGATAACGTCGGTGCCGGTGGCCTTTGCCTCGACATCGGCTAGCACGCCCATCTTTTCGGCGATATCCATCGCCGGCTTGAAAAGATCGACGGCATGCCCGCCGGCCTTACGCAGCGCGGGCGACCGTTCCACCACAGTGACGCTGAAGCGGTGTCGGCTCAGCCAGTACGCCAAGGTCGGGCCCGCAACGCTCGCCCCCGAGACAAGCACGCGCATCGGGCCCTCACCTAGCTCAGATAGGACGTCTGATTGACCAGCCGCACCGACGCCGCACCGTCGGGATAGAACTCGGCGATGGACAGCGACGCCAGGTCGAGATGCATGCGGTAGAGAATGCTCGGGCCCGCGTCGAGCGCCATGCGAAGCAGCGTCTTGATGGGCGTCACATGTGACACCACCAGCACTGTTTCACCTGGGTGCTCGGCGATGATCCGCGCCCGCGCCCTGCGCACCCGCTCGGCCGCGGCATCGAAGCTCTCCCCGTCAGGCGGCGCGACGCTGGTATCGCGCAGCCAGCGTCGGTGCAGCGCCGGATCGCGTTCAGCGGCCTCGCCGAACGTAAGCCCCTCCCAGCCGCCGAAATCGGTCTCGATCAGATCGGCCTCGACGGTGGTGTCGAGACCGAGCGCTTTGGCCGCCGCCTCGGCGGTGTCGTACGCGCGCTGCAGCGGCGAGGTGATGACGGCGGCGACACCGCCCTTCTCGGCCACGAACTGCGCGGCCGCTTCCGCCTGGCGACGGCCGAGTTCTGTCAGCGCCGGATTGCCGCGGCCCGAATACCTTCGCTCGACCGACAATTCGGTCTGCCCGTGGCGCAGCAGCAGGAACCGGGTGGGCGCACCCCGCGCCCCGGTCCACCCCGCTGGGTTGGCATGCTTCTCGGTCTCGGCGTCCGACGCGGATGATTCCGCCTCCCGTTCGGCGGCCGCATCGATCGCTTCATTGGCCAATTTGTCGGCGTGGCTGTTTCTCGCCCGCGGAACCCAGGTGTAGGTGACGCGGTCGAACCGTGACGCCAATGCGCTGGCCTGCTGATGCACGGCCGCGATGTCGGGATGCTTGACCTTCCAGCGCCCCGACATCTGCTCCACCACCAGCTTGGAGTCCATGTTCACGTCGACCTCGGAGGCACCCAGGTTCGCGGCTTCCTCCAGGCCGGCGATCAGGCCGCTGTACTCGGCGACGTTGTTGGACGCGTGACCGATCGCCTGTTTACGTTCGGCGAGCACGATCTTGTGATCGGCAGTCCACACCACCGCGCCGTAGCCTGCGGGCCCCGGGTTGCCGCGCGATCCACCGTCGGTCTCGACGATCACCTTCATGCGCCGGCCCTCTTGACCCGCAACAGAATTGCGCCGCATTCCGGGCACCGCAACACGTCGTCGTCGGCGGCAGCGGAGATCCGCGCCAGCTCACCGCGGTCGATCTCGATCCGGCAGGCACCGCACCGGCCACCCTGCAGCGGGCCCGCACCCGCACCGCCGCGCGTGCGCTGGCGCTCGTACAGCGCCACCAGGTCGGCGTCCAGCCCGGCGACCAGTTCCTCACGCCGTGACAGTGATTGGTGCCGCTGACGGTCGAGTTCATCGCGCGCTTCATCGCAAGCCTTCTGCGCGTCCCCCAGCTCCTTCTGCAACTCGTCGATCTTCGTCAGCTCGGCCGACTGCTGGGTCTGCAGTTCCTCGCGACGTTCCATGATCTCCAGCAGCGAGTCCTCCAGCGAGGCCTGCCTGCGCTCCAGGGTCTCGAGCTCGTGCTGTAACTCGGTGAGCTGTTTGGCATCCGTGGCCCCGGAGTCCAGCAGCTTGCGGTCGCGGTCCTCGCGCTGACGGACCGCATCGATCTCGGACTCGAACTTCCCCACCTGCTCGTCGAGGTCTTCCAGCGCGATCTGTAAGGCGGCTAGCCGGTCGTTGGCCTCGCTGTGCGTCGCCTGGATCTCCTCCAGCCGCTTGGACTCGGCGAGGTTGCCGGCCCGGTGCTCGATGCGGCCCAGCTCAGCGTCGAGCTCCGCCAATTCGAGCAACGAACGTTGTTGCACTACTTCAGCTTTCATGCCTCGTTCTCTCGACATTCCATGGGTCAGTACGAACCGCTGACACTCGCACGGGTAATGCGTCACCAAAATGACCACGTAGCGCGTCGGCCGCCTGTCGACACCACGGGTATTCGCTCGCCCAGTGTGCGACGTCGACGAGCGCCACCTCGGATGCCCGCCGGTGCTCATCTGCGGGATGGTGCCGCAGGTCCGCGGTGACGTAGGCCTGCACGCCGGCACCCGCCACCGCATCCAGCAGCGAATCACCGGCGCCACCGCACACCGCCACCCGTGACACCGTGGTCTCGGCGTCTCCGGAGGCGCGGATGCCCCACGAGGTGGCGGGCAGCGCATCGTGCACCCGCGAAACGAAGGTCGACAACCGTTCGGGTCGCGGAAGTGAGCCGACGCGGCCCAGCCCGACGTCGCCCGGCAGGGGCGCGAGTTCGAAGACGTCGAACGCGGGTTCTTCGTAGGGGTGTGCGGTGCGCATCGCCGCCAGTACATGACCGCGGATCCGGGACGGCGCGATCACCTCGACCCGCTCCTCGGGCACGCGCTCGACGGTGCCGACGGTGCCGATGGCCGGCGCCGCACCGTCATGCGGCAGGAACTGGCCGATGCCCGTCGCGCTCCAGCTGCAGTGCGAGTAATCGCCGATGCGCCCCGCGCCGACGTCGAACATCGCGTTCCGTACCGCGTCGGCATTTTCGGTCGGCACGAAGACCACCCACTTGTCCAGACCCGTGCCGGTTGGCATCGGGGCGAGGACCTCCTCGACCGTCAGGCCCAGCGCGTCGGCCAACGCGTCCGACACTCCAGGCGATGCGGCGTCGGCGTTGGTGTGCGCGGTGAACAGAGCCCGTCCGGTGCGGATCATCTGGTGCAGCAGCACACCTTTGGCGGTGTCTGCAGCCACGGTGTCGACCCCGCGCAATAGCAGCGGATGGTGCGCGAGCAGCAACCCTCCGTCGGGCACCTCGGCGACGACGGCGGCGGTGGCGTCGACGGCGACGGTCACCGTCTCGACGATCTCCGCCGGGTCACCGCAGACCAGACCGACCGAGTCCCAGTCCTGGGCGAGGTTCGGCGGGTAGGCCGCCTCCAGCACGTCGATGACATCGGAAAGCCGCACGCTCACGACATCACCTCGGCCATCGCCTCGACGAGCGTCGGCCACTCGGGCCGCACCGCCGCACGCAGGAACGGACCGTCCAGTCCGACGAAGGTGTCACACCGTCGCACTGCAATGCCCTTGCCATCGAGGTGCTTTCGCATCAGCTCGGCATCCGCAACGGTGAAGAGGACAAAGGGCGCACATCCGTCGACGACATTTGCCCCGATGCTAGTCAGGCCGTCGACCATCTCGGCACGCAGGCGGCGCAAGCGTTGCGCACCGCGGTCGGCCTCGGCGACGGCTTCCGGCGTGCTGCACGCGGTGATGGCCTCTAATTGCAGGGTGCCCAGCGGCCAGTGCGGACGGCGGGCGGTCATCCGATCGAGCAGATCGGGCGGGCCGAGAGCATAGCCGACGCGCAGGCCCGCCAGCGCCCACGTCTTGGTCAGGCTCCGCAGCACCACCACATCGGGCAGCGCCTCGGCCGCGAGGGACTCCGCCTCGCCGGGTACCGCGTCCGCGAACGCCTCGTCGACGACGATGATGCGGCCCGGCCTGCGCAACGAGGTGATCTGCTCGTGGGTGTGCAGCACCGAGGTCGGGTTGGTCGGGTTACCGATGATGACGAGGTCCGCGTCGTCGGGCACGCCGGCGGCGGTCAGGTGATACGGCGGCGCGAGCACGACGTGCCGGAACGGGACACCGGCCGCGGCCAGGGCGACCTCGGGCTCGGTGAACGACGGGGCGATCAGAGCCGCCGACCGCGGCCGCAGCTCGGGCAGCAAGGCGAACCCTTCGGCAGCCCCGGCGAGCAGCGCGACCTCGTCGACACCGCGGCCGTGTCTGGCGGCGACGGCCTCCCGGGCGCGCTGCTCGTCGGCAGCGCTGGGGTACCGGCCGAGATCTGCCATCCGGGCGGCGAGCCGATCGACCAGCCAGGACGGTGGCCGATCTGCGCGGACGTTGACGGCAAAGTCCAGCATCCCCGGGCCTGCGGCCTGGTCGCCGTGATAGCGCGCCCCCGGGCGGGATTGGCTTGCCACATCACGACACTAGTGGGCCGTACGGGACAATGAGATTGTGACGGCACACCCGCAGCTGGTGATCTTCGACCTCGACGGCACCCTGACCGATTCGGCTCAGGGCATCGTGGCCAGCTTCCGCTATGCGCTGAGCACGGTCGGCGCCGTCGCTCCCGAGGGCGACCTCGCCGCCATGGTCGTCGGCCCACCCATGCACCACACGCTGCAGGACATGGGTCTCGGCGACCACGCCGACGCCGCGATCGCCGCGTACCGGGAGGACTACCTGGCCCGCGGCTGGGCAATGAACCGCCCGTTCGACGGCATCCCCGCACTGCTGGCCGACCTGCGGGGCGCGGGGGTTCGCCTGGCCGTGGCCACCTCGAAGGCCGAGCCGACCGCGCAACGCATCCTCGCCCACTTCGGCCTCGACGGTCACTTCGAGGTCATCGCGGGCGCCAGCGTCGACGGCTTGCGCGCCACCAAGTCCGAGGTCGTCAAGCACGCGCTGGTTCAGCTCGAGCCGCTGCCCGAGCGGGTGCTGATGGTCGGCGACCGGTCACACGACGTCGAGGGCGCTGCGGAGCACGGCATCGACACCGTGGTGGTCGGCTGGGGCTACGGACGCGGGGACTTCGACGGCCCCGACGCGGTCACCGCCCATGCCCATGTCGCGACCGTCGAGGACCTGCGGGAGGTGCTGGGTGTCTGAGGCCTACCGACTGCACATCACCTTCATCTGCTCGGGCAACATCTGCCGCTCGCCGATGGCGGAGAAGATGTTCGCCCATCAGATCCGCGAGCGTGGTCTGGCCGACGCGGTGCGTGTGACGAGCGCGGGAACCGGCGGCTGGCATCAGAGCGAGCCCGCGGACCGCCGAGCCAGTCATGTGCTGCGCTCGCATGGCTACCCCACGTCGCACCGCGCCACACAGATCACCGACGACCACCTGTCAGCCGATCTCGTCATCGCGCTGGGGCGCAACCACGCGCGGATGTTGCGGGAGATGGGTGTGGAGGCGGACCGGGTGCGAATGCTGCGGTCGTTCGACCCGCGGTCGGGGGCACACCCACACGACGTAGAGGATCCCTACTACGGCGACCACGACGACTTCGAGGACGTCTTCGCGGTGATCGACGCGGCGCTGCCCGGCCTGCACCAGTGGGTCGACGAGCAGCTCGCCGACCGGGGGATCGCGAGCTGATGCGACGCTGGGCCTTCTTGTTCAGGCCATCGTGGTTGGCCCTGCTGGTCGTGGTGCTCGCGTTCGCCTACCTGTGTTTCACCGTGTTGGCGCCCTGGCAGCTGGGCAAGAACACCGAGACGTCACGGGAGAACGCCCAGATCGCGAACTCCGCGTCCGCTGACCCGGTACCGGTGACAACGCTGCTACCGCAACAGGATTCGTCTGCACCCGACGAGCAGTGGCGCCGGGTCACCGCGACAGGCAGGTACCTGCCCGACCATCAGGTGGTGGCCCGGTTGCGGGTCGTCGACGGCGAACCCGCCTTCGAGGTGCTGGTGCCGTTCACGGTCGACGGTGGGCCGACCATGCTCGTCGACCGCGGTTACGTTCGCCCCGAGGGCGGCTCACGGGTGCCCGTAATCCCCGCCCCGCCCACAGGGTCGGTGACCATCACCGCCCGGCTGCGGGATTCCGAATCGGCCGTCCCGGGCAAGGAGCCGTTCTACGAGGACGGCGCCCAGCAGGTGTACTCGATCAACACCGCGCAGATCGCCACGCTCACCGGTGTGCCGCTCGCCGGTTCGTATCTGCAGTTGGTCGAGGATCAGCCGGGCGGACTCGGCGTCATCGGGCTCCCCCACCTCGATGCGGGTCCGTTCCTCTCCTACGGCATCCAGTGGATCGCGTTCGGCATCATCGCCCCGATCGGCTTGGCGTACTTCGTGCGCGCCGAGATCCAGCAGCGCCGACGGGACAAAGCCGCAAAGGCGGCGGCGAAAGCGGCGCCGGACACGCCCCTCACGACCGAGGCGAAGCTCGCCGACCGCTACGGCAAGCGGCGCTGAGACCCGCGGCCGCGGCCGCCACCTGCACCGCCCGTGACAGGCGCACTGCCCGATTGAGGTCGACGATCGTGGGGGCTGGACCGTCGCCGAGGGTGGGGCGGATCTCCAGTTCGTGGGCGTACTGGGTGGGCCCACCCAACCGCACACCGAGCGCGCCCGCGAACGCGGCCTCGACCACGCCCGCGTTGGGGCTGGGATGACGGGCCGCGTCGCGGCGCCACGCCCGCCACGCTCCGATCGGGGAACCACCGACCACCGGCGCGCACACGATGACGAGAACCGCCGTGACGCGTGCGGCGACGAAGTTGGCGGCGTCGTCGAAACGGGCTGCGGCCCAGCCGAACCGGGCATAGCGCGGCGACCGGTGTCCGATCATCGCGTCCAGGGTGTTGGCGGCCCGATACACCAGAATCGCGGGAAGCCCGCCGACGGCGCCCCACAGTAACGGCGCGACCTGCGCATCGGAGGTGTTCTCCGCGACCGATTCCAGCGCCGCCCGCGCGAGGCCGTCAGCGTCGAGGACCGACGGATCGCGTCCGCACAACGACGGCAACAGGCGCTGGGCAGCCTCCACGTCACCCTGCTCGAGGTGAGCCGCCATCTGCTCGCCGGTGCGGGCGAGCGACGTTCCGCCCAGCGCCACGAAGGTCGCCGCCGCCATGAGCGCGGGTTGTCCCGCGCGCCCTGCGGCCCGTTCGATGAGCACGCCCGCCGCACCGACCGCCCCGAGCAGAGAGGCGGTGTGGACCATGCCGGCCCCGCGGGTGTCGGCGTAGGTCAGCCGCTCGAAAGCCGCTGCGCCGCGGCCGAACAGTGCCACCGGATGGCCCCGGCGGGGATCACCGAACACCAGGTCAGCCAGCCAACCGAGCGCCATGCCGACGACACGGCCATGGGGGTGGGCTAACACCCGGGCAGCGTCTCATATAGCGATGTAGTCGAATTCAGACGGTTGGGCGTTGATGATTACTGCATACCCAACAGCGAGGAGTCGATGATGACGTTTCCGGCCCTGAATCATGTCGCGCTGACGGTGCGTGACCTCGAAGTGAGCGCGCCCTGGTATCGGCAGCTGATCGGCACCGACCCCCTGATCGACGAGCACACCGCCGCCGGCTTCCGGCATCTGGTTTGGGCCTTCGACAACGGAACGCTGTTCGGCATCCACGAACACGACCGGAAGGCCGCCGACGAACGCTTCACCGAGTTCCGCGCGGGGCTGGACCACGTCGGGTTTGGATGCGTGGATCGCGCGGCGCTCGAGCAGTGGGTCCAACGCCTGGACGCCCTCGGTGTCGAGCACAGCGGCATCGTCGACGAGAGCTACGGGTCGGGGCTGAGTTTCCGCGATCCCGACGGCATCGCGCTGGAGTTCTTCGCGCCGCCTAGCTGAGCGTGACGACAGTGCCGTTGGCGGTCAGCTCAGCAGCATGGTGTGTTGGTGCGCGGCAATCGCGCGCTGCATCTCGGCCCGGGACAGCTCATGCGTACCGCATTCACACCGCGCCGGCACCAGATCTTCGCCGAAGCGACCGGCGTCGAGGAGGTCGACATAAGCGGTGCCGTGCAGGTTCCCGTGGTGCGCCGTATCGACAAAATCGCGGTCTCCGTGTGCGTGTGGGCCAACAAGCGACTCGAACACCGGGCCTACGGCCGTATCGAAGACCGCTGCGACGTGATGGCTCCGGCCGCAGCGCACTCGCAGTACGGCATGGTCATCTCGTTCCTTGCCGAGGTCGTCCAGCGCGCGTTTGGCCATGACCTGGCGTTCGCTCGGGCTGGAATGGATTGGGCGGCTCATCAACTCCCCCACTTTCTTCTCGGTGGCGCCTGGGCGGCGGCTCGGGTCGTAGTAGCGGTGCCTGTGATTACCTTGTTCGACAAGAAGTTCGGCTAGTGCTGTTGGCGCGCGACGATGACCGGCACGCGGGCTTCCTGCGCCACGGCGGCGCCGACCGAACCGAGCAACATCCCGGCGAATCCGCCGCGGCCATGGCTACCGACGACGACGAGCTGAGCCCTCCCGGCGTGGTCGAGAAGATGGCTGGCCGGTTGGTCAAGCTCGACAACGCGGTGAACTGTGACGTCGGGATAGCGTTCCTCCCAGCCAGCGAGGCGTTCGGCAAGCGTCTTGTTCGCCGCGCGTCGCTGTGCGGACTCTTCGATGCTGTAGTCCATGGTCATGTCTGCATCGCTCCAGACGTGCAACGCCACCAAGTCCACACCGCGCCAGGAAGCTTCGTCGAACGCAATCGCGGTCGCCAGCTCCGAGGCACGCGAGCCGTCAATCCCCACCAACACCGGACGCTGCGCAACCTCGTCCGAGAACGCAACCTCGTCGTGGACCACGGCGACAGGACAATGGGCGTGGTGGATCAACCCGGCGCTGACCGAGCCGAGCAGGCGGCGATGTTTGCGGGTTCGGCCGCGGCACCCGACCACCATCAGTTGGGCGTCTTTGGACAGATCGATGAGGGCCTGCACGGCTCCGCCGAAAAACAGTTCACTGTCGACCTCCGGTCGATCACCGCCAACGGCGCTGTCCTCCACGACCCTGATGGCCTCGGTGATGACCCTGCGGGCATCGTTCTCCTGAATCTCGAGAACCTCCTCAGGGACTCGGCCGCCAGGCCAGACCAGCGTCGACGATGGGGCCGCCAGGGAGGGGGCAACGTGAACGACGGTAAGCGGGACGTGTCGCATCGTTGCTTCCCGGGCCGCCCACTTCAGCGCCGTCTGTGACGATGGGGATCCGTCGGCGCCGACGACGATGCCGTGATGTGAGATGCGTTTGGACACTTCGCATCCTCCTCGGTGATTGAAGGCCTTCGATGAACAGTAGTCGGCGGCGTCGGTCCAGGCTGGAGGTTTTGGTCCCGTACGAGGGTGGCCAAACGCCCTTAAGCACCTCACTTGGGCATGGCGGCGCTGTTGAGGACCCATGTCTGTCGGCGGAGGGACCTAATGCCGTATCGGAGCACCACCCTGTCGCTCGACGCTCGAGTGATGAAACTGTTTGAGGATCGTGTCGACGCAGGACGTCAATTGGCGCAGCGTCTCGCATCTTTCCATGGTCAAGACATCGTCGTCCTCGGCCTGCCACGTGGCGGCGTGCCGGTGGCAGTTGAGGTCGCCGAGGCATTGGGGGCCCCTCTCGACGTGCTTGTCGTGCGCAAGCTCGGTGTGCCGTTTCAACCCGAACTCGCCTTCGGCGCCATCGGTGAGGGCGGTGTGCGGGTGCTCAACGACGCCGTTGTCCGTGAGGCACAACTTGACGGCGACGATATGGACACCGTCGAACGCAAGGAGGGGATCGAACTGCGACGCCGCGCGGAGCGTTTTCGCCGCGGCCATGACCGAATCCCATTGGCGGGGCGGGTCGCCGTCATCGTTGACGATGGCATCGCCACCGGAGCGACCGCCAAGGCGGCATGCCAGGTTGCCCGGGCCCAGGGCGCCAGCAAGGTGGTATTGGCGGTCCCCATCGGTCCCGATGACATCGTCGCCAGGTTCGCCGGGTATGCCGACGAGGTGGTCTGCTTGCAGACGCCTGCGTTCTTCTTCGCGGTCGGGCAGGGATATCGCCACTTCACCCAAACCTCCGACGACGAGGTCGTCGCGCTGCTCGATCGCGCCCGCGACGGTCTCGCAAAGGCAACCGGAGTCGCCGCCGACGACCCGCCGCTGCGCGACGAGGAGGTCGAAGTCACCGCTGGGCCGGTGACCGTAGCAGGCCACTTGACCATCCCGGAACACCCGACGGGCATCGTCGTGTTCGCGCACGGCAGCGGGAGCAGCAGGCACAGCCCGCGCAACCGGTACGTCGCTGCGGTTCTGAACCAGGCCGGTCTTGCCACGCTCCTGTTCGACTTGCTCACGCCGGCCGAAGAACGCAACCGCGCCAACGTCTTCGACATCGAACTCCTGGCCGGACGGCTGGTCGACGTCACACGTTGGCTGAGCAGCCGACCCGATACCGCATCACTGCCGATCGGCTACTTCGGGGCAAGCACCGGCGCGGGGGCGGCGCTGGCAGCGGCCACCGATCCAGGCGCAAAGGTCGGCGCGGTTGTCTCGCGGGGCGGCAGGCCCGATCTCGCGGGTCGGTTGCTCAGTAGAGTCGTTGCGCCAACCCTGCTCATTGTGGGCGGAAACGATGAGGTGGTCATCGAACTGAACCGACGCGCACAGGCAGCGATACCTGCAAGGTGCGACCTCGCCATTGTTCCCGGCGCCACGCATCTGTTCGAAGAGCCGGGCACGCTCGAACAGGTGGCAAGGCTGGCGCGCGACTGGTTCCTCGACCACTTGAGCCGCGTAACCGTCCGCCGGTAGAGCGGGCTGGGAAGCTGAAACGAATGCGAACCCGGGGCGGCGCCACCGACACGCTCAGCTGAGCGTGACGACGATGCCCGACGCCGGGTTCACCTTCCCGTCAAGCAGTTCGAGGTAGGCCTGCTGGATCTCGTTTTCGGTCGAAATCCGCTGGACGCGTAGCCAACCGGCGGCCCACTGCGCGAATGGCGCCCAGGCCTCGGCGACCTTGCGGTCCAGTTCGGCGGTTCCCCAGTCGTTGCCTCGCTTGGTGATCCGGTCCGGCGCGAAGAACAGCACCGGGCTGGGTCCCGCGAGTTCGCCTGCGCCCGGGGCCATTTGGGTCCAGTGTGTGGCGCCGACGGTGGCGCTGTGGGCTAGGCGGTCACCGTAGTGGGCGTGGACGCCTGCGCGTACTGCGCCGTCACCCGAGATATCGACGTAGACCGCACGATCACCGGGCAGCTCGGCGACCGCGTCGTACAGGCACACCGAATCGTAGATGTTCAGATCCTCGACGAACGTGCGGTTGCCTTTCGATGTCAGGCCCACGACGTTGATTCCGTCGCGCTTGGCCAGCAGGTACGCCGCGATGATGGCCGTCTTCGACGAAGCGCTGGAGATGACGATGGTGTCTGCGCCGAAGAAGTTCTCGTCGGCGACGAAGTCGTCGATGAGGAACGACGTGAAGAACAGCGGAAAGAACAGGATGTGCTCCGCCTCGCGATCGGCCGAGTAGACGGGATCGGTCTCGACGTCGCGGTACCCCTGATAGGCCGACGGCAGGCCGGCACGGTGCGGCGCCGCATCGAAGAAGCCCTTGGCGTCGACACGGGACGGGGTTACCACGAGGTGGCTGGCGCACGGCAGGTAGCCGTAGACCCGCATCCCCTGGCTTAGACCCGAATTCCGCGACTCCTCGACGTGCGCGTACCCCCAGACGTTCAGCTTCCCCCAGTCCGGGTCCGACGCCGGGAAGAAGGCCCAGTAATTCATCACGTCGCCGAAGACGGCGTAGGTGATGTTGTTCGCGGTCAGGCCAAACGATTCGACCCGGAGCAGCGCCTCGCCGTCGGCCAGCGACGGCGGGTCAGCATGGACGATGCGGGTGTCGTGTAGATCCTTGCGGTTCAGTTCGAAGTCCACGGGTTCAGCCTTGCATAACCGCGCAGTTGCCATAGCGGTCGCGCGAAATCAGTTCTCCCACAGAGCGACGCGTCGTCGCACCGTATTCTCGATGGGCCAGCCCATCGGGATCACCGCAATCGGAGTGACGTTCCACGGCAACCCGAGGACGTGCATCGCTTCTTCGGGCGGCATGGTCAGGGATTCTCGGTAGGTCATCACCCGATTCCCGCACGGCGCCGAACCGGAGTCAGCCACGCGTACGCGAAGATGCCTCTGCGTGGTGCACCACCACGCAGCACCGGTCGGGATCCGGATCGAGTTCGGCACGCGCCTGCCGATGACCACAACCGACGATCACGCCCTCGACGAGCCGCAGATTCAGCCCGCACACCACGTCTCGGTGATCCTGAGCGACGAGATGGAACGGGCAATTCCGCAGCGTGATGCTGCCGTCGTCGACGCGGGGCAGATAGCCGCGCGCGACCAGTGCCTCCACCATGTCTCCGTCGGCTTCGACGCCGGCACGCCGGCCTGACTCATGCGCCGCACTGCAGATCGCCTGTCGCACCGCTCCGCTGTCGTCCTGTTCGACGGATGCGACGAGGAGGGATGCCAACAGTTGGTAGTCCCGGGGCGGCACGCTGACGGTGATCTCGTGCGCGGCCCGCGCGTACAACTTGGCGGGGCGTCCGGCCCCCGGCCCTGCGCGCCCGGCAGGTCGTTGATAGCTGACCGTCAGCAAGCCCACCTCAGCCAACTTGTCGAGGTGGTAGGCCGCCAGCGTGCGTCCGATCGACGCCGCGACCGCGGCCTGTTCACGCGAAACCGGTCCGTCGTGCTGGATGACGTACTCGTACAACTGCCGCCGCAACGGGTCATCCAGGTGGCTCAAACCGTTCAGCGCGGCCAGGTCACCGGGCTGAATGGACATGCCTCGACTCTAACACCAAAAAGTATTGACAAATGCACCGGACGGGCAGATTCTAAAAACAGTTCTGATTGCTTTTACAAAGGAGTTGCTATGACCGCCTCAGCGCTACCCCATTCAGCCCATGGCTCCTCGGAGCTACTTGGCCGCGCCCGCTCGGATCCGGCGTACGCGGCGTTCCTGACACTGCGCATCGGATTCACCGTGTTACCGATCCTGATGGGCATCGACAAGTTCACCGGAAAGCTCGTCAACTGGGAGTCGTACTTGGCGCCGTGGATCGTCGACCTGAGCCCGATCGGCGCGCATCAGATCATGCTCATCGTCGGCGTGATCGAAATCCTCGCCGGCGTCGCCGTCGCTATCAAGCCGCGATACGCCGCCTACGTGGTCGCCGCCTGGCTGGCCGGCATCATCGTCAACCTGCTGACGTATCCAGGTTTCTACGACGTGGCGTTGCGCGACTTCGGTCTGATGCTCGCCGCACTGACGTTGGGTGGCCTCGCGTCGGTCTACGACCCGGCCTGGCACCGACGCTCGGGTGCCGATTCGTCTGCCGCATAACAGATCCCGCGCTGCTACCCTCCGCTCACCGGTTGGGACTAACCTGGGAGGCGTCATGACTCGACGACCAACCGTCCAGGTACGCCGGATCTATGACCCGGTGCGGCCGGAGGATGGCACGCGGGTCCTCGTCGATCGCATCTGGCCCCGCGGCGTGAGCAAGGCCCGCGCGCACCTCGACGAATGGTGCAAGGACATCGCACCGTCCACCGAACTGCGCAAGTGGTACGGCCACGACCCCGCACTGTTCGACGAATTCACCCGCCGCTACCGCGACGAACTCGGCGACGCCACCCGGGCCGCGGCCCTCGTGCATCTGCGCGACCTGGCGACGAAACAACCGCTGTCGCTGCTCACCGCCACCAAGAGTGTCGACCTCAGCGAGGCGGCTGTCCTAGCCGATCTCATCGGCGGGCCATGAGCGGTCAACGGCCGACCGTCGAGGCGCTTGGCGATCACGAATATCTCGTCCGGTTCGAACAAGACGAGGACACCGTGGTGGTGCGCGTGTTCGCCGACCCGGCAGTTGTCGCCCAGATCGCCGACGACGAACAGCGAGTCGTAGAAGCGACCGCGACCTACCTCATCGCGCGCCAACTCCCGTACGACCTGCCCGAGCAAGTCAACCTCGATGAGGTTGCCGCCGCCTACGACAGCTACGTCGAGGATCTGCACCGTCAGTTGACGCCTCCATCTCAATAATTCTGCAAGGCAGTAACTCTGACGACTACGCCGTTTAATGAGATTACGGGACAGGCTTTTCAGTAGCGCGATGGACGTCTCTGGCGACCTCAGCCCGCTGCCCCATTTGTCGGATTAGCACAACGAGGTACCAGCGAGTTGTCCGATCTCCAGCACGCGTTCGCGGTGTGTCGACGCCACCATGGAGATACGGATGCCGCAGGGCGAATTGACCGCTGCATTCAATCTCAACACCGAGATTTCTGAGGGTTTTGATGTCGAGGGAAGGAACTGGCATGCCGGTTAGTCCACGTGTTTGGATCTCGCCGCAGGCGGAATCGCGTCTGCAGCGGGAACTTGGCACCTTGCGATTTCTGTTTTCGGCGGGAATTGAGGACGGATCCGATGAGAACACCATCGCCGTCCGTCGCGCGTGGGAAAAACGGATCCAGCAGATCCATGACCTGTTGATCAACGCCGTCGTCGGCGAGAACCCGCCCAACGAGGGGATCGCCGAACCCGGCATGGTGGTGACAATTCGCTACGACGCCACCGGTGACACCGACACGTTCCTACTTGGTGTGTACGACGCCGATTACTCCGATATGCCGGTGTATGCCATCGAATCGCCGCTAGGTGCCGCCATCGCCGGCGCACGGCCCGGTGACCGCCGCATATACCGACAGCCAACCGGCACCGCGCTGGTGGTCAAGCTGCTCGAAGCGGTGCCCTATGGCCTGCACGCCGTCGACTTGACTTCAGCCTCACCGTAACGAGCGCGCAGGAAAGCCGATGTCGCCTACTTCACCCAGTTACGCCGCACTGTACGACCGGCTCAAAAGGGTGGGCGCGGACGGTATCGAACCGCCGACCACTGGTGTGTAAAACCAGAGCTCTACCACTGAGCTACGCGCCCTTGCACGGGAAAAGTACACGCCGACGCCGTGAGACACGAAATGACGACGTGAGACACGAAATCCGTTAACCGGATCGCAGCGCCGCCAGTGCCTCGGTCCACACCGTCTGATCGCGCGGCTCCCCCGGCTGTTTCATCTCGGCGAAGCGGACTATGCCGGAGCGGTCGACCACAAAGGTCCCACGGTTGGCGAAGCCGGCATCGTCGTTGAACACGCCGTAGGCCTGCGCCACACCGCCGTGCGGCCAGAAGTCCGATAGCACCGGGAACAGGAAGCCGCTCTCCGTGGCCCAGACCTTGTGGGTCGGCGGCGGGCCCACCGAGATTGCCAGCGTCGCCGTGTCGTCGTTCTCGTAGTTCGGCAGGTGGTCACGAATCTCGTCGAGTTCGCCCTGACAGATCCCGGTGAACGCCAGCGGAAAGAACACCAGCAGCACGTTCTTGGCGCCCCGGAAGTCACTGAGCGTGACCGGCTGCCCGTTCTGGTCCTTCAGGGTGAAGTCCGGCGCCTCGGATCCGACCTCGATCAACGGCTCATCGCCTTCCAGCAGCTTTTGATTTCGGCTGCACTAGCCGGCTCGCGATCCAGTCGCCCAGATTCGCCGACGAGGTCTGCATCAGACCCGCGGTCGGCGCGGACTCGGCGATCTCGGCGGGCTGGACGTGGCCGGGCTTACCCGTCTTCGGGGTGATCACCCAGATGACGCCATCGTCGGCCAGGGGCGTGATGGCGTCCATCAGACGGTCGACCAGGTCCCCATCGTCATCGCGCCACCACAGTAGAACGACGTCAATCACCTCGTCGGCGTCTTCGTCGAGCAGCTCACCGCCGCACGCTTCTTCGATGTCGGCCCGGATGTCGTCGTCGGTGTCCTCGTCCCAGCCCAACTCCTGCACAACCTGATCTTTTTGGATGCCCAGCACTCGGGCGTAGTTCGGGGTTCACCCGCCGACACCACGGTCGGTCCTCCTTCAGCCATGTTCGCGCACCGTGCGCTCGGTCACGTTCGACAGTCCTATCGTCGCACGCCGAGGGCTGACAGCAAGCCATCTGGCGCCTCGATCACCGATATGCCGCGTCGCAGCGGTCCAATGCGGTGGTCTTCGAGTCGTTCAGCCGGGAGATCGCGGCGTTGAATTCGTCTGTCGGGTAGTTGCCGGCGATCGCGGTCGCGACAGCGCGCGCCGCATCGACCCAGCTGTTGAGCGCGTCGCGCAGCTCGGCGGGCA
>JBIQHU010000108.1:0-19058 GCA_044508395.1 Mycobacterium sp. | reverse complement strand
CCGGTGCCGCCCAGATGGACGGCGCGATCCTGGTGGTCGCCGCGACCGACGGCCCCATGCCGCAGACGCGTGAGCACGTGCTGCTCGCCCGCCAGGTGGGTGTGCCCTACATCCTCGTGGCCCTGAACAAGGCCGACATGGTCGACGACGAGGAGCTCATCGAGCTCGTCGAGATGGAGGTCCGGGAGCTGCTGGGCGCCCAGGACTTCGACGAGGACGCGCCCGTCATCAAGGTGTCGGCGCTGAAGGCGCTCGAGGGCGACCCGGAGTGGGTCAAGTCCGTCGAGGACCTGATGGATGCGGTCGACGAGTCGATTCCGGACCCGGTTCGCGAGACCGACAAGCCGTTCCTGATGCCCGTCGAGGACGTCTTCACGATCACCGGCCGCGGCACCGTGGTCACCGGTCGTGTGGAGCGCGGCGTCGTCAACGTGAACGAGGAAGTCGAGATCGTCGGCATCCGCCCGGAGACCACCAAGACCACGGTCACCGGCGTCGAGATGTTCCGCAAGCTGCTCGACCAGGGCCAGGCCGGCGACAACGTCGGTCTGCTGCTGCGCGGCATCAAGCGCGAGGACGTCGAGCGTGGCCAGGTTGTGGTCAAGCCCGGCACCACCACCCCGCACACCGAGTTCGAGGGCAGCGTCTACATCCTGTCCAAGGACGAGGGTGGCCGCCACACGCCGTTCTTCAACAACTACCGTCCGCAGTTCTACTTCCGCACCACCGACGTGACCGGTGTGGTGACGCTGCCGGAGGGCACCGAAATGGTGATGCCCGGTGACAACACCGATATCTCGGTGAAGCTGATCCAGCCCGTCGCCATGGACGAGGGTCTGCGGTCCGCCATCCGCGAGGGTGGTCGTACCGTCGGCGCCGGCCGGGTTACCAAGATCATCAAGTAGTTCTCTGCGCGAGAAGACGCGAAAACCCCCTAGATCGCGAGGTCTAGGGGGTTTTCGCGTCTTGTCGTCTTAAGAAAGGGGCGCCGCCTCCGGGTGGGCGCAGCTTTCGCGTTGTCGCCGCTCCTTAAGGGGTTGATCGCACGCATATGTGTTGCGGGCAATCCACCCGTTAGGCCTCCCGGCTGTAACGCCCGCGGCCGCAGGGGCGATGTACTTCGCGTATGCCCAGGTCGGGGCCGGGAAGGGTTGGGGTTCATGTTCCGTCGTGTCACTACGATCGCGAGTGCGGCTGTCGCCGTCGCCGCGTTTGCCGGACTCTCAGGCCTTTCCCTGGGGACCGCCGGCGCGCAGTCGTCCTGCCCCGATGTGCACTGGATCGGCGCGGCAGGCTCAGGCGAGCGCACGCCTGCGGAAGTGACCCAGAACGGCGGGATGGGCCGCGTGGTCTACCAGTCGTTGCAGGACCTGTCCGCTGAGGTGGCCAAGGACGGCCGCAGGTTGACGGCCGAGGCCGTCGAATATCCAGCCGTGGAAGTGCCCGGTGAGGACGGCGGAATCGGGGAGTGGCTGGGCTTCATGGGCAGTGTCGATGCCGGTGCGGCAGCGTTGGGCGAGCAATACGAGGGGTTCGTCCAACGCTGCCCCGCCTCCAAGGTGGTGCTGGCCGGTTATTCGCAGGGCGCCATGGTGGTGCACCGCAATCTCGCGGCGCTGGAGGCCAGCCCCAACCTGGCGGCGGTGCTGCTGGTCGCCGACGGCGATCGATTGCCGGAGGACCCCACCTACAACATGGGGACCGCCAGCGGCATCCCCGACCGCGGTAAGGGTGTCGCGCAGGACTGGCCGATCTTGGCGCATGCGCCGGGTCCGCTGTCGCCGGCCATGGGCGCGCGGACCATCAGCGTGTGCGATCTCGGCGACGCGGTCTGCGACTACGACGAGGACGCCGACGACTCGACGGCCGCCTACGCGCAGCGCGTGTCCGTGCACACCAGCTACGCCAAGAGCTCAGGCCTGCCCTGGACCGCGCCGCTGTACTTCATGCTCGGCGGCCCCGCGCTGCAGACCCCCGAGGCACAACCGATCGTGCCGCTCAGTGCGAGCGTGCCGACGCCGTAGGCGCCCGAGCGACTCTCAGCACCACCACGCTCGCCACCGCCAACAGCGCAGCGAGCGACACTGCGGCCGCCACACTCGTCAGGCCCATCACCAGTAGAGGCGGCCGAGTTGCGGCAAGGCGGCCCGACAGAACACCGCCCAGCGCAGCGCCGGCCAAGGCCCGAGGAATACCAGGCCCGCCATCAAGGGATGGAGGCCTCGCACCTGCTGCAAATTGAGCGTCGACAGGACGATCGCCACCGCGTAGGCGATGTTGGCGATGGCGCCCGCAATTACGAGCACCGCGAACCGGCCGTTACGCACCAGCGACAGGTCGACCAGTGGCCATGGCACCCGGTTTCGACGACGACGAACAGCGCGAGTGCCAGCAGCGCTGCGGCGAAGGCGACCGCCGTCGACCCAGACACCCAACCCCAGTGCGGGGCACGGTCAAATGTCAACGTGAACAAGCCGATTCCGACCGTGATGAGCGCCAGCCCGGTGAGGTCAAGGCGACGCGGCACGGTCTCGTCGGAGGACTCCTCGACGCTCCACGCGCCGAGCGCCAGCGATGCCACCGTCAATGGCACGTTGAGCCAGAAGATCCACCGCCAGTCCACCGTGTCGGTCAGCAAGCCACCGATCAACGGTCCCGCCGCGTTGCCCAAACCCGCTATGCCATAAGCCAACCCGATCGCATGACTCGCCTTGACGCCAGGACCCACGTGATTTCACAGGGTACCGAGAGCATCCGCCGCGGCCACGGACCGACGATAAGGCTCATGAAGGTGGATTTGGCGCTAATGTGACACGCGACGAGACGACCTCTTTCCCCGTAGGAGCTTGGGTTATGTCCACTTTCTGGCGATACGTCAAGATCCAGGCGTTCGTCCTGCTGTGCGGAATCGTCGGCCCGATCTTCCTGGCCATCTACTTCGCCTCCGGGGCGCAGCCGGTCATGCAGTGGATGTTCTGGGCGGGTCTGGCGATCACTGCCCTCGACGTGTTCATCGCCCTCGGGCTCACCAGCATGGGCGCACGGTCGGCGGCCAAGACCCAGGCCCTCGAACAGACTGGTGTGCTGGCGCTCGCTCAAGTCGTCGGCATCCACGAGACCGGAACGCGAATCAACGAGCAGCCGCTGGTGAAGATCGATCTGCAGATCTCGGGACCGGGCATTGCCCCATTCGCGAGCCAGGACAGGGTGATCGCCTCGATCACGCGCCTGCCGATGATCACCAACCGAAAACTGGTCGCCCTCGTTGACCCGACCACGATGGAGTACCAGATCGATTGGGATCGAAGCGGTTTGATAAGCGGTGTGATGCCGGCGACGTTCACCATCGCCGAGGACAACCGAACCTATGACCTGACGGGACAGGTAGGGCCGCTGATGGAGATCCTGCAGATCCTCAAGGCCAACAACATCGGCATCAACAACATGATCGATCTACGCTCGAATCCGGCAGCGCGCCAACAGGTGCAGGCTATTGTGCGACGTGCTGCCGCCACTCAAGCGCCGCCGGCCCCGGCGCCCGCAAGCGCACCCCCGGCGGCGTCGTATCCCGTTGCGCCTCCGGAACCTTCGACCGCGCAGCGCCTGCAGGAGTTGGAGACGCTTCGTGCGACCGGCGCGATCTCGGACGACGAATACACCGCAAAACGACAACAGATACTCGCCGACCTGTAGCGTGAACAGCGGTGACCACCGCTGAGCCGCGCTCCGAACCGGCCGATCAGAAAGTCAGCCTGCCGACGCTGACCGCGATGGTGGTCGGGTCGATGATCGGGTCCGGCGTTTTCCTGCTGCCCCGCAGATTCGGAACCGAAACGGGTGTGCTCGGAGCGATCATCGCGTGGACGGTCGCGGGTTTCGGAATGCTGATGCTGGCGTTCGTCTTTCAGCGCCTCGCGATGCGCAAGCCGAATCTCGACGCAGGCATTTTCGCCTACGCGAAGGCCGGTTTCGGGGACTACGTCGGCTTCAACTCGGCCATCGGGTACTGGGCCTCGGCCTGCGCCGGTAACACCTCATACTGGGTGCTGATCACGGCCACTCTGAGCGCCGTGGTACCCGCTTTCGGCCTGGGCGACACCGTGCTCGCGGTCGTCGTATCGGCGATCGGAGTCTGGCTGTTCGCGGCGCTGGTGATGCGTGGCGTCAAGGACGCGGCAGTCATCAACTACATCGTCACCGTCGCCAAGGTACTGCCGATCCTGTCGTTCATCGTGATCGCGGCGATCGCATTCAAGGCCGACATCTTTGCCGACAACTTCTGGGGTGGCGCAGAAGGGTATTCGTTCGCCGCGATCTGGGACCAGGCCACCGGCACGATGCTGATCACGGTGTTCGTGTTCCTCGGTATCGAAGGCGCCAGCGTCTATTCCCGAATGGCGCGTAAACGAGCGGATGTAGGCCGCGCGACGGTCTTCGGATTCCTCAGTGTGCTCAGCGTTTTCGCCCTGGTGACGTTGGTGTCCTACGGCGTGATGCCCCAACATGAGCTCGCCGACGTCAGCCAGCCGTCCATGGCCGCGGTGCTGGAATCGGTTGTCGGGCACTGGGGGTCGATCTTCATTCGCGTCGGCGTGATCGTGTCGGTGCTCGGTGCCTATCTGGCATGGACGCTGATGGCGGCGGAGGTTCTCTACATCCCAGCCAAGTCGGATGACATGCCGCGTTTCCTGGCCCGCACCAACAGTCACGACGCACCCGTCAACGCATTGGTCATGGCGGCCGGTTTGACGTCGTTGCTGCTCATCGCGCTGCTGTTCGCCGCCAACGCACTGGATTTCATGCTGGATCTGACGGCCGCGCTGTCCTTGATTCCGTACTTGCTCGCCGCGGCGTACGCGCTCAAGCTGACGGCCACCCGCGAGACGTACGGGGATGGCAAATCGCTGGTGCCGGACATGGTGGTTGCCGCCCTGGCCACGGTGTACACCCTGTTCCTGCTCTACGCCGCGGGCATGGACAAGCTGCTGCTGTCCTGCATCCTGTACGCACCGGCGGCCGCGCTGTACTTCAAGGCGCGACGAGAACGTGGCCTACGCGTCTTTCGGCCCGCAGAGGCGGTGCTGTTCGGCGTGATTGTCCTTGGCGCCGTCGCGGGTGTGGTGTCCTTGGCAACAGGAGCGATCGAGATATAGCCGGTTGGGAGGAACTGAAGTGACGAATCCGGCGGCTGCCTACGGCGTGCACTCCGAGGTCGGCAAGCTGCGGAAGGTGCTGGTGTGCTCGCCGGGTCTGGCGCACGAGCGGCTCACCCCGACCAACTGCGACGAATTGCTTTTCGACGACGTGTTGTGGGTGCAGAATGCCCGCCGCGACCACTTCGACTTCATCGACAAGATGCGCGAACGCGACGTCGAAGTGGTCGAACTGCACGAACTCCTCACCGAGACGATGGAGATTCCCGAGGCGAAAGCCTGGCTGCTGGACCGCAAGATCGTGCCGAACGAAGTCGGCCTCGGTCTTGTCGACGACACGCGTGGCTTCTTGGACTCGCTGACCCCGAGCCGGCTGACCGAGCTTCTCATCGGCGGCATGTCAACCCGCGACCTGCCGACCGAAATCCAGTCCGGATACCGGGCATTGGCCCGTGAGGCGACGGGCGTCACGGAGTATCTGATGCCGCCGTTGCCCAATACGCTCTACACGCGCGACACCACCTGCTGGATATATCAGGGCCTGACGCTCAATCCGTTGTTCTGGCCGGCACGCCATGACGAAACGCTGCTGATGAAGGCGATCTACGAGTTCCACCCCGATTTCGTCGGGTCCACGGTGTGGTGGGGTGACCCCGAACAGTCGTGGGGGATGTCGACGATCGAGGGCGGTGACGTCCTGGTGCCGGGCAACGGCGTCGTCATCATCGGGATGAGCGAACGGACATCGCGACAGGCGATCACCCAGGTGGCGGCCACGCTGTTCGCCGAGAACGCCGCCGACAAGATCATCGTCGCCGGTATGCCTAAGTTACGCGCCGCCATGCACCTCGACACGGTGTTCACCTTCGCCGACCGCGACGTCGTCACGCTGTATCCGGACATCGTCGATTCGATACAGACGTTCATCCTGCATCCCACCGACGCCGACCCGGGGGTCGAGGTCGAGGAGGCCACCAAGCCGTTCGTCGAAGTGGTCGCCGGCGCATTGGGGCTGGGCGCCCTGCGAGTGGTGGAAACCGGTGGCACAAAATACGACTCGGAGCGCCAGCAGTGGGACAGCGGCAACAACCTGGTTGCCGTCGAGCCGGGTGTGGTGTTCGCCTACGATCGCAACACCCACACCAACACCCTGCTGCGCCGAGCCGGCATCGAGGTCATCACCATCGTGGGTGCGGAGCTGGGCCGCGGCCGCGGCGGCGGGCACTGCATGACCTGCCCGATCATCCGCGACCCTCTCGACTGATCCGGCCACTAGAACACGTTCCAGTTCGGCTGTTAGCCTGTCCGCAGCTTCACGAAAGGAGCAGCGGTGACGGCGACAGACGGGCCCTTGGAAGGGCGAGTGGCATTCATCACCGGGGCCGCGCGCGGCCAGGGGCGTGCGCATGCGATCCGGCTGGCCCGCGAAGGCGCCGACATCATCGCCATCGACGTCTGCGCCCCGATCTCGGACAGCATCACCTACCCGCTGGGGAGCTCGGACGAACTCGCCGAGACCGTGCGCGCCGTCGAGGCCACTGGACGCAAGGTGCTGGCCCGCGAAGTCGACATCCGCGACCTGGCCGCACTGCAGCAGGTGGTCGCTGACGGGGTCGAGCAGTTCGGCCGGCTGGACATCTTGGTGGCCAACGCGGGGGTCCTGAGTTGGGGCCGTCTCTTCGAGATGTCCGAGGAGCAGTGGAACACCGTCATCGACGTGAACCTGAACGGCACGTGGAAGACGATCCGCGCGGCCGTTCCCGCGATGATCGAGGCAGGCAACGGTGGATCGATCATTCTTGTGAGCTCTTCAGCTGGGTTGAAGGCCACCCCGGGCAACGGCCACTACGCGGCGTCCAAGCACGGCATCACCTCGCTGACCAACTCGCTGGCATTGGAGGTGGGGGAGTTCGGGATTCGGGTCAACTCCATCCACCCCTACTCGATCGACACCCCGATGGTGGAGAAAGAGGCGATGATGGAGCTCTTCGGAAAGTTCCCGAGCTTCATCCACAGCTTCAAGCCGTTCCCGTACCGCGCCGCGAGTCAGGCGGGCGCGTCGACGCTGCAGGATTTCATGACAGCCGAAGAGGTTTCGGACGTGGTGGCGTGGCTGGCCGGCGACGGATCGGCGACGATCTCCGGCAGCCAGATCAATGTCGACCGCGGCACCATGAAGTACTAGTTTCTTGCGGTCGCGAGTTAACCGGGCAGCACCAGGACCGGTACCGGGCTGTGCCGCAGGATCTTTGCCCCCCGGGATCCCAGGAACACCCGGGCGATCCCGCCTGTTGGCCTGGTGCCAAGAGCGAGCAACTCGCCGTCCTGCCAGTCGGCGGCGTCGATGGCTTCATCCCAGGCGTAGCCGGTGGTCACCTCCAACACGGTGTCATGGCTGACGATGTGCTTGGCCTTCAACTGGGCCAGCGCCTCGCGTGACTGCTCCGCCCATGCCTCCAGGATCGCGTCCTCGGCGCGCAGACCGACCTCAGGCGGATACATGGTGCGGCCGCGCACGGCGAAGGTGATGACGCGCATCGGAACACCGAGCCTTTCGGCAAGTGCCGCAACGCGTTCAACGGAATCGATGCAGTCGGGCGTAGCCGGATACGCGCACGTGATCCGGGTCAGCCTGCCGGCCTTCGAGCCGCGGTAACCGCGCGGGCTGATGGCCAGCGGTACCGACGACGAGTGCAGCAGCCGATCGGCCGTCGAGCCGACGATGACCTGGCCCAGCTTGCCCTCAGCCGTCGAACCCAGCACCAGCGCTTCGGCTTTGAGCTCGTCGACAGCTTCCAACAGGCCGCCGGAAACCGACCGGTGCGCGACCTTGTGAAAGGCGACGTCGATGCCGTCGCCGATCGAATCGAGGCACTGTTGCGCCTCTTTGGCCGCGTCTGCCGCCAATTGTTCGGCGTACTGGGCGTATTCGGCGTCCACGCGGGCGAGCGAGGGGGTGATCCACGGCCTCGGCACGACCGTGACCACGGTCAGAGAAGTTTCCAGCGTTCTGGCCGCTTCCACCGCGAGGTAGAGCGGCGAGCGACCGCCCTTGCCGGCCAGATAGCCAACGGCGACGGTCACGACTTCTCCTCGGGCGGGTGAGCCAGAATCACATCGTCCTCGCCGGCGGCGGCGGTGGGGATGTAGCCGTCACCCCCGTCGTTCAGCGCGCTGTGATGGCGGCTCCAGAGCAGGTAGAACACCAGTGCGGCACCGACCCAAACGCCGAACCACACCCATGTGTACCAATTCAGGCCACGGAGCACCCAGATGCAGGCCAGCACCGACAGGATGGGCGTGATCGGGTACAGCGGCACCTTGAATCCGCGGGGCAGGTCGGGTTCGCGGACCCGCAGCACGATGACGCCGATCGACACCGTGATGAATGCGATCAGGGTGCCGATGGACACCATGTCGAGCAGATGGTCCAGCGGCACGAAGCCCGCCAGCAGCGACACGACGACAGTGACTATGACGGTGTTGTTGACCGGGGTCATGGTGCGCGGGTTCACCTTGGCGAACGTCGACGGCAATAAGCCGTCGCGGCCCATGGCGAACAGGATGCGCGTCTGACCGTACATCACGACCAGGACCACCGAGAAGATCGAGATCACTGCGCCCGCCGCGAGAACCGTACTGGCCCAGGTGCTTCCGGTGATGTTCTCCAGGATCACCGCCAGGCCCGCATCGGCCTGTTCCTCGGAGGCGAAGTCCGCGGTCGGCTGGGCTCCCAGCGCGGCGACCGCAACCAGCACGTACACACTGGTGACGACGATCAACGCGGCGATGATCGCGCGGGGCATCGTCTTCTGTGGATTCTTCACCTCGTCGCCGGCGGTGGAGACGGCGTCGAGGCCGATGTACGAGAAGAAGATGGTGCTCGCCGCCGCGTTGATTCCGGCCCAGCCGTAGTCCATGAAGCCCTGGAAATGGTCGGCGTTGTACGCGGTGAACGCGACTGCCGCGAACAGGATGAGCACGCCCAGCTTGATGAGGACCATGATGGTGTTGACGAGCGCGGACTCGCTGGCCCCGCGGATCAGCAGCAGGGCGCACATGACGATCACGGCGACCGCGGGGAGGTTGATGATGCCCGGGGTGCTGTCCCATGGTGCGGAGGTCAGCGCCTGGGGGATCTGGACGCCGAAAAGGTTGTCCAGCAATTTGTTCAGATAGCCGCTCCATCCGACCGCGACGGCGGAGATCGACACGCCGTATTCCAGCAGCAGACAGGCGGCGATGCCCATCGCGGCGAACTCGCCGAGCGTCGTGTACGCGTAGGAGTAGGTGGAGCCGGACACGGGCACGGCCGATGCCATCTCGGCGTAGCAGATCGCGGACAGCCCGGCGGCGACACCCGCGAGGATGAACGAGACGATCACGGCCGGGCCGGCTTCCGGGACGGCGGACTGCAGTACGAAGAAGATGCCGGTGCCGACGGTCGCGCCTACGCCGAACAGCGTCAGGTTGAACGTGCCGAGGCTTCGTTCCAAGTGATCCGAAGCGCCGTGTGCGACGGGCGCCCCGAACACCGGGCGGCGACGCAGCAATTGGTTTCTGAGGCTTATCGATGGGGCCGTCATGCTGCCTCCTGCAGGCCTATCGCGTCGTGCTCCCGGTCAAGTGTGGACCCGCGTCGGCCAGAACATCGGCTAATTGATCAATCGCCCAGTCGATCTCCTCGGCGGTGATCACCAGCGGTGGCGCAAAGCGCAACGTTGAGCCGTGAGTGTCCTTGACCAGGACGCCGCGCTCGGCGAGTTTGTGGCTGATCTGCTTACCGGTACCAAGCGCTGGATCGATGTCGATGCCGGCCCACAGCCCCATGCCACGTACTGCGACCACGCCGTACCCGAAGAGTGCGTGCAGTCGCTGGTGCAGCTGTTCGCCGAGTTCTGCTGAGCGCGACTGGAACTCGCCGCGCCGCAGCATCGCCACCACGGTGGTGCCGATGGCTGCCGCCAGCGGGTTACCCCCGAATGTCGAGCCGTGCTCGCCCGGATGCAACACGCCGAGGATGTCCCGGTTGGCCACCACGGCCGAAAGCGGTACCACACCGCCACCGAGCGCCTTGCCGAGCAGATACATGTCGGGCACCACGTCGAAGTGGTCGCAGGCGAAGGTGCGTCCGGTGCGCGCGAGACCGGATTGGATCTCGTCGGCGATCATCAGCACGTTGTGCTCGGTGCACAGCGCGCGCACCCGCGGCAGGAAATCGCGAGGCGGAACGATGATTCCGGCCTCACCCTGGATCGGCTCGAGCAGAACCGCGACGGTGTTCTCATCGATGGCCGCGGCGAGTGCTTCGGCGTCGCCGAAGGGCACTGCTCGGAACCCCGGCGTGTACGGACCGAAGCCCCGTCGCGCCGTCTCGTCGTCGGAGAAGCTGATGATCGTCGTGGTGCGACCGTGGAAGTTGTTGCGCGCCACCACGATGTTGCCTTGCCCGGCGGGCACGCCCTTGACGTCGGTACCCCATTTCCTGGCGACCTTGATGCCGCTCTCCACGGCCTCGGCGCCGCTGTTCATCGGCAGCACCATGTTTTTGCCGCAGAGTTCGGCCAACGCCTCGCAGAACGGGCCCAGCCGGTCGGAGTGAAACGCCCGGCTCACGAGTGTCAGCTTGTCCAACTGCGCGTGGGCGACGGCGGTGATCTCCGGATTGCGGTGGCCGAAGTTGACCGCCGAATAAGCGGCCAGACAGTCGAGATAGCGTCGGCCCTCCACGTCGGTGATCCAGACGCCCTCCGCGCTCGCGGCGACCACCGGCAGCGGCGAGTAGTTGTGTGCGACGTAGCGGTCGTCGAGGGCGATCGCTTCCTCGGTGGCGGCCATGGTGTCGACGATGGTCACGGATGTACCTCCAATGTGCAGCATTTGACGGATCCGCCACCTTTGAGCAGCTCGGAGAGATCGACGCCGATGGGTCGGAAGCCGGCCTGTCTCAGTTGCTCGGCGAAACCGGTTGCGGCGGCGGGCAAGACCACGTTGAGGCCGTCGGACACGGCGTTGAGGCCGAGTACGTACGCGTCGGCGCTGCCCACTTCGATGGCGTCGGGGAACAGCTCGAGCAGGGTTGCTCGGGACTCCTCGCTGAATGCGGGCGGGTAGAACGCGATCATGGTGTCGTCGAGCACGGCGAGCGCCGTGTCGAGGTGGTAGAACCGCGGATCGACGAGCTCGAGGCGGACGACAGGCATCTTGACGATGGCGGCGATCTCATCGTGCGCTTGTCGTTCCGTACGAAAACCATACCCCGCCAAAATGATCGAGCCGACGACCAGCAGGTCGCCCTGGCCTTCGTTGATGTGCCGGGTTTCGGCGACGTCATAGCCGTGCCGGCTCATCCACTCGGCGTAGGCCGCCGATTCGCCTGCGCGTTGCGGGTAGGCGAACCGGGCGACGACGGCCCCGCCGTTGACGATCAGGCCGCCGTTGGCGGCGTAGACCATGTCGGGCAGGCCCGCGACGGGTTCGACCAATTCGACGGTGTGGCCGAGTTCCTTATACGTCTGGCGCAGCCGTTCCCACTGGCTGAGCGCGACATGGGTGTCGACCGACACCGAGGTGTCCATCCACGGGTTGATCGCATACTCGACGGCGAAGAACGTCGGCGCCGTCATGGCGTAGTGGCGGGGGCGCGGGGTGCGCAAAGAGGCCACGCGCGCAGGTGCTCTGTCGGCGCCGGGGCGCCCCGGCGGTGCGGCGACATCGGATACCGGCGCCGCGGATGCGGCGAGATCTGAAATCGTCATAAATCAACGATATGGTCGATCATTTTTGCAATCAATCGCCGTTTATTGCGTGATAGCCTACTGTCTGTTGTTTCAGATGAAGAATCCTGGCGATTTGTTGCGTGGAGGTGATGATGGACCGTCTGGATGAGACGGACGAGCGGATCCTGGCCGCACTCGCCAACGACGCGCGGGCCACCTACGCCGAGATCGGTGAGCGGGTCAACCTGTCGGCACCCGCGGTGAAGCGCAGGGTCGACCGGCTGCTCGACAACGGGGTCATCCGCGGGTTCACCACCGTCGTCGACCGCAGTGCGCTCGGCTGGAACACCGAGGCGTACGTGCAGGTGTTCCGGCACGGCACCATCGCGCCAGAACGCTTGCGCACGGCCTGGATCGACATTCCCGAGGTGATCGGCGCGGCCACCGTGACGGGGACGGCCGATGCGATCCTGCATGTCGTCGCCCGCGATATGCGCCATCTGGAGGAGGCGCTGGAACGGATCCGTTCGGCGGCCGATGTCGAACGCAGCGAGAGCATCGTGGTGCTGACCAACATCATCGATAGGGACCGCGGCTGACGGGGTGGCCGCCAATTGGCTGTCGGCATCGTGCAAAATTTGCCCATGTCCACGAGTGGAGGAGTCGTCATCGTCGGCGGCGGCCTGGCGGCAGCCCGCACGGCCGAACAGTTGCGGCGCTCGGAGTACGCCGGGCCGGTCACCATCGTCAGTGACGAGGATCACCTGCCGTACGACCGGCCGCCGCTGTCGAAGGAAGTGCTGCGCGCCGAGACCGACGACGTCACGCTCAAGCCCGCTGAGTTCTACGAAGAGAACAACATCACCTTGCTGCTCGGCAACGGGGCTCGATCGGTGGACACCCCGACGCAGACGCTGACGCTGGCCGACGGCACCGAACTTCGTTACGACGAGCTGATCATCGCGACGGGCCTGGTGCCCAAACGCATTCCGTCGTTCCCCGATCTCGGGGGAATTCACGTGCTGCGCAACTTCGACGAGAGCCTCGCGCTGCGCAAGGAGGCCGGTTCGGCGCGACGCGCGGTCGTCATCGGTGCGGGATTCATCGGCTGTGAGGTGGCGGCCAGCCTGCGCGGGCTGGGCGTCGACGTGGTCCTGGTGGAACCGCAGCCGTCGCCGCTGGCGTCGGTGCTCGGCGGACAGATCGGCGAACTGGTCGCCCGGCTGCACCGCGCCGAAGGCGTCGACGTGCGATGCGGCGTCGGCGTCTCGCAAGTCAGCGGAACCGATCGGGTGGAGAAGGTCGTCCTCGACGACGGCGCCGAGCTCGACGCGGATCTGGTGGTGGTCGGCATCGGGTCGCGCCCGGCCACCGGCTGGCTCGAGGGTAGCGGCCTCGAGATCGACAACGGTGTCGTGTGTGACGACCACGGCCGTGCCAGCGCACCGCACGTGTGGGCGATCGGCGATGTCGCCTCTTGGCGCCACACCCTCGGACACCAAGTGCGCGTGGAGCATTGGAGCAACGTGGCCGACCAGGCGCGCGTGCTGGTACCCGCGATGCTCGGCGAGGACACCCCCGCCATAACCTCGGTGCCCTACTTCTGGAGCGACCAGTACGACGTCAAGATCCAGTGCCTCGGTGAGCCCGAAGCCGACGACGTCGTCCACGTTGTCATGGATGACGGCCGCAAGTTCCTGGCGTACTACGAGCGCGACGGCATCGTGGCCGGGGTGGTCGGCGGCGGCATGCCAGGAAAGGTGATGAAGGCCCGCGGCAAGATCGCGGCGGGCGCTTCGATCGCCGACGTTCTCGGCTAGTTTTTCCTGCGATTTCGGCGTGCTGGGTCACGCTCAGCGTGACCAGCCACGCCGAAATCGCAGAATCAGAACTCGCCGAGATAGAACCTCGTGCCCTGGTCGTCGGTGCACAGCGCCGACTTCCCGTACGCCTGCTGCGACGGCTCGTCGATGACCCTGCCGCCCGCCTCGCGCACACGCGCCACCGCGGCGTCGACGTCCTCGACGGTCCACATCGGTACGGTGACGGCCTGTGCGCTACCGCCGGCAACGCCGGCCATCGGGTGGGTGCCCTGCACCTGCCAGCCGTCGTCGATGCGACCGGGCTCGAACGTCCAGAACAACAGCCCGCTGTAGAACGCCTTGAAGGCCGCCGAGTCTGGCACCTCGTACGTGATGTACGAAAGCTCGCCGGGCCCAGTGCCGTTCAGCTCCGGCCGGGGGATGCCCGGCGCCGGCTGGAACACCGCGAAGCTGGTTCCGGTCGGATCCGTCGCGCCGCACAGGGTGCCGAAGTCGAACTCCTCGAGTTGGTCGACGGTCCCACCGGCGGCGACGATCGCTTGTCGCGCACCCTCCAGATCGAGCACCGCATAACTGCAGAACAAGGTGGCCTGCCCCGGCACGCTGTGGATGCCGATGCGCTGCTTGGTGTTGGTGACCTGGTGGGTCTTCGCGTCGTACTCCCAGCCGAGCACGTGACGGTAGAACGCCGCCGCCCGTTCGGCGTCGGGCGTCCACACCGAGACGTAGCCGACATCGCCGTGCTGGATCGGCACGACGGCGCCGGTGACGGGTCCGCTGAGCATCCAGCGATGTCCGAACGGATCGATGATCGTCGCGCCCCGCGACCCGTGGTCCTCGTACGGCTCGCGCTGCACGCGGGCGCCTCGCTGACGGGCCCGTTCGAGCGCGGCATCGGTATCGGCCACCGCCAACATCAGGCTGACCGAGTTCGATTGCGGCGCTTGTGCTCTCAGCCCGATCTCCGGGTACTCGTCGGCCAAGTACAGCACGCCGCCGCCGAGCGCGAGCTCCGCGTGTCCGACACGGCCGTCGGCCATCAGGAACGGCTCACCGACGACCACGGCGCCCAACGCATTGCCATACCAATCGATCGCTTCGCGCGCGTTGGCAACGGTGAGGTAGGGCAGTGCGCCAGGCCTCGGCAGACCTGCGGCCGGGGCCGGTTCTGTCAATTCTGCGATGGCGGTATCGGTGCCGCTCATTTCGACTCCTTCGGTTCGATTGGGCAGGTTCAACGCACCTTCCAGTCGTGAGCGCAGCCGAGCCGCGAACGCCGGATCAGGTTGGACGACAAGCTCATCGCCATGCAGCACGGTGAGCGGATCGTGGCTGTTGTTCACGGCTTCCCTCCTTCCGGCTCCGGATAGTGGGATCTGAAGGCTCGCCGGGCCCGCACCAGCAGCGCCTCAGTGGCATGCACGGTACGTCCGATCAGCTCCGCGCACTCCGGCACGGAGCAGTCGTCCATGTATCGCAGTGCCAACACGGTGCGATGCTGCTCGGGCAGCTTGGCCAGCACACTCTCCGCGACGATGCGGTCGAGCTCGGCGTCCCAGTCGTCGCCCGCATCGACGGGCTCCGGCAACTCGGCGACGGGGACGTTGAACCGGTCGTGGCGGCGACGGTAGTGGTCGGCCAGCTTGTGGCGCGCCACCCCGAGCAGCCACGGCAGCGTCATCGGCGGCGGATCGTGCTTCCTGGCGGCGTCCATCGCCGCCAGGAAGGTGTCCGACGTCAGGTCCTCGGCGGTTCCGCGGTCACTGCATCGGCGGACGAAATACCCGTACACGACGGGCAGTGATTCGTCGTACATCGCCAGCAGTTGGCGCGGAGCGTCGTTGCCATCCGGTTCGGCGCTCACATCCCTATCGTCGCCGCGGCGGCCGCAACTCCGACGCCCTAATCACGAATTTCTTGGAACGGCGCGGTTGTCCAGCGCCTTGAGCCCGTCGCTGACGGTGTCGAAGGCATCGTCGAGCGCATCCAGGAGCGACACCGACTCATCGTCGAGCCAATGCTGGTAGGCCGACAGCGCGGCGCCGAGCATGGTCCACGCGACCGTCTGCGGCACGAGGTCGGTCTCCTTCACGCCCAGCCGGCGTGCGACGAACGTGGCGACGACGGCGCGCCAGCCCGCGTACATCGTCATCGAGTAGGCCTGCAGCTCCGCGGAGTGGAGGATCACCCGCATCCGCTGTCGGTGTCGTGCCGTCTCGGCATCGTCAAAGGTATTGAACGCCACCAGCGCCGTGCGCAACCCGGCGTCGATCCCCACCTCGGGGTCGAGGTCGGCGAACAGGTCGCGCATGTGGGCCAGGTGGGCCTCGAAGTCGCCCCAGGGCAATGCGTTCTTGGACGGGTAGTACCGGAACAGCGTGCGCCGCGCGATGCCCGCTGCCTCGGCGACGTCGTCGACGCTCACGTCCTCGAAGCCGCGGGCGGCAAACAACTCGAGTGCCACATTGCTGATGTGGTCCCAGCTCGTGGACCGCCGCCGGCCGACGCGATGCTCGGAATCTGGGTCCACGTGCGCTCCTTTTCCGGCCCCGGCTTTTCATTCTGGCACTCGATGCCATATTATTGCGACCTCGATCACAATTTGTCGAGATTCCGTGAAGGAAAGGTGCGGGTAGTGGAGCCGAATCAGACAGCAGAGGCCGCCGTGGCGGCGTCGTCAGACAATGAGCTCGTCACCGAGACCCTCGTCGAAGAGGTGTCGATCGACGGGATGTGCGGGGTCTACTGACCGTGACCTCGTCTGCGGCTGAGGACGGGAACGTGACGACGTTCGATCCCGACCTCAGCTGGCGGCTTCACCATCAGGTGGCCGTTCGGCCCGAGCCGTTCGGCGCGCTGCTGTACCACTTCGGTACGCGCAAGCTGTCGTTTTTGAAGAACCGGACGATCGTCGAGGTGGTCAAGTCGCTTGCTGACCACCCCGACGTCCGGTCCGCCTGCCGCGCCGCCGGAGTCGACGACGCACAGCAGGCCCCATACCTGCACGCGCTCGGCGTGCTCGCTCAATCGAAAATGTTGGTGCTGCAATGACATCCGTACAACCTGTTCCACGGCTGATCGAGCAGTTCGAGCACGGGCTGGATGCGCCCATCTGCCTGACATGGGAGCTCACCTACGCGTGCAACCTCGCGTGCGTGCACTGCCTGTCCTCGTCGGGTAGGCGCGATCCGCGCGAGCTGACCACGCAGCAGTGCAAGGACATCATCGACGAGCTCGAACACATGCAGGTGTTCTACGTGAACATCGGCGGCGGCGAACCGACTGTGCGGTCGGACTTTTGGGAGCTCGTCGACTACGCCACCGCCCACCATGTCGGGGTCAAGTTCTCCACCAACGGCGTGCGCATCACCGCCGAGGTGGCCGCGCGCCTCGCGGCCAGCGACTATGTCGACGTCCAGATCTCGCTGGACGGCGCGACCGCGGAGGTCAACGACGCCGTCAGGGGGGCGGGCTCGTTCGACGTGGCGATCCGCGCGTTGGAGAACCTCGCTGAGGCGGGCTTCAGGGACGCCAAGATCTCCGTCGTGGTGACTCGCGAGAATGTCGACCAGCTCGACGACTTCGCTGCTCTGGCCGCGCGTTACGGCGCCACCCTGCGGATCACCCGACTCCGGCCCTCGGGTCGTGGCGCGGACGTATGGGACGACCTGCACCCCACCTCGGAACAGCAGGTGCAGCTGTATGACTGGTTGGTGGCCAAGGGCGACGGCGTCCTCACCGGCGACTCGTTCTTCCACCTGTCCGGCCTCGGCGAGCCCGGCGCGCTGGCGGGTCTGAATCTGTGCGGTGCGGGACGAGTGGTCTGCCTGATCGACCCGGTCGGCGACGTCTACGCGTGCCCGTTCGCCATCCACGACCGCTTCCTCGCCGGAAACATCCTTACCGACAACGGTTTTGACAACATCTGGAAGAACGCCCCGCTATTCCGCGAGTTGCGCGAGCCGCAGTCCGCCGGAGCGTGCAGCAGCTGTGGGCATTACGACAGCTGCCGCGGCGGCTGCATGGCGGCCAAGTTCTTCACCGGTCTTCCGATGGACGGTCCGGACCCGGAATGCGTCGAGGGCTACGGCGCTCCGGCGCTTGCCCGCGACCGCGTCAAACCCAAGTCCAGTGTTGATCACTCGCGCAGCCAGCCGGTCATGCTCAAGCTGCTGACCAAACCGCCTGCGCGGCTCTGTAACGAAAGCCCGGTGTAGTTCCATGGCCGATATCTGGTTCGAAACCGTCGCCGCCGCCCAGGAGCGGGCCAAGCGGCGCCTGCCCAAGCCGGTGTACTCCGCGCTGCTGGCGGCCAGCGAGCGCGGCGTGACCGTCGCCGATAACGTCGACGCATTCTCCGAGCTGGGCTTCGCCCCACACGTCATCGGAGCGACGGAAAAGCGAGACCTTGCGACAACCGTTATGGGCCAGGATATTTCGCTTCCCGTCGTGATATCGCCGACGGGCGTGCAGGCGGTCCACCCCGACGGGGAGGTCGCCGTCGCGCGGGCCGCCGCTGCGCGGGGCACCGCCATGGGTCTGTCCTCGTTCGCCAGCAAGCCGATCGAAGAGGTCATCGCCGCCAACCCGAAACTCTTCTTCCAGGTGTACTGGCTCGGTGGCCGCGACGCGATCGCCGCGCGGGTCGAGCGTGCGCGAGCGGCGGGCGCCGTTGGCCTGATCGTGACCACCGACTGGAGCTTCTCGCACGGACGCGACTGGGGCAGCCCGAAGATCCCCGAGGAGATGAACCTGCGCACGACCGTGCGGATGCTGCCGACGGGGCTGAGCAGGCCCGGGTGGATGTGGCAGTGGAGCAAGACCATGCGTCCGCCGAACCTGCGCGTACCCAACCAGGCCGCGCGCGGCGAAGCCGGTCCGCCGTTCTTCGCGGCGTACGGCGAGTGGATGGGAACCCCTCCGCCGACCTGGGAGGACATCGCCTGGCTGCGTGAGCTGTGGGGCGGACCCTTCATGCTGAAGGGCGTGATGCGCGTCGACGACGCCAAACGTGCTGTGGATGCCGGTGTTTCGGCCATTTCCGTGTCGAACCACGGTGGCAACAACCTGGACGGCACACCTGCGTCGATTCGGGCGCTGCCCGCGATCGTCGAGGCGGTCGGCAACGACGTCGAGGTGCTGCTCGACGGAGGCGTCCGGCGCGGCAGCGACGTGGTCAAGGCCGTGGCGCTGGGCGCACGTGCGGTCATGGTCGGACGCGCCTATCTCTGGGGCCTGGCCGCCAATGGGCAGGCCGGCGTCGAGAATGTGCTCGACGTGCTGCGCGGCGGCATCGACTCGGCACTGATGGGTCTTGGTCATGCGTCGGTGCACGACCTCAGCCAGCACGACGCGGATCAATG
>JBIQHU010000107.1:0-19715 GCA_044508395.1 Mycobacterium sp. | reverse complement strand
TTCAAGCATGGGCACGGTGGAGTCTCCATTCTCAGGTCAGGATCGACCGAAGCGCGGCAATACCCGCTCGCCAGCCTTGAATTGAATCGTCGCGCCGCCTTGGTGGGTGAGTCAATTGTGAGCATTTGTTCCTGGGCGATACACATCCGTGCCACGCAATTGCAGATGGTTTATGCCGTACGGGGCGATAGGGCCACTTACCGCATGCGCACGAAGCGCGACCGGTACGGACCCAGTAGGCGCCGAGGTAGAACTCCGAATATGGCTGTGAAACAATGGAAGTCGAAGTTCAGAGTGCGTCACGGACGGTCGATCGGCTATGTCTCCATCCATGCGATGCTGAGGTTGTGCCCCGACGACTCGTCATGTTCAATGCCGCGCAGAGGTCAGATCAGTGTTTGACTTCGGTCAATCTGTGGACGCAGACTGCTTCCGTGGAACCCCACGAGACGACGGTCGGGAAAGCAGGAAGGCGCGTCCGAGCGGCAAACGCATCGGCGAAGCCGCGTCATGCAATGCCGAGGCAGTCGCTGGCCGGACGAGCGTCTGGAGCGCGCGAAGGTTTCTCCGCGCGGCGTTACCGGATGTCCAACTCTAGGCAACGACCCCAGGGCCTCAAACCATGCGTCGGCACGATCGCCGGCGACGTCTCAGTTTGGCAGTGGATGTCGCGTGCGGCGCGAACTCAGGCATTCGGATGCGCCGTTATGGTCGGCGTGGCCGCCGCCTGGGCGGGGTCTGCAATTTTTGTAGGTCGCGGCGAGTCGACACCGCAGGGCGAGGCAACCCTGCAGCTTCCGCGAGCGACACCAAAAAGTCCACCTTTTGAGCGAAAGTCCGGGTCTCCGGCCATCGGTACAGCCGATCGCGAGCCGCCGATGAATCCTGCACCGCCCGTGCGGTCGCCAGACGGTTTCGCTTCAATGAACGGTCCAGACGTCGAGTCTCGAGTCACACCGAACGTTGACATGTGGTCGCGAGCGCCGGCGTTATCTCTTGACGCAGCACTGGCGGAACTCGACCAAGATCAACGGTTAGCCGATGCCTGGGCGGCCCAACACCTCCCTGGACCCGCGGCCTGCTCGGCGATGTGCGTAGGTCAGATTTCTCTTCCCCCCTTACCGATCGAGTCGCCTCCGATGCCTGTCGCCCCACCGATGGCCCAAGCGCCGATTCCGGCTCCAAACGAGGGCGACATGGTGCCCATACCGCCGCCAAGTACCGATATAGATGGCGTTCCGCATGGACAACAGCCAGGCCTCGCGCCCGGTCTCGCAGGCTAACCGACGCGCGTCGCTCAGCGCTCGGTGTGGTGTGGAACCGTAGTCGCGTAGTCGCGTAGTCGCTCAGCCCTATTCGTGTTGTCAATCATCGCCGCTACAACCTGCACCGGCCCCTCTTGATGTGCCCTCGCCCCACTGGTCATCGCCGCCTTCACCCCTGCGGGCGGATGCTCACGATTGACGACTGTCTCCCGTGGGAGTCGAATCGATGGATGTTGCGCCGCGTTGGAGGACTGATGGGCGAGTTCACCGATCTGACGTTCGACGCTGATGTCGCCGAGACCACATTCAACGTCCCGACACGATGAACATCTGGACCGAGCACACGGACCGTGGGCTCCCCAAGTCGTTCCGCGGACTTCGTAGTTCGGGACTGCCCTCCGTGGCATGGGAAAGGCCCAATGCTCCCGCGACAATGTCGATGCCCCAGGCGCTGATTGGGTACGCGCGACGTCGTCGAAAGTTCGCGGCGGGCGCATGAGCGTACGACTGTCACATGCTGTTAGGAAGGATGACCCCAGTGCAGTACACGCTGCCGAATCTGATTGTGCACCAGTGCGAGAAGCAGGCGGACTCTATCGCGATCAGCCCTGTCGAGGGCCCGCCGTGCAGCTGGGCTGACCTCGACTCACAGGCCAGAAGGTGGTCTGACGCATTGGAATCCGCCGGGGTGGAACCCGGCGACACCGTACTCACGATGCTTCTGGCGGGCATCGACGGTGCTCTCGGCTGGGTGGGTTCGGCTTACCGCGGGGCGATCGAGGTCGCGGTGAATCACGCTTTTCGGGGCGACTGGCTCGAATGGATCATCACCAACACCAGGGCGCGTGTCGCAGTCATCGACTGGCGATTCTGGGCTCAGTGGGAGTCGTTGGAAAAACTCCACGAACTGGAAACCCTGGTCGTCACAAACGGTCCTGCTGATCTGCCTCCGAGCAGGCGGGGGCAGCGGGTTGTCTCGCTTCCGGAATTCCTCGGTGACCCCGGCAAAACCTCTGGTCCCCATCTGGGGCAGCAATGCGACATCGCGTCGATCATTTATACGTCCGGCACCACGGGACGCAGCAAAGGGGTTATGCAGCCGTGGCGACAGTGGCGAGGCTACGTCGAGGCCGAAGTCGTTCCTCATGATGTGCGGGGAAATTGCGAATACGCGCCCTACAACCCGTGTCATATTTCGGGTAAATTGCCTTTGTATACGGCGGCGTACCTGGGCACGTCGCTTTGTACGCGGGCCGGCTTCAAGACCGACGAGTGGCTTAGCGACATAAGAACCTACGGCTGCACGTACACCACGCTGGTCGGCGCAATGGCGAATTTCGTGCACCACATGCCTCGCCAACCCGACGACGCAGCAAACCCATTGGCGAGCGTCTCGATGGCGCCCGTTCTGCCCGACATCGATGACTTCAAGGAACGTTTCGGGGTCAAGGTCTTCACCGTCTACTCGATGACAGAGATTCGGATTGCGTGTGCATCGAAGACGCACTACGAGGTGACCAACGAGAACCACACCAGTTGCGGCCGAGCGCATCGGCCGGAGGACATTCGACTTGTCGATAAATTCGGTAACGAGGTTCCGCCCGGAGAGCCTGGCGAACTCATCATTCGCGGCGAGCCGTGGGAACTCAACGCCGGCTATCTGGATATGCCGATCGAGTCGTTGGAAGCCCGGAGAGACGGGTGGTTTCACACCGGCGATGTCCTGCGCCGTGACGAGGACGGCATGTACTACTTCGTCGACCGTCTCAAGGACATGATGCGGCGGCGGGGCGAGAACATCTCTTCGTTCGAAGTGGAATCAGCGGTGCTCTCGCATCCTGCGGTCCGCTACGCGGCGGCTTACGGGGTGCCGTCCGATAGCGGTTCGGAGGATGAGGTGATGGTCGCCGTCGAGCCGCACCCGGATGCCGCGCTCGAACCCGCCGAACTGTACGAGTACCTGAAGCCCAAGATGCCGAGCTTCGCAGTTCCGCGGTACATCGAAGTGCGAGCCGAGATGCCGATGACACTGACCGAGAGGATTCGAAAGTTCGAACTGCGCCAGGCGGGTGTGTCGGCCGCGACGTGGGACGCGCTCAAGTCGCGAAACGGGGCGTGATCAGATGAAAGGCGGCGTCGCGAAGTCGGAGAGCAGCGATGTGGAGATCACTGTTAGCGGCGGCATCCTGCTGGTCCGGTTCAACCGTCCGTCCCGCCACAACGCGCTGACTCCCGAGATGATCGTTCGCACGGCGCAGGCCTGGCGGCGGGTGCGCGACGACAGCGATGTCAAGGTCGCGATCGTCACGGGCGCAGGCACGAAGGCGTTCAGCAGCGGGGGCGACCTGTCATTGCTGCTTCCCCTGTTCTCCGGTGCTCGGCTCCCAGAAGACGAATGGGATGAGAGCATCGTGTCGGACGGGTCACTGATGAAGAGCGTCTTCCTGAAGGGCTTCGACCTCGGTAAGCCGCTGATCGCGGCGATCAACGGGAGCTGCCTCGGAGGCGGCATGGAACTCGCCATCGCGGCGGACTTGAGGATTGCCGCCACACATGCGACGTTCGGCCTTCCCGAGGTGAGGCGCGGGCTTCTCCCCGCGGCGGGCTCACTTGTTCGGTTGCCCCGACAGATCCCTTCGGCGATCGCCAAGGAGATCATTCTCACTGGCGAACCGATCAACGCCGAGCGGGCTTGCAACGTCGGTTTCCTCAATGCCGTCGTGCCTGAGGGCATGGTCCTGGACCACGCGACCGCCATGGCGGAACGCATCGCGGCCAACGGACCACTTGCGGTTCGGTTGGCGAGCGAGGTGATCGCAACGAGTTGCAGCGGTGTCCCGCTTTCCGAAGCATTTGCTGTCGAGGCCCGGGCGAACGCCGCGATCCAGCGATCGGCAGATGCCCGAGAAGGAGCACGGGCGTTCGTCGAAAAGCGGCCTCCAAACTTCACCGGGACCTAGACGGAGACCGCGATGGCAACTTCAGACCTGCCTGCGTTATACGGCGTCGGACTTGTGATGCAACGCGAGGATGATCCTCTTACAGCTCGCGAGCCGTTGCTGCTGATGATTGAAGCAGCCGAGAGGGCGGGGGAGAACTGCGGCGCCCCAGGCCTTCTGGGCAAGGTGGAGCGCGTCTACATTCCACGAGGCCGATGGGAGTATCGAGATCCTGGTCGCGCAATCGCTCGAGCAATCGGTGCACCGTCGGCAAAAATCATCGTCTCCGAAGTCGGCGTCCTGCAACAATCGGTTATCGCTGACGCGGCACAGGGCATCGCGCGCGGTGAGATCGATGCTGCGCTGATCGTCGGGGGCGAGGCCGGCCACCGACTCCGAACCGCCCGAAAAGCGAACGTTGAGTTGGCCAACGATCAGCAATCGACGCTCCCAGACGAAATCATCAAGCCGCACGAGTCGCCGATCCGAACAGAGGAGCGTGAAGTGCTGGGTACAGACCCCGGCGTGTTCTACGCGCTCATGGAGGCTGCGTATCGGCGACGGCGGTGCTGGAGCATTGAGCAGAGCCGCGACAATATCAGTGATCTGCTCTCGGGCTTCAGCGCAAAAGCGGCGCTAAACCCCCATGCGTGGCACCAAAATGCATTGCAGCGCTGGGAAATCCGCGATGCGACCGAAAGCAATCGAATGTTCGCATTCCCCTACACCGTCAGACACTGCTCCTTCCTGCACGTTGACCAGGCGACCGCCCTGTTGTTGTCCTCATCGAAGGTCGCTTCATCGGCGGGTGTGACGGCCGCACCGGTGTTTCCGTGGGCGATGGTCGAATCCAATGCGCTCGAACATGTCTCAACTCGGCCCGACATCAGCCGGTCGGCAGGTGTAGACGTTATTGCCGACGCGACCATGAATCGCTTGGCGTCGGCGATGGACAGCGTTGATCTGATCGACCTGTATTCGTGCTTTCCGATCGCCGTACAACTATTCGCCGATGCGTTCGGACTGCCGCACGACGAGCGCCTGACGGTGACCGGCGGGATGCCGTTCGCGGGTGGCCCGTGGAACAACTACTATTTGCATTCCATCGGGCAAACCGCCCAGCGGCTTCGGGAGGGCGAAGGCCGCGCCGCGCTACTGACGTGTGTGTCTGGAGCCCTCGGCAAGCAGGGCGCGACCGTGTGGGGCGCCGAACCGCCCCGCGACGGCTTCGAATTCCTCGATGTGAGCGCATCGGCGGACAGTGCATCGATACGTGCTGTGACGAATCAGGCAGATGGCTCGGGGGTCGTGAGTGCCTACACTGTGGTCGACCCTCAGGGTCCAGCCCCTCGGACTCTGGCTCTCATCGACTACGACAGCGGCCATCGCACTATCGCGCAGACGGACGATCCGGATATCGCCGAGAGCGCGCAAACCGATGAGCTCGTCGGTAGGCGTGCTCGAATCGGTGACGGCATCCTAGAGGTGGCGGTATCACGCGTGGACTAGCGCTGCATCACGCGTGGACTAGCGCTGCTGGCTGGGAAGACCGTTCGCGCGGGGAGTGACCGCGCTGGCAGTTACCCCAGGAAATCGGCCCCACAGAGCTCGACTATTTGCTTAGCCCTGAAGGCTTCGTGACTGAGATCGGCGACAAATCCTGGCGGAAGACCCACGGTCTCCTCGAAGGTCGCAGAAGCCTTCATCATTCGCCGGCCCAATTCACGCACTCGCACACCCAACGGCTGGCGGTCGAAGTCGTCCGAGGCGAGGACCGCGTCGAGCCAGATCTCCACCTGGCTGCCGAACTTCGTGCATATATCTATGTCTCGCCAGAAGCCCACGTTGCGGAATTCACGAAGCTGGTCGAGTTCGCGATAAACATTGGTCTGTACGCGGTTCTGGATGAAACTCGAAACGACGAAATCGGCCCAGCTATGCCTCACAGCGGCCACCGGAAGCTGGAGAATTTGGACGTTGTCTGGAAGCTCACTGAACTTGCGCCTGACAATCGCCGCGTCCAGACGCAGTCGTTCTTCAGTGTCCAACGACACGAGGCGCTCATTGCGTGCTGCCGCTTCTTCGATCAACGTTGATCGTACTGCCCTGTCAGAGATGCTTGCGGCCATGGCGAGCGCGGCATCTCGAATCCTTCGGTGCGGCTCGAGGAGGACTGTCGCGAGCAATTCGGACTCGATTGGGCTAAGCGACGAGCCGTCGAACTCGTTCGATACCAGCGACAGCCCGCGGCTGCGCCCCGGGCTCCTTGTGAGATATCCCTTGCGTTCGAGGGTGCAGATCATCCGATGTGCTCCGGAGGGACTTCCGAGACCACATGCTTTGGCAACTTCGCGGCCTGAAGGCGGGAATTCATGTTCCCGACTGAAGCGCTCGATGTACTGGAGAACCTCAAGTTGACGAGCGGTCAGGGGTGGCGGGGACGATGGGCGCTTGGCCTTCGTGAGCGCCTCCGCCTCCGAAGACGAGTCGTCCGAAGTTCGTTTCAAGCGAGCCGCTCCCATCAGACGGTGTCGGATTTTCATGGTCCAAGAGGCTGCAGCAAATGTCAATATCGGCTGGTACAGCGCGTGTCGGCGGTTCAGCGCAGCACGTCGTCTACCAGATTTACCAGGTGGCGGACTCTGGGGATGGCCTTCTGCCTCGTGGCGGGGACTGGGCGACGCTGACGGCCTCATTCTTCGTGAGGAGACCGTTAGCAAAGAAACGCTAGTCGAGTGATCTTGATTTTTGCGTCGCGATCGCTCCGACAACGACCGACAAGAAACACGCGCGCCCAAATATCATCCGCGTGGAACTCCGCGCCGAAGTCGCCTTGGGCGTGCCACGCACACGCGAGCGGTGGCCGTCGCGCGGGCGAATGCTCACAATTGACTGCCGCCGCGGACAACAGTCGAATCTAATAATGACTTCTAGTTCGTGTCGGATGCGGGACCTTGCCACCGCTGGGGGAGCCACGCTCGAAGTTGCGAGTCGCGGTTTCTGATGGGCGCCTTCGAGATCACGGGCCTCGCAGATATCGTGCGCGTTCACGGAGCACAACGGCCGGGGGCGGTCGCCTTACACATTGGCGATCGGAGCATCAGTTATGCGCAACTTCACGAGCGCTCGAATCGTGCATCTCAGGCGTTCAGGGCGGCGGGTATCGGCTTTGGCGACCGCGTGGCGTTCATCGACAAGAACGGTCCCGAGTATTTCTATGTATTGTTCGGTCTTGCCAAACTTGGCGCGGTCTGCGTTGCCGTCAACTGGCGGTTGGCACCGCCCGAGATGCTGCAGATCATCCAGGACGCCAAGGCGTCGTTAGTAGTGGTGGGGTCCGAGTTCTTTACGCATATCGAAGCGATTCGAGACCAACTCGCCGAGGTGAAAACCGTTATCGCGGTCGGCGATCACGACGACTGGACTGACTTCACCGACTGGATTGCCGACTGCCGCGATGAGGACACCGGCGTCGTCACCGGCCCGGATGACGTCTCGTTTCAGCTGTATACATCGGGGACAACCGGACTGCCAAAGGGAGTCATGTTGTCCAACGACAACCTGCTCGGGCCCATGGATGAGCTTTCCAAGCAATGGAGGTTCGACGCCGACAGCGTCAGCCTCGCCGCGCTGCCGCTATTTCATATCGCTGGTGCGGGTTGGGCGGTCGTCGGGTTGTACATCGGCTGTCCCACCCTGATCCTGCGCGATGTCGACTCCGCAGAGATTTTGAACTCGATTGTGCGGCATAAGATCACGAACATTCTGTTGGTTCCGGCGGTCATCCAGGCGCTCTTGACCACCCAAGGTATCGATGAAGCCGATGTGTCTACGCTGCGCGCGATCGTCTATGGAGCGTCCCCGATCAGTGATGATGTGCTTGTCCGTGCGATGGACCGGTTCGACTGCGAATTCATCCAGGTGTACGGGATGACGGAAACCACCGGCGCGATCATCGAACTTGCCGGAAAGGACCATGATCCGAAGCATCTCCCGGCACTGCTGCGTTCGTGTGGCAGGCCCTATCCGTGGGTTGAGATGCGGATCGTGGATGTCAATGGCGAGGACGTGCCGACCGGAATGACCGGCGAGCTGTGGACTCGCTCACGTAAGAACATGCTCGGGTATTGGAACAATCCCACGGCCACGATAGCGACCGTCACACCTGAGGGATGGCTCAAGACGGGTGATGCCGGGTACGTCGACGACGATGGTTACGTGTTCCTGTTCGACAGGGTCAAGGACATGATCGTCACCGGCGGTGAGAACGTATATCCGGCCGAGATCGAGAATGTCTTGATGAATCATCCCAGCATCGGCGATGTGGCGGTGATCGGTGTCCCGGACCCGATATGGGGGGAAGCGGTCAAGGCGATGGTAGTGCAGGTTGGAAATGGACCATCCGAGTCAGAGGTCATTGCCTTTGCGCGTGAGTACCTCGCGGGATACAAGGTACCGAAATCAGTTGACTTCATCGATGCGCTGCCCCGCAACCCGAGCGGCAAGATACTCAAACATCTACTGCGAGAGCCCTATTGGCAAGGCGTCAACCGGCGAATTTGCTAGCTTGGAGGTTGACTGATGGCTACATGTTCGGCGGCGATGTAGCCGAAGGCCAGCGCCTGGCCCAGTGATATGCCAGCGCCAACGTATTGTCGGCCCAGGGCGCTGGCCGCGGTGGTGCCGCACGCGTAGAGACCCTCGATGGGTGTGTGGTCTTCGCGTAGGACGCGCGCGTGTTCGTCGGTGAGCAGGCCTCCGGCGCATCCGACGTCGCCAGGATAGAGGGCAACGGCATAGAAGGGCGGCTCCGCGATGGTGCCCAGGCAGGTGTTGGGGCCGGCGGTGGGGTCGGAGAACATTCGATTGAATGCGCTACTGCCACGGCCAAAATCGGTGTCTTCCCCTGTTTCTGCTAGGGCGTTGAATCGGTTGACAGTGGCGATGAGGGTGGTGCTGTCGATTCCTGTGGCCTTGGCTAGCTCGTGCAGAGTCCTAGCTTTGTGCATACTTCCGTTGCGCAGCCACTGTTTGGGGGTCATCCTGGGCATGGCGTAGCTGAACATGTACCGGTCGCGGTGACGGCGGTCGATGATGATCCAACTTGGGACCGCGGGCGTGGTGGCGTTGTGTTCGACCATGCTATTGCCGAGCTCCATGTAGTTCACCGACTCGTTTACGTAGCGGTTACCCGCTTGGTCGACAAGGATCGAGTGGGGTAGGTGAAGTTCGGGGTGGATGATAACGGCGTCGGGGTGAGCTCCACCGAACCCTGCCTTCCCGCCGGGGAATAGCGCCATCGCATTCCAGTAGTAGGCGTCGGTGAGCGCAGTGGCCGCACCGATGTCGCAGGCCGCGTTGTGGCCGGCGCCGGTGTCGGTGGGGACCGTGGCCGACCAGTTATTGCTGACCCCGTGGGGCCCGTATTTCTCCCGTAGGGTCTTGTTGTGTGCGTAGCCTCCGCAGCTAAGCAGCACACCCCGGCGAGCGACGATGCGGTGGATCGCCTCGCCCGACTCGACGTTGACTGCCATGACCCGCGAGCCGTCAGTTTCAAGTGAGGAGATACCGGTGTGCCGGTGGATGGGTACACCCGCTCGCAGTGCTGCATACAATAACTGGCCGACATGAGCGGCGCCAAACAGCAGGGGCTGAAAACCGCTGGCGCGCTTGATCGCCGACGTGATTGCGAGTCTTGCCGCCGCGCGTCGAGCGCGCCAGGTCCGACTTATCATCTGGATATCGAACAGAACTTCTGGTGAATCGACAATAAATCCCATCGGGAGTGGTTCGCGAGGCTGCACCCAGTCTCGGGCGTCCCCGAGGTGGCGGGCGTCGAACGCCTTGGCGTTCACCACGCGCCCTGGCCAGTCCATGCCGCCGCGATTCTCGGCGTAGTAGTCGGGATAGTTCTCCACTCGCACGTACTTCAACCCCTGGCCCCGCAGGAAGGTCAGGGCGCGAATGCCGCCACGTACGTAGGCTTCCTGACGGGCCGGCGTGGCCGCTGGACCGCCGTCGACCACCGTGGCAGCCATATACTGCAACGCGTCTTCCACCGAGTCCTGATGTCCGTCTTCGGCCAACAGAGGATTGGCCGGTAGCCACATTCCGCCGAAGGACAGCGCGGACGTGCCGCCGACGTATTGGCTCTTTTCGACCACGACGACATCCAGGCCATGAGACCGTGCGGCCAACGCTGCGGTCAGCCCACCAGGACTGGCTCCTATCACGACGAAGTCCGCGCTTTCGGGCGGCGCATGGGTACTCATTCGTTTCTCCGATCAGCTCTTGTAGCCCAGGCTCTTATAGCCCAATCTCATTGTGCTGCAGGAATTTGAACTTCCCGCTGGAGCGTCACGGGCTCGATGCAAGGTAGGTATCGAGTGTGTGGTGCTGGAAACGGATGAGACTCTCCTGATACCGGGAGAAGCGCAGATTGTCTGTCGGACCGCTGCCGAACCCTATTCTCTGCCGGGCCAAATTGGCGTAATCCTGGTCGAGGACCGGCCCGAACACGCCCAGTTCGGCTGCCGAAGAGAACGGGGCATCTCCGAGGTCTTTCAGGTCTACGTGGGTACGCTCCTCGGTTTCGGAGATGACATCCAGCTGAAAGACTTCCATGATCGCCGTGGTTGGGTCGCTGCCGTTCGGGCGGAAGCGGTAGATCCACGGAAGTGCGTAGCCGCCCCAGATGACGATGTTGGGAAACACGAAATACAGCGGTGAGTCTAGGACTTCGGGATCACTCTTGGTCGAGAAGTCCAGGCCGGCGGCACCCATCATGTCGCGCACGAAATCGGCTAGCACGGCCCGTGCCGTGGTCCCCTCGGGGACAGGGATTCTGGGCAGACCCATCGGCTCGGTGTAGTAATCGAGGAGTTCTTGTTCGGATACATCGGGACCGTGGATGAAGTTGGGAACCAATTGCGCGGTCATCAGTCGCGTTACGTGTCGGCCGAGACCGTCGTATTGCATCTCGTACCCCATGGTGGCGTCGGCGAATTGGGGATGGGTGGTCGGGAGGTGGTAACCCTCCATGAATGCTTCCTGCGCTGCCTTCCAATTCACCGGGACGATCTTGCGCACCCAGGCACTGCGCTTGCGCGTGTTCATCGGCGGGTAGATGGCAAAGTGCTCGGGCAGCGGAGCCAGGTACTCCTCTAGGGGTGGCGCGGCCGGGTCCATGTTGATGAAGACCATGCCCACGGCGGTGTCGACGCGTACGGGGGAAATCGCGTCCTTGCCGGGGCACGTGGTCGGGAAATCCCAGTTCGCCGGAACATGGGTCAGTGTTCCATCCAGGCCGTATCGCCAGCCGTGGTAGGCGCACATGAATTCTCGTGTGCTCCCCGCGGTCTCAGCGAGGGCCGCACCCCGGTGCAGGCACGCGTTGTAAAAGGCTGACAACTCTCCAGGTGCCGACCTGGAGACGATCACCGAGATGCCGGCGATCTCATAGATGATGTGATCACCGACGTTGGGAACGTCATCTTCGAAGCAGGCGAATTGCCACACCCGCTTCCACATTCTGTTCACTTCTTGCTGATGGAATTCTGCCGACAGGTAGCGGTCACGCGAGATATCTGCGACTCCGAGGTGAAGTGTATTTTCGAGGTGAAACTGTGCCGGAACGGTACCTACGCTGTTCTTCGCCAGTGCATCCTGATAAGTCGGTAACTGATCCGGCGTGTATTCAACAGGGATCGCACGGCTCGCAGTGTCGGTCATGTCCACTCTTCATCCCTCATTGAGTGCGTGATTGAGTGCCTGGTTGCCGCCGGACAACTCCCGCTGATTCTTTCGCCGCTGAGCGGCGGAACCGTACGCCAGCTCCCTACGTGACAATCACTTCTTCCTTTCAATACGGCCTGAGTCTGCAGCGCCCACCCAACACCGTCAATGGTGAGCATTCGCCACCCTTCGCCGCTCCGCGCATTCGGTTGTGTGGGCGAATGCTCACGATTGACGGTTGAGCTGAGCGGCAGTCGAATCAAGTGGATGAGTGCTGCGGCCTTTTGGAGGATGTGATGGGGGAGTTTGTCGAGTTGACGGTCGACGGTGATATCGCCGAGATCATGTTCGTTCGACCGGAGTCCATGAACAAGTGGACGGCGCAGACGCATGCTGAACTCGCCAAGATCTTCTACGAGCTTCGCAGTTCTGGTTTGCGTGCCGCAGTGCTCGGTGCGACCGGCCCCATCTTCAGTGCCGGAGGAGATTTCGACTATTTGAATCACGCGCACCTCGACCGCGACACGATGATCCGCGGCTGTGTGGACGCCAAAAAGATCATCGAGGGGGTTATCAACCTCGACTTTCCGGTGGTCGCTGCAGTGCAGGGACCCGCGGCAGGGGGGTCGGCGAGCCTGATCATGGCCTGCGACCTCATCGTGGCTGCGCGGTCGGCTTTCATTCTGGACCCACACGTCCCAGTCGGCATTGTTGCCGGGGATGGCGGTTGTCTGAGTTGGCCGGTAGCCGCAGGGATGATGACGGCGAAGCGTTATTTGATGACCGGCGATCGATTCTTGGCTGAAGACGCTTACCGCCTTGGGGTGGTCTCCGAGCTAGTTGAGCAACCCGAGGATACGCTGCCTGCCGCACGTAAGTGGGCAGAGAAGTTCGCGTCATTGCCGCCATTGGCAGTGCAGGGGACGAAACGATCGCTCAACAACATGATGAAGGCGCGCTCGGCCGAAGTCTTCAGCCTCGCCTTCGCCGAGGAAGTCTTCACGGTGTTGAGCGACGATTTCCCAGAAGCCATCGCCGCCGCGAAAGAAAAGCGGCGCGGCAACTACACCGGCCACTAGACCAACCATCGTCGCTGCCCCAACTTGAGCTGGCCAGTTTCAGACGAGGTGCGGTGACAGGGAATACAGAGAGTGCAATGCAAACGCGAATTACTCAGATGCTGGACATCGAACTGCCGATCTTAGCGTTCAGTCACTGCCGCGACGTGGTTGCGGCCGTGACGAATTCCGGTGGCTTGGGTGTGTTCGGCGCCGGGATGTACACCCCAGAGCAATTGGAGATCGAACTCAGCTGGCTGGACGAGCACACCGAGAGGCCGTATGGGCTCGACTACGTCATTCCTCAGCTACCAGACGATTTGAAGCAGGCGCCGGATCTCGACACCCTGCTGGAAATGATCCCCGACGAAATCCGAAAGTTTATTGACGACTTATTGGTCAAAGGGGGGATTCCAGAGCTTCCGCCGGGCGAGGATGTGATGACCGACGCGTACAGGTTCTCCGGCGATTGGTTTATGGAGCAGATTGAACTCAGCGTCAACAAACACCGGATCGGGTTTTTCGCAAGCGGACTGGGCACGCCGTCCAAGGACATCATCGACATATGTCATGCAAGAAGCATTCCGGTGGCGGCTCTTTGCGGTAGGCCGAACCAGGCCATCAAGCACAAAGCTGGTGGCGTCGACGCGGTGGTCGCCATCGGCGGTGAGGCCGCGGGCCACTGTGGTGAGATCTCGACTATGACGCTAATCCCCCAAGTCGTGGATGCCGTTGCTCCGATCCCGGTCATCGGCGGTGGCGGCGTGGCCTGTGGTCGACAGCTTGCGGCGACCTTGGCCTTGGGGGCCGAAGCGATCTGGACGGGCTCGGTGTGGCTCGGTACCGAGGAGGCGGAGACTGCCCCGGCTGCACAGGAAAAGCTATACGCTGCAACGTCCTCCGACACCGTCCGATCCAGGAACTTTTCGGGCAAACCCTCGCGGATGCTCAAAACCGCATGGACCGACGCATGGGAAAGCCCGGGCGCCCCCAAGCCACTGCCAATGCCGCTACAAGCACTTGCCACGGCGGAGGCCTACAAGCGGATGGGGCGAGCTGCCGAATCAGGCTGGCCGGCAAGCGACATGATGATCCAGCCCATCGGCCAGGCTGTCGGCCTGATGGGCGGTAGGACGACCTGTCGGCAGGTGGTGTTCGACATGATGGTGGAATTCGCCAATGTCGCCGATTGGTTCATGTCGAACGCATCCGAGTGATTCACTCGCCACGGGTGCCGACGCTGGTGTTATGAGGTTCGCCGGTGGCATGCCCGAGTGACATTGTGATACACAAACATTGAAATGACTTGCGCTCACGGTGCGCCGCTGCTGCGCGGTGACGGGTGATCGCTGTACGAGCACTGGTCGTACACGCCACTAGTCCAAGGGTTACCGATCGACGGCGGGCCGAACTCCGCGCTTGAAGACGCCGACGCCCTCGCCTGTAACCTTCGCCCGACAGGCTTGGCGCAACGGCCGTCCCTGTCGGAGCTGACTACCGAAGGTAGACAGAATCGCTTGCTTTTCGCGCTCGTCTGGTGGCGACAAGCTGGACTCGCCAGCCACGACTTCCATGACGCAGACTCGGCACTGGCCGAGTCCACCGCACACGGTCGGCCACCAATATCCCTGGCGTTCGGCGCCACCCATCACGGTCTCGCCATCGCGTATCCCGATGGTGCCCGTGTTGGGCTCGACCGATACCTGGTACTCGACCATTTCGCTATCGTTCCATGCGCTGTGACGAGCTGAGATGAACTTGCATCGCTACCAACTGTTCTTGAGGGAAGCACAGTCGAATCGCCACCGAGCACCGCGATAGCAAGTGCCTTTGTCCTTGGCTACCCGGGAACTGAACCGGTTTCGAGTGGGGCCACGGGGATTTCACGATCGGTGCACTTCGATACTCGGCATGGTTTGGATAAGCGTCGAGCGCTTTCGCGCCAGAGGGCCGTCGCTTGGCATGCCGCTCGACACTAGCAAAGGGCGCGCGACGTGGACAGGTGAGCATTCTGTCACTCGCGGCCGATCGTGAGCGAATGATCACGATTGTCCTGATGGCGCATTGTTTAGATGATCGAGGCGAACGATGCGCTCGTGAAGGAGGAACCTTGACGGATCAAAGAAAACAGTTGCTCCGAATGTATGAATCCATGTCAACGATCGAGCGATGCGATCGACGGTTTCGTAAGCTCCTGTCGTCGGGCGAGATCTTCTTTGTCGGCTACTACTCGCCCAGGGGACAGGAAGCGATTTCTGTTGGCACAGCGGCCAATCTATCGACTGACGACTACCTAGTCACCATCTACCGCGGGATGCATGACATGATCGCCAAGGGTGTCCCGCTGCCCGATCTGTGGGCCGAATTCCTGGGTAAGGCGACAGGCACCTGCAAGGGCAAGGGCGGCTCAATGCACATCACCGACCCTAGCGTGGGAGCCATGCTAACCACCGGCATCGTGGGATCGGGGATGCCGATCGCCAACGGGTTGGCGTGGGCGTCGCAGCTGCGCGGCGACGGGCGAGTGACGGTGTGCAACTTCGGCGATGGCGCCTCAAATATCGGAGCCTTCCACGAAGCGCTAAATCTGGCGTCACTATGGAAACTCCCGGTGGTATTCATTTGTCAGAACAACCGTTACGCCGAGCACAGCGCCTACAGCGTGGGCACCTCCGTCGAGCGGATCTCTGAAAGAGGTCAAGCGTATGCCATGCCCGCGGTCACGATCGACGGTAACGATGTGATGGAGGTCCGGTCGGCGACAGGTGAGGCCATCGACCGCGCACGCTCAGGTCAAGGGCCCACGCTCATCGAAGCGTTGACCTTCAGGTACTACGGTCACACCTTCGGCGACCAGAGCCACTACATCGCCAAGGAGGAGATGGAGGCCGCGATGGCGACCGATCCGATTCCGCGGTTCCGAAACCTGCTCTTGGACGGCGGACACGCAACCCAGTCCGACCTCGACGTCATCGACGAAGATATCGAGAGGGCGATAGGGGAAGCTGTCGACTTCGCCATCAACAGCCCCTATCCGGGACCTGAGGAACTCATGACCGACGTTTACCTCTCGGGAGTACCCGCATGACGATGGTGGAAGACAGAGTTAAGCCGGCCGGGTTCATGGAAGCCGTCCGCCAGGCCCTTGACGAAGCGATGGCCGCCGACGACAGCGTTGTTCTGCTCGGCGAAGACGTCTCCGATACCGAAGGCGGGGGAGTTTTCGGCGCCTCTTCGGGGTTGTCGACGAAGTACGGAGACCGAGTCCGGTCGACCCCGATCGCAGAACAGGCCATCATGGGCGCGGCCATTGGCGCGGCTTTGGCCGGGATGCGGCCAGTCGCCGAGATAATGATCATGAACTTCATCACGGTGGCCATGGACCAATTGTGCAATCACGCGGCGAAGCTGAGATACATGTCGGGCGGCCGCACGGGTGTTCCGATCACCGTGCGCACCACGGGATTCGGTGCTGGCGCGGCTGCCCAGCATTCGGACATACTGGAGGCGTGGCTGTGTCACGTTCCTGGCCTGAAGGTCGTCATGCCCTCCGATCCGGCCGAAGCCAAGGGATTGCTGCTGAGCTGTATCTTCGATGACGACCCCTGTGTGGTCGTGGAATCACCCCTTATCGGCCCACCGGCGGTACTGGCCACTCCTGGCGAGCGGATACCTTTGGGCCGGGCCAATATTCGCCGGAGCGGCTCGGATGTCACTGTCATCGGGTACGGGGCATCCATCGGTCGCGTCGACCCGGTGGCCGCTGCCCTTGGCGAGGAGGGGGTGAGCGTCGAGGTCGTCGACCTCAGGACCGTTTCTCCGCTAGACATAGATACCGTACTCGGGTCGGTAGCGAAGACCCAGCGGGCGGTCGTGGTGCACGAGTCTGTCAAGGCCTTTGGTGTGGGGGCTGAGATATCCGCGCGTATCCACGAGGAACTGTTCTCCGAACTGGCGGCGCCCGTGCAGCGTGTCGCCGCCCCCTTTGTCCCTGTGCCGTTCAGTCCGCCACTGGTGGACGCCTACACATACCAACCGGCAGACATCGAAGCTGCCATCCGACGGACGGTCAAATAATCGTGGCCACGCAGATCCGAATTCCAAAGCTCGGTTGGAGTATGACCGAAGGTGTGCTCGTCGAATGGCTTGTCGCTGACGGGGATACGGTCGAAGAAGGCGAGATCATCTACATCCTGGAGACTGACAAGATCCAGAATGAGATCGCCGCGAACGTCGGCGGTACGATCCGGATCATCGCGGAGCCCGACGAAACCTACCCCGTCGGGGAACTCGTCGCCGAGATCGACGGCTGACCAAACCGCGAAGAATTAGGCCTTGGTCGCCTGGTAGTGGAGCAAAGCGCAGGCATCGGGATGCGCAGCGAGTGACGAGCGCGCCGCGCAATGGGCGAGGCGGCCGTCTGAATCACTCCTGCACCTAAGTGGTTTGGCCGGGATCGGGTGGGAAGAGGCGGTGGTCGAATACGGCTTGCATTCGTTGCCGCACCTCTTGAACGAGATGTTCGTGGGTGAAGATGTGAAGCTGATTGGCTTTGATCCCGGATAGCGCTCGATCTGCGACGTCGGCGGGGTCCATGTAGGTCTCTTCCATGCGTGCTTGACCAAGTTTGATGATGTCGCTGATCGCATCTTGGCGAGGGGTGTCGTTCGTGTCGGTGTGATTCGCGCCGGGCCGTTTGTCGATGGCGCCCGGGATGCGTGCTCGCACCGGACCTGGGCAAAGAACCGAGGCTTTGACGGCTGATCCCTGTATGGCCAGTTCGGCGGCCAGGGTTTCGGTGATGGCGATGATTGCGGCGTTGCCTGCGCTGCAGGCGCCAACAAAGGGTTCGGCGACGAAACCGTTGATAGCGGCAGTGTTCACGATGTGACCATGATCCTGTTCGAGCAGCACCGGCAGAAAGTGGTGGATCCCGTTGATCACACCCCAAACATTAACGTCGAGTATCCATTCCCAATCCTCAAGGGCGACTTGGTGAATGAGGCCGAACAGTCCGACCCCGGCGTTGTTACTGAGGATATGGATCTCGCCGAACTTTCCCATGGCTCGCTGGGCTAGTTCTTTCATCTGGTCGGGTTCGCGGACGTCGACTTCGGCTCCGACCGCGCTGGTACCGACTATTTGGACCGCGTTGGCCAGCGCCGCGGAATCGATATCGGCCATGACAACACGCATGCCTTCGGTGGCGAACCGAATTGCTAGTGCCAGTCCGATGCCGCTGGCCGCGCCCGTTACTACGGCGACTTTGTTCCTGAGGTTTTCCATGTCGCTCGCTAGCTAGCGCACCCCGCGTCGTCCCTAGACAAACGCGGTACCACCATGGGACCGGTCGCCCATCACATTGGCTACCTCCCATTCATCGGCGCAGAGATCCTGCGCGCACTAACAGCAAGTACTTAGGCGTTCGGCTTTATCCTCTCGCCCAATGAATTTGAACTTCAATAGTGAGCATTTGCCCGCCATAACGAGCTACTGATGAGCTGCGGCCATCACTGGGACGAAGGTTCCCGCGCGGCCAGCCGATCACAGCCTATGCGCGATCGAATCCGCGTATGTCCTAGCGCGAAGTCGTCACGTTGCCGCCCGCTGGCCAGCCAAGCCGATTACGCGAAAAGGATGTCGTCTGAATACGGCCAACCGGCAGGCTTCGAGGATTCCTCGCGGGTTACGTGTGAGGGGTCCGTTCCGCACACTTCGACGAGTTGCGCTGTTTTGAGAGCGTCGCGGCACGGGTCTGCGATTAGGCCTTTGGAGAGCTTGGCGGCTCGCTCCAACCGATCGGCCCCTACCATGATCCTTCGGGCAAGTTCGAGAGTTCTCACACGCAGTGGCTGGATATTGATGTCCTCTGAGCCAAGAATGTCATCGAGCCAAGCCCCTTGCTGCTGCGTCGCCTTCGTGCAAATCTCGACGTCTCGCCAAAAGCACACCGGGCGGAACTCGGGAAGACGGTCGAGTTCTCGCGCAATGCCGGCTTGCACACAATTTGTCACGAAGCTGGTTAGGACAAAGTCCGCCCAGCGGTGATACAAGGCAGCAACCGGAATCTCGAGAAGTTCGACGGGACCGGGGAATTCCCGAAGCCTGTGTCGAACGGCGGCTGCATCAAGGCGCAAGGTTTCCTCGTGATCCAACCAGACGAGGCGCTCGTCGCGACTTGCTGCCTCGGCGATCAGTGCTGTCTGGATGGCAGTGTCAGACATACTTGCCGCCATGGCAAGCGAGGCATCTCGACTGCGGCGGTGAGGCTCGATGCACAGCGTGGCCAGCAATTCGAACTCGCGTGGGCCCAGCGAAGACGCGTCGAACTCACTTGGTACGACCGACAGACCACGGCTCAGACCCGGGCTCCTGGCTAGGTACCCTTTGCGCTCAAGGGTGCAGACCATCCGATGGGCTCCCGACGGGCTCCCGAGACCGCATGCTTCGGCAAGCTCGCGGCCCGAAGGCGGATAGTTGTGCTCTCGACTGAAGCGCTCGATTTCCTGCAGAACCTCAAGCTGGCGTGCTGTCAGCGGGGCCTTTCGCGATTGGCGTTCCGGTTCATCGACCCCAGCACTCGACGGCGATTGTTCGGATGTTGTTTCCACGCGAGCCGCTCCCATCCGGCGGTTATCGATGAGGCCCATCGTCTTAGAGTCTGTCGCAGATGTCAATATTCGCTAAGCAGGAGCGTGTTGTACCCTCCACCTGCTGCA
>JBIQHU010000273.1:0-2482 GCA_044508395.1 Mycobacterium sp. | reverse complement strand
TCCGCACCGGGGAGGCGGTCATCCCGAAGCTGCGCGGCAAAGGCGCGTTCGACTACATGGGCTCCGAGCCCGAACTGGGCGCGATCTTCAACGACGCGATGACCAGCGTCTCCGAGCTGGCCATCGCACCGGTGGTGGCCGCCTATGACTTCTCCCGATTCGGAACCATCGCCGATGTCGGCGGCGGGCACGGCCGACTGCTGGCGGCCATCCTGCAGGCCAGCCCACGGAGCCAGGGCGTGCTCTACGACCTGCCGCAGGTGGTCGAAGGAGCGCCGGCGATGTTGGGCGAGTACGGAACCGCCGATCGAGTCCGCGTCATCCCCGGTTCTTTCTTCGACAGTGTCCCCGCAGGCGCCGACGCCTACATCATGAAGAACATCATTCACGACTGGCCCGACGCCGAGGCGCTGTCGATCCTGCGCAATGTGCGCGCCGCCGCCACACCGGGCACCACTCTGCTGCTGATCGAGGGAGTGATTCCCGACCACGACCGCGAGTTCCTGGGCAAATGGACCGACATGGAGATGCTGATCGGGATCGCCGCGAGAGAACGCACCGAGGACGACTACCGAAAGCTGTACCAGGAGGCCGGGTTCCGGCTCACTCGCGTCGTGGAGACGGCCTCACCGTTCAGTGTGGTGGAGGGTACGGCGGCCTAGTCGTCATTCGCACACGGCGAGGTTGCGGACACGTTGAGTCCGTAGATACCGGCGGCACTGGTTTCGGCCCTGGCCGAGACAGAGTATCCGCGGCTATCGCGGTAGGCCTTGTCGTTTGGAGGTTCCGGGTCTGGGCGGGTCCATGGGATAGGTTCGAAACCTTCGGCGACCAGAGTGTCGATGCGTTGGAGGGCCGACTCGACAAGTTCTGGGGCCGGGTCAACGATCCACGCGCTGCGTCGCACCCTCCAGGGCGGCCCGTCCGACATCAACCCGGCATTTGTGCGGCAGCCGATCTTTTCCGCATAGGCGGGATCAGGATCGATCGGCTTGCCGACGATCATCGAAACGTAGCCGGATACGGTCCGGGCGGCCTCGGTAACCCTCAATGAAGTTGATTCCATCATCGCCTCACCTTCGGCAGTAGGCCGATCCTTTCGGAGGAATCCACAGGCGCTCGTAAACACCAACAGAGCGGTCACGAAAAGCGTTGCAATCGGCTTCATTTGATCTGTATCCGTGGTCCGCGGTCGGGATTGTCCGTCACTCGCGGATTGTCCCACGGATCCTGTCGCCGTTCGTAAGATCCGTCGTCATCCCAAGGGAGTTCGGGAATGTACGGCGCACCGTTAGCGCGTGCTTGGTCAGAAGACTCGGCTCGGAAATTGCCGTCGTCGCCGATATCGATATCGACGTAGTTGGTCTCGATTCCGCGCTCGACATAACCGGTGGCCTCGCCACCGCTGATGACCGCGACCATGTTGTGGAACGCATCTGATTGATAGTCGTCCCAGTACTTTCCATGTGAATCCCGACCCACGATCACCTCGTTGGCATGCTCACCCTCCCGGCCGTAATACCCGGTGTCCAGACGGGTGACTCCGGGAATCTTGTCGGGGTCGGTGGCAGAGGGCAGGCCGCCCAACGGATGACCGACCTGTCCATCGACGGTGTGTGGGATCCAGGGCAGCTTGTCGACCCATTGTTGATCGGAGGCGTCACGGGGCAGCGACTGCACCACCGAGATCAGGTCTCCCGGAGCGGTCATCGAATAGCGCTGCACGTCCGGATTCGGGTTGGTGTACTCGCCACTCAGGATGCCGGTGGCCGCCGACGACGCGTGCAGGATGCGGTCGGCGCGCAACCCCATCTGCTCGGCGGTTCCGACGATCGCGCCACCGTTGTGCAGGACGGACTGCAGTTTGGTCAGTCTTTCGTGAAGTCGCTGCATGCGCTCCAATGACGCTGTGGCACTGGCGATCGCGGCGTCGGACGACGTGCCCGTCCAACTGGCACGAAGTCGGTCGATGATCGCCCGCTGCTGATCCATCTGTGCCGACAACGTGGACGCACGATTACCGATATCGGCACCGCTCGACACCAGAGCCTCAGGATGGGAGCCTTCCACCTGAGAGATTGAGACCGGCATGTCAACCCGCTGGTTTGGCCGAGTTCAGCCGGCGCGCGTACTCGTCGTCGGTGCGCTCATAGGCGTCGGCGGCGTCGATCAGTTTCCTGCCATGTGCGCCGACCTCGCTGCCGACCGCCTGAACTGCGGCGTCCAGAACCGACGAAACCTGGCCACAGGCGGCGCCGCTCTGCAGGCCCGGCATGGCGGACGCCGCCGTGCCCAGCACTTCCCCCACGCCCAGGGCGGCAATCGCTTGGCTGACGGCAGTTTCACCGACGGCGGCCTGCGTCCAGACCGCCGATCTCGGCTGAGTCGTGATCTGAGGGCACGCTCGGAGCAACCTCGGAAGGAGTCCCCTTCAGGCCGCGCCAGAACAGATTGATCATCAGCTCGGCGGCGTCGTTTACAT
>JBIQHU010000106.1:0-19869 GCA_044508395.1 Mycobacterium sp. | reverse complement strand
GACGATCTCGGCCTTGCGCTGCAGGTTCGGGTTCTCCTCCGACCAGCGGAACGCATCGTCGATCTCGGCCGTCGAGCACAGCGTCGAGAAGATGTTGCTGTAGCTGCGCGCATGCACCGACTCCATGAACGCGATGTTGGTGTAGACCGCTTCCTCGTGCGGCGTCAGCGCATCGGGAATCAGGCTGACCGCGCCGACGGTGCCCTGGATGGTGTCCAGCAGCGTCAAGCCGGTGAAGACCCGCATCGTCAGCTGCTTCTCGTGCTCGTTCAACGTGCCCCAGGACGGGATGTCATTGGACACCGGGACCTTCTCAGGCAGCCAGAAATTGCCGGTCAGTCGATCCCAGACCTCGGCGTCTTTCTCGTCCTGCACACGGTTCCAGTTGATGGCCGAGACACGGTCGATCAGTTTCATGCCATCACTCACGAGTACCCCGTTTCACCTGGTCTTTGTTGGTGGAGGCTATAGGGCAGCTATAGCGCCTTCAACACTACAACTGGGGTCTGACGAACCGCCGCTATACGAGATGTTGTGTCTGGGCGTGTCGCACGATCTACGCCGCGACGCGTCTGTCGGCGGTCAGGAATTCGTACTCCGACGCGTCGAATCTGCGGGTCGCGAGCCAGTACTGCCACGTCATCCCGCTCCACAGCGTGCGGTTGACGCCGTGCTCGTCGAGGTACCAGCTGCGGCAGCCGCCGGTGCTCCAGACGGTGCCGGCCAGCTCGTGCTGCAGCTCGGCGTTGTAGGCGTCCTGGGCGGCCCGGGTCGGCGCCAGCGCCTGGGCGCCCGACTTGTCGACGGCCGCGATCGCGTGGGCGACGTAGCGGATCTGCGACTCGATCATGAACACCACCGAGTTGTGCCCCAGCGCGGTGTTGGGGCCGAGAAGGAAGAACAGGTTCGGCATATCGGCGACCGTGATACCGCGCAGTGCGGCGATGCCCTCGCGGTTCCACCGGTCGACCAGGTCCTCGCCGCCGGGACCCTTGATGTCGACGTAGGTATAGGAGTCGGTGACGTGGAAACCGGTGGCCGCCACCACGACGTCGACCTCACGTTCGGTGCCGTCGCCCGCGACGATGCCGGTCTTGGTGAACCGCGCGATGCCGTCGGTGATGACTTCCGTCTTCGGGTTCGCGATGCCTTGGTAGTACGTGTCGGAGTTGAGAATGCGCTTGCAGCCGGCCCGGTAGTTCGGGGTCAGCTTCTTACGCAACTCCGGATCCTTGATGGAGCGGCGGATGTTGGCCTTGCCCATCAGTTCACCGATCTTCAGCAGCCGCGGCTGCTTGGTCATCGCGAATCCGACGGCTTCGTGAATCCAATAGATTCCCGCCCGCATCGCCGCGCGGGTGCCTGGGACGTAGGTGAACACCTGCCGCATCCACCGCGGGATCGGATTGTTGGGCCGAGGCATCACCCAGGCCGGGGTGCGCTGGTAGAGATGAAGCGCCGCAACGTCCTTCACGATCTCAGGCACGATCTGAATGGCGCTGGCCCCGGTGCCGATCACCGCGACGCGCTTGCCGGTCAGATCCACGCTGTGGTCCCACTGCGCGGAGTGGAACAGCGCGCCCTCGAAGTCGCCGAGCCCCTCGAAGTCGGGGATCAGCGGGATGTGCAGTCCCCCGGCGCCGGATATCAGGAACTGCGCGACGAACTCGCGACCGTCCTTCGTGAAGGCGTGCCAACGCATTTCGTCGTCATCCCAGTGCGCCCGGTCGACATGGGAGTTGAACCGGATGTAGCGCCGCAGCCCGTACTTGTTCGTCACGCCCTGCAGGTATTCCTGGATCTCCGGCTGAAACGACCACATGTGCGTCCAGTCCGGCTTGGGCTCGAACGAGAACGAGTACATGTGCGACGGAATGTCGCACGCACATCCGGGATAGGTGTTGTCGCGCCACGTGCCGCCGATGTCGTCGGCCTTCTCCAGGATCACGAAGTCGACGTTCTGCTTCTGCAGCGCGATCGCCATCCCCAGACCGGAGAAGCCCGAGCCGATGATCAGCGCACGCGTGTGCACCGGTGTTGCAGCCGTAGCCTCGGCCGACTGCTCGGCAACCGTCATGTTCGGACCTCCCTGGGCGCCGGCTCGGCGCCCCTATCCTGGGAACGCCGGTACCGGATACTTTCCACGCCCAGGGTACCTCGTGCGCGACGGTGCCGAGCCGCAGGTCAGGCGAAGGAAAGGGCCCGCTGGCTGCTCAGATGGCGATCCGGGTCGAAGGTCTCGAAGTGACCCGATCCGACCATGCCGATTCCGCGCTGAGGCATCCGGAAATCGCCGAGCCGAGCCTGCCGCAGCAACGGTCCACTCGGGCCCAGGTCACGCCCGTGCAGCACCGCGCGCGAATCGGCAACGAACCACATCTGCTTGGGGGCCATCGAGTAGCACTGGCCGTTGGGCGCACGTCCGGTCAGCCGCACATCGCCGACACTGAGCGTGCGCCGCGCCACCCAGCCCAGCCGCTTCAGCTTCGCGGGGTCGTTCCACGCCGACTCGGACAACCGGCCACCGATCCTGTTCATCGTCCGGGTGGCCCGAGTGGACTCCATCTCGACGGTCCAGTGCAGCACGTCCGGAATCTCGAGGGTCAGCGACCAGGGCCCGGTCCAGGAGATACCGATGTCGCACTGCACCGCGTCATTCGTCGTGGCCGAGCTGAAATAGCGTGCGCAGCTCTGCTGTCCGGGAGTGGTCGCGTAGAACGTCCAGTTGCACGACGGGTCGCGGTGCCACACCGAGATGTACGGCGGCGCGAATGTCGTTGCGGGGAAATGCCGCATCGCCAGATAGTGCCCGTTGGCGAAGGGCAGACCCATGATCCCGAATCCGACGAACCGCTCGTCGTCACCGGAAGGCAGGGTCGGGTTGGCCAGCACGGCCGCAACAGTTGCTTGAGGGGTGTGTTGTTTTGTCATACGCCGATGGTCGTGCGAAACACGACCTCACCACCTGAGGCGACTGCCTCAAAAATCAGGTGCCTCAAAAATCAGGTGCCTCAAAAATCAGCTATCCGGCGACGGGTTGCTGCCGTCGAACGGCCGTGTGGATCGGCTGGTCGGGATCGATCTCGATACCCAGCAGTTCGGCCGTGCCGTTGATGGCACCCACCATGATCGTCGTCATATGCGCGATGAACTTGTCGGCCGGCATCCGTCGGGGGCCGTCGTCGTCGACGCCCAGCCACCAGTCAGTCGCCGACGCGGCGGTGCCGAAGATCGCGAACGCCGCCAGTTCGAACGCCTCCGGTTCCGGCGCGAGTTCCTCGAGCTCGGTGCTGATCATGTCCGCGATGGCAAGAGTGATTTCGCTGCCCTTGTTGACCGTCGTCATGGCGGCCGCCGACTGGTCGGCGAACCGGCCCTGCAGCAGGAACCGCACCACGTTCGGGTGCTGATCGACGAGTTCCACATAGTGCTCGACCCCACGCGCGACGATCTGGCGCGCGGAATCGATCTCGACGTTGATCGACGGGATGATCGCCGCCCACAACATGTCACGCATCCGCTGGCCGATCTCGGCGAACATGTCGGACTTGTCGGTGAAGTGGCGATAGATCTTGGGCTTGGCGGTACCCGCCTCCTCGGCGATCTCGCGCACACTGACGTTGGGACCGAGGCGGTCGATCGCACGGAAGGCCGCGTCAACGATCTCCGAGCGCACCTTCTTGCGGTGCACACGCCAGCGCTCACTACGGGCGTCCACCTTGACACCCGGTTCACCACTGGCACGTGGCCTGGACCCTCGTCGCACCCGATCACTGTACCGCCCAGACACCGCTGACCTGCCCAGACCAGCCCGCGCCCGCAAAGACCACCGGTGTAGCAGGCCGTTTCTCTCGAAGAGATGGATAGCTCTGCCTTGGGTACTATTTCTGCTACAGCCGATCGACGAGACGAGATTCATGACGCAGCGATACGACCTGGTCATCGCAGGTGGCGGGCCTTCGGGCTCGGCAGCCGCATGGCAGGCCGCGCAGACCGGCGCCAAGGTAGTGGTCCTGGACAAAGCCCAGTTCCCCCGCGCGAAACCCTGCGGCGACGGGCTGACCGCGCGGGCCGTGAGCTACCTGCAGAAGATGGGCCTGGCCCACGAGGTCGCCACCTTCCATCGGGTCAACCGGGTGACCGTGTTCAGCCCGAGCCAATGGGAGTTGTCCTTCCCGCGGCGTCCCGGGATGCCCGACCACGGACACACCGTCAGCCGCGAGCATCTGGACACCCTCCTGCTCAAGCATGCGGAGTCGGCCGGCGCCGAGGTCCGCCAGGGCGCCGAGGTCACGGGTCCGGAGATCGATCCCCGCGGCCGGGTGGTCGGCGTGAAGCTCAAGAGCGGCGAGACGGTGTACGGAGACGCCGTCATCGCGGCTGACGGGGCCTACTCCCCGATCAAGCGCGCGCTGAAAATCGATTCGGAGTACAAGGGCTACTCGGCGATCGCGATCCGCTCCGAGATGTACGCGAACCGGCCCGACTCCGACAGCCTGGACATCTATCTCAAGCTGGTGTTCGAGGGTGATCAGCTGCCCGGCTACGGCTGGGTGTTCCCGATGGGCAACGGGGTGTTCAACATCGGGCTCGGCTACGTGAACAGCTACAAGAACTGGCAGTCGATCAACGCCACCCAGTTCCTCGGCGAGTTTTTGCGCACGTTGCCCGCCGACTGGGAACTACCGCCGATCGAGGAGCTCAAGAAGAACAAGAGTGTGCGCGCGTGGCGGCTGCCGATGGGCTTCACCGCCTGGCCGCCGTGGCGCCCCGGCGTGCTGTTCACCGGCGACTCGTTGGGTGCGGGTAAGCCGGCGTCCGGCGCGGGCATCTCCAAGGCCCTGGAGTCCGGGCTCGCAGCAGGCGAATGCGCCATCGCGGCGCTGCAGAACGGCGGACCCGATGATTTCACCAACTACGCGCAGCGGATGGAAGCGGCGTGGGGCCGGGAGTACAGGCGCGGCCGCTACTTCCACAAGCTCCTGGGTTATCCGAAGTTCGCCAACGCAGGTATCAAATTGATCGACAATGCGGCGTTTCGCGACCGTATGCTCAAGGCGCTATACAAGAAGGCCCAGGGGCCCCAACACAGCTACTGAGGTATCCAGTGCGCGGCGCGGTCGCTCGTGTATCACTCACGGCGATCGTGTTGCTGCTTCTCGGTTATCTGGCGGTGATCGCCGCCTTCCCGCAACTTCGCGAACGGCAGCCCCCGGCCTGGCAGTGGTTCGGGAGCCCGGGATCCTGGCAGACGCTGGCCGTCGTGACGGTCTTGCTCCTGGCGCTGGGCGCGGTCGTCTTCTTCTCGCAGAGCGCCGGGCAGACGGGCGCACCCGTGACCGCCGTGGTCGGTCTGGTGCTGATCACCGTCGCGCTGGGGCTGGCCTCGTACTGGCGATGCTTCGATGGGGACAACCCCAAGATCTTCACCCCGGTGATCTGGACGGCCAACCTGGTGAAGGGCGGCACCGGCGACCATGAACTGGAGGACGGCGAGGTATGCCCGCTACCCATCCCCGTCGCCCTTGACATAGCCCGGTTGACGGCGATCGCCGCGATATTTCTCAGCGTGATCGGCGTCGCGATGGCGCTCTTCCAATCCCATCTCGACCGGCTCAGGATCACGCTGGCGCCTTCGGTGACGGCGGTGGTGGATATCGACGACGATGCGGCGTCGATGGCCGGCGCGATCGCGGCGACGCTGGGCCGTCGGAGCACCCTGGTCGTGATCGCCGCCTCCCCCGATCGACAGTGCGTGCGCGACGCACGCACGGTGGGTGCGCGCGTGTTGGCAGTTGACTTCAGCAAGCCGGCGACATGGACGGCATTGCCCTTGTGGCGCAAGCTGGACAGGCTCTACCTGCTCTCGCCGGATGCCTCCGCGAACTTGCAGCGGCTGGCGCTCATCTCCGAACGGCTGCCGAAAGACGTTGGCAGGCAACGCCTGCCACTGATCGTGCGAATCGACGACCCCTGGCAGGGCGCGGCGTGGCGGGCGCAGCACTTCGGCGGAGCGGAGACCCGCTGGGCAGCCGACACCGTAGGCAAGTACGAGGTCACCGCCCGACGGCTGTTGGACGACATCCTCGACTCCGGCGCTGTCGAACGCATCCTGGTGTGCGGCACGTCGGAGCTGACGCTGGCCTTGTGTACCGAAATCGCCCAGCGGCAACTGGAGTGGGACTACTACGCCGCACCGGACCGCCAGCCGCTGCCGTCGCTGACGTTGGTCGCCGAGAACGCCGAGGAGTACGAGCAGGATCATCAATTCGCCCGGCGACGGCTGGGCCAACCGCCGGACCGCCCGAAAGTCACCGCGATGGCCGAGCGGCCCTCGGTGCCCCTGCTGATTTCACTGATCGAAGCGGCTCCAGCCGGGACTGCCGTCATCCTGGTCGACGATGCACGCGTGGATGCCAGCACCGGAACGCGGCTGGCCGCGCGGTACCCGACAACCCCCATCTACGCCTGGAATCCGGCCGCCCAGGAGACCGACGACCGGGCGCCCGTTGTGGGGCAACTGTTCTCCTACCGGCTGAGCATGCATATGCCGGCAGGCAAGGCACACGACGCGTGGGAGCGGGCGGCCCGGCTGATTCACGATCGTTACGTCGCCGAGGTCGACAACCATTCCGCCGCAACACTGCCTTGGGATCGGCTCAGCGAGTTCTACCGCGGCTCCAACAGACGCCAAGTCCGCAACGCGCTCTGGATGGTCGAGAAGATCGGCGGCCACACATGGAACACCTTTGGCCATGAGCCGGTTTCGGTGTCGACGGCGACGCTTCACGATCTCGCGCCTCTGGAGCGGCTGCGAGTGATGGGATTCGACGAGGACACCGCGCTGGCGATGGCGCGCTGCGAGCACGAGGACTGGTGCCGTTACTACCGCGCGGCGGGATGGAAATACGGTCCGGTGCGCGATGACATCCACAAGGTTCACGACAAACTCGTGGAATGGGAAGCCATTGCAGCCGATAACCATCTGCTGTCCACCGCGTTGGCCAGCCTCGCGGACACGCTTTCAAAGCTGCGCGAACTCGGATACATCTCGCGTCCTGCGGGCGATCCGTCAACCGTCTAGATGTCGAAACTCGACGAAAAGTGCGCCGGGAGGATCTGAACCTTGGCGGCGGCTCGACCCAATCTGGTCAACTCCGGCAGATTCTTGGCGTCGTCCATGACGTAGAGGGCGGCGCATTGCGCATCGCTGACGTGCAGGCCCACGGTGTCCTTCAGCCACCGCGGCTCCAAGGCGAGCTCATAGCGCAGGTAGGACATCAAAGCCGGCCCGCCCCCCAGCACATCAGCCTCCAGATCACCGACCTCACCGTCGATGGTCCACGCGGTCGGGCTGCGTGACATCCACTGCAGCACAGCCTGCCCCAGCCAGTTGGCATCCTCCATGATGGAGACGACCGACTCCGCGGCCAGCCGCAGAGCCGGCATCTTCATCACGGTCGTCGCCGGGACCGAGACCTGACGAAATCCCGTACCCACCGAAACCAGTAGCAACCGGTCGTCTCCGAACGGCCAGTTCAATCCGTAGCCGCTGCAGGTACTCATCATCAATAGCTGCATGGACGGATTGTTGTAGGGGCTGATCCCACCATCGACAAAGGCGCCCATGACGTGGGGAGCCACCTGCAGCATTTCCGGTTCGAAGTAATGTGGCGCGGCGGTACTCGCACGAATGATGTTGCGCAGTAGCAGGTCTCGGTTACCGATTCCGTGCTCACCATCTTGCCCCCGGTAGTACTTGCCCCGCGGGTTGTTGTGCAACAGCCAGGGGCTACCGGTGTCCAGACGCTTGGTCATGATCACCAAGCCGGTCCGCAGCTTGTCGCTGCCCAGGGTCTCATTTCCGAAGAATGTGTAAAGCGCTCGCATCAGAGGCTCTTTGGGGAACTTCGCGCCGAGCAGTCCGAAATGCAGGAAACTCTCCTCGAACACCTCCACCCCGACTGTGTGGTAGACCTCGATGAGTTCCTCCACGGACATCCCCATGGCCAGGCCGGTGGCGATGATCGATCCGGTGGAAGTCCCCCCGATCAGGTCGAAGTAGTCGCAGAGCCGGAAATCCGAGTCACCTCCGACACGTTCGCAGAGAATTTCTTCGATCTCGGCCAGATAGCCAAGGCTCAGCGCACCACGAACACCACCGCCGTCGAGCGACAGGATGCGCTTTGGCCCGTCGTCGAACAGATGTCCTTCCAGAGTCTTGTACGCCATTGCTTTGCTTGCGCCCTATCAGTCTGCTGCGATCGGGAGATCTGGACAGGTCGGGATGTAATCGATGTCCGGCGAGATCCACTCGTTCCACTGAGCACGGCTCATGTTTGAGGTGAGCTTGGCACACAGGTCTCCCTCGGTGGCCTGGGTGGACCACAGGCGCAGGATCCCATCATCACCAGCGGACACGACGAGATGACGGTCGGAGTTGATGGCGACCCCAACCACGAGGTCGGCGTGACCCCGCATCGGTCCGCCGATCGTTCGGCCCGAGACGGCGTCCCACAACCGCACCTCGCCCGAGTAGCCGCCGGACACAATCATCTGGCCGTCACGCCCGTACGCCACCGAGCCCACCGTGTCGTTGTGTCCGATGAGGGGCTTGCCGATCGGTGCACCGGTGTCGGCATCCCACAGTCGCACCAGGCCGTCGCTGGCTCCCGAGACGATTCGTTTTCCGTCTGGACTGAAGGCGACGCTGTCCACTGTGTTCGTATGGCCGGTAATCGGTTTGCCGATCTCCTGACCCGTGGCTGCATCCCACAATCGGATTGTGCGATCGACGCTGGCGGATACGATGCGCGACCCGTCGGGACTGAATGCGACGCCGTAGACGTCGCTGGTGTGACCGGTGATCGGCTTACCGATCGCATCGCCTGTCCTGGTATCCCAGATCCGAATCGTGCGATCCGCGCTGCCAGACACCATGCGCGAGCCGTCCGGGCTGAACGCCAGCGTCCAGATGAGATCGGTGTGGCCCGTGAGCGGACGTCCCACCGGCTGTCCGGTTTCGACGTCCCAGATACGGATGGTCTTGTCATCGCCGCCTGCCGCTACCCACCTACCGTCAGGGCTGAAGGTGACCACCTCGATTGCTTGGTGACCGCCGACCAGCTTCGGCCCGACTGGCTTACCGGTTGTGGTGTCCCACAGGCGTACCGATCCGTCGTCGCCCGCGCTGGCGACCCTATTACCGTCAGGACTCAACGCCACCGTCCACAACTCGCCCTGTTCGGCGAGAATCATGTCCCCGACATCCCACAGCCGCACGGTCTGGTCGTAACTACCCGTGACGACGTAGCGGGCGTCGGGGCTGAATGCGAGGCTGTACACCTCGAAGTCGTGGCCGGTCAACGGCCTACCGATGGCCGAACCGGTCGCGGTGTCCCACAGCCACACCACGTTGTCGCCACCCGCTGAGGCAAGCATGCGTCCGTCGGGGCTGAACGCGATTTCATGCACGATGTCGTTGTGGCCGATCATCGGGCCGGCGACCGGCCGCTGAGTATCGGGGTCCCAGAGGTAGACGGTTCGGTCTTTCGAGCCCGACGCCACCCGATGTCCGTCGGGACTGAAGTCCACGGCTGTCACCGCGTCCTTGTGACCGGTCAACGGTTCCCCGATGGGCGTCGCGGTCTCGGCGTCCCATAGCCGCACCGTCTTGTCGTTGGAGCCCGAGGCGAGTCGGCGGCCGTCAGGGCTGAACGCGATCGAATTGACGGCGTCGCGGTGCCCCACGAACTTCTGCGGCAGTGGACCGCCCGTGTTCGCGTCCCACAGCCGAATCGTCCCGTCCGCGGACGCGGTGGCAAGCCGCCGACCGTCGGGACTGAAGACAACCTGCTTCACCTTGGTCGCGTTGACCCGCAAGGTGCTCCCGCTCGCAGCACCGGCTTCGGCGCTCCACAGCTGAACGGAGTCGTCGCTCGCTGCAGCCACCCGCCGGCCGTCGGGACTGAAGACGACGCTGAATGCGGCGTTCGGCAAGCCGGACAAGGGTTCACCGACGATATTGCCGGTCACCCTGTCCCAGACCCGCACCATGTGATCCTCGCTCGCACTTGCCACGCGGCTACCGTCCGGGCTGAATGCCACGCTGTAGACCGGAGATTCGGCGGGGATGATCTTGACGAGGTTGTGCCTGCTGACTGCGGCGCTGTAGATGGCGTCGTCATTCTCGCCGTCGATCAGGTGAGCGGCGAGCACTTGTTGCAACGCCCGCGCATCTCCGCCTGGTCGAACAGAGTCGAGCATGCCCTGGGCCTCCGATTCCAGCCTGGCCGCCGTCGCCTGACGAAATCGAGTCTGTGCCTGACTGTGCGCCGAGGTGGCGAGCAGCGAGGCGACGATGGCGAGTACGGCGACTGCCGCCGTGCCGGCCACGACTCGGCGTAACACCTGCGACCTCTTGCGCAGGATCGCCGAGTGAGCTTCAGCGGTGGCTTGCTTCTCCTGCGCGTGTTCAGCCCGCTCTTGCGCAGCGCGAAGTTCTGCCTGGCGTTGTTGTTCTTCGGCCGCACGGCGCTCTTCTTCACTCTCGCGAGAGGCGACGAGAAACTCGGCGGTACGAGCAAGCCGCTCGTGAAACCCAGGTTTCTCCAGCAGCGCAACCGCTTCGGCCAGCCGACTTCCTTGCAGCAGCCAGGCCGGATTGCGGTCGTTCGTCTCCCACGCATCGGCACAGTGCTCGATGTCGTCGGCTTCCTTGAGGTCCTTGCGTTCGTCGCGCAACCAGCTGGCCAGCTGATCCCATTGGCGCAACAGACTTTCCAGTGCCACCTCGACCACGGTCTGCCCGTCGCGGTTGTCTTTGACCATCAAGCGCTTCGCCACCAGCGCATCGATCAGCGGTCGGCTCGCCTCAGGTAGATCCGACCAGCGCGCGACTCTCCGCATCGGCTGGTCGTTGTCGGGGTTGATTGTGGCAAGCCACGGGATGAATGCAGCTCTCAGTGCCGCCAATTCGGTTGCTCGCTGACGAGGATCGACGGCGAGGACTTCGTCGATTTCGGTTTGCACGACTCGACGCATGCCGCCCAGCGCTTCATAGTGCGCGAGGCTGAGTTCTCCGGAATCGCCGTAATCGGTGTAGAGCCTCGACAGAGTGAGGGCCAGCATGGGCAGCGTGTCCGCGCCGTCAGCGGAGTCGATCAGCAACCGCTCCACCAGTTCCGGAGCGACCCGCAGGGGATGACCGGCATCAGTCGCGCGGTGTGCCGGACCGACGATCACCTCCTTGAACTCGGTGGGAGGCATGGGTTTCAGTTCGTCAAAAAGCACGGCACCAACGCCGGTCAATGCCGGATGCGTTTGCATCAGCTCGTATCGATCGGTGCGGATGGTGGCAGCCACCACCAGGCCGGCTTGCAGGGCGTTCAACTGCCGCGTGACACCGGCCAGCAACCGCAGAAACGTGTCGGCCTGCTCTCCCGCGTCGGCTGAGAACAGTTCCTCGGCCTGGTCCAAGGGCAGCACCAATGTGGGCGCGACCGGCGCATCCTGGTCGTCATTCTCGCGGTCCAACAAACGTTCTGCGGCCTCGTTCCGCATCTCGGTGAGCCATGCCGTCACTTGGTCGACATCGCCACCCGCACACGCCGCCTTGACGTCGCCCAGACTGGGCCCCGAAAGTCCGAGCGCTTTCCTGGCACCGAATATCGCGGCCGCCAAGCCCGATTGCCCGGTCAGGGCGCTGCGCTCAGGTCGCACGATGTCGAGCAGCGCGAAGCGACGGTCCTCTCGCCCCAGCCGGGGCAGCAACCCAGCCCGCAGGAACGAGGACTTCCCCGTGCCCGAAGGTCCCAGCACAACGAACAACGCATTCGTTCCGGAGCGACGCATTCCGCGAATCGCATCCAGTGCCCGCACGATCTGCGCATCGCGACCGAAGAACACCGCTGCGTCTGCGGCGTCCAACGGCTCCCAGCCGCGATACGGTGCGCGCTGCGGGTAGTCCGGCGGAGGCCACCGAAACGAGTCGGCACCGATTCCCGCGCTGCGGATCCCGTCGCGTAACCGATAGAGACCGTCTGTTGCGAAGGACACCGCGGGCCCGTTTCCGGTGTCGATCAAGGTGACGGGACCGTCGCCGAACAAATCGCAACGCTGCCATTCCGAAGTCAGTTCGTCGCCTGTCGACGGTTCCAGTCGAGCGCAGAAGATCTGTTTGTTCAGGTTTTCCGCGGTGCGATATTCCACCTTGCACTCATGGCTGGCTTCCCAATTCCGTGACAGGAGGCAGACAACGGCTTCGCAGCGCGCATTCGCGCGACGCAATGCGTCCTTCCAGCGTGTACCGGTTTCCAATCCGGTGTGTGGGTCGACGTCAAGGAAGATCTCGTTGGCCAATGACGCATCCTGCTCGACCAGCCACTGTTTCAACGCAATTGCCGCGCGGCTGTCTGCAGTCGCGTGACTGAGGAAGATGCGAGACATGACGGCACTCCCACCTGCTGCAATCTCGATGTCGGCGAGATTGGCAAATTTACGTCGCTGTCACGGTATGCCACGAATTGGCAGCATGTGGGTGCTTTTCGTCGAAAGAGTTTGACACTGCCGCTATGCCAAAACTCAGCGCGTTGGCATCGGTCCACCGAAATCGGTGGCCTGCTTGCTTTCCCGCTGACACTCGACCGCCGGATTCTGCGCCCGGACCGTTGCCGTACTCCTGGTGTAGGACGCCGGATCTGCCTACTGTCGATCACGCTGCAGCACTGGGGCATGTTGGGTAGTTAAACCTGGAACATATTGGAATTGAACAGAATTCGTAATCAGCGGTGAGCCTGGTGAACTGAATTGCTGGAACCCCTGCGGCTCACAGGATTCGAAACCTACCCCACCGAGAGCCGTACAATCCGGGCTATCGACACTTACCGACCCCCCGCGGCCATGCTGTCGAGATTGCGCGAACTGAGCTACGGTCATGGCCAGTGAACAATTCTGGCTCGACCTCGTCTGACGACGCGAATTGCGACCGGTGGCGACAGTTTCGCCGAACCGGCACGGTTATCGCTGAACAGCGAGCCGAAGCGTGGACGTGGAAAAGCCGCGACGGCCAAACCATGCAGGCCAATGCAGGCGACTGGGCCGTCGAGGACGTCACCAACGGGGACCGTTGGTCGGTCCGTGACGAGATCTTCCGCGCCCGTTACCAGCATGTCGAGGGCCCGTACTGGCGTCGCCACGGCACCGTTACAGCGCGGCCCGCGCACGACGGCGAGGTCGTCGAAACGCTAGAAGGACGGGTGACCGCATCCGCCGGCGACTGGGTGGTGCGGGGTGAGCACGGGGATCAGTGGCCTGTTCCCGCCGACGAGTTCACCAGGCGGCACGAAGGGCCGATTCAACCTCGCTGATGACGCAGTAGTGTCAGGAACGCGGGACCACGGTGAGCAGGAGAACCGAATCCTCCAGCGCCGCAACGTTGTGACGTTCCTCGGGAATCACGAGATAGTCGCCTGTCGCGCCGTCGACCGTGGAGGTTGCGGTGCCGAGACGAATACGACCGCGAAGCACCAATAGTGTTGCCTCACCCGGACTTTCGTGATCGTCGAGGCCGTGGCCGCTGGCCAGTGCGAGGATAGTCTGACGTAGCGTGTGGCCGCTTCCGCCGAAGATGCTCTTCGCGGAGCGACCCGCGGTCGCTGCCGTGGCAGCGGCGATCTGTTCGTCACCGACGGTTGAGAGTGACAGTGCTTCGACCGTGTTCACCGGTCCCACCTCCACGATGCTTGGTTCACTTTTTGGGGCTGAGTTTCAATCCGACTTCGCAGGAGCCGGCCCGCGGATCCGGTGTCACAGCAACGCGATACATTGCGCCGAGCGCATCGGCGTTGAGGTCTACGACCTCTTGGATCATGCCCTGCTGAATACCTCTGACGACTTCGGGCGCGGTCGCCGCCACTTCGGCAAGCGGGCATGTGCACAGCTGAACCGTCACTTCGCCGAACGAATTCAGCACCGAGCGCACCTGAAATCCGAGTTCGGTCAGCGTCGCCACCACCAGGTCGGCGATCGTCGTTTCTTCTCGCTTCCTGGCCAGGTGAACCCGGTGGGCCAGATCGGCTCCAATGCGAAGCGCCCGGAGCTCCCGTTCCTCGGCCGTGCCGCCCAGATGGGCGGCGAAGAGCGACACGATATCCGCGTAGTCCAGCCTCGGCGCCAGTTCGTAGGTCAGCCGGGGCCGCCCCGCGCGTGCGACTTTCGCCCCGCCACCGCGCCGGATGTAGCCCTGATCCTCCAAAGTCGTGAGGTGGAATCGGGCGGTGGTGATGTGTATCCGCAGTTCGTCGGCGACACGTTGGGCGTCGACCGGCCCGGTCGCGTTCTGCAGTAGGCCGAGCACCTTCTGCCGTTGCTGACCGGCCGCCCGCTCCGGCGGCGAGCCTGGGTCGTGGCGCTGCACAGGCATTCCCTGAGTTTGTCACGAAGCCGGCACGACACCGACTGCCGAAACGGCCGTGAGCGAGCGTCGGTACTTGTGGAAGGTCCGCCGCATGCCGATCACCCGTGCCCGCGCGGCACCGCGAACAATCAGATTGCCGACGATCCGCAGGGCACCCAGCGGTCCTTCGTCGGCGAGAACTCGGGCCGGATTGAGCAGCGCCATCGGTGCGTAATCCACCCTGATGTCCACAAATCCAGCGTCCGTGAGCAATTGAACCCACTCGGCGGCGGTCAGTGGCCGCGCGTTGACCTTGATCGATCGCGCAAGATCGCGGCGGATCTCGTCCTTGGTCTCCTGCGGTATCGAGTCGGGCTTCAGACCCAGCTCGTGGATGGCGTAGCGGCCGCCGGGGCGCAGGACACGGAACGCCTCGGCAATGATCGCGCGTTTGGCCTTGTCGCCCTGCATCGTCAACATGGCTTCGCCGATGACGACGTCGGCGCTGTCGTCGGGAAGCCCGGTCACCGCGGCGTCGGCGACCACCACTTTGCCCTCGACAGGCGCGACGACCTGGCGCACGGACTCGGTCGCCGCCGCGGTGTCGTCGACGCCGACGTATGACCGCGGCCGGAGTGCGACGATGTCGCGAGCCGTGCGACCCAGACCGGGGCCCAGTTCCACGACGTCGGAACCGCTGACGCCTGCGGCGGCGAGCATCCGGGATGTCAGCTCGAGGCCGCCCGGACGCAGCACCCGCTTGCCCAGGCGGGCCAGCAGCCAGTGTCCGGGTAGGTCTGCGTCGGACCGTTCAGCAAGCGGAAGAGCTTCTCTGCCTGTCATTTTCGTATCGTCCTTTCGGCTGCGGCGACCATGAATATCACACTGAACAGTGCGCACGTGTAGAGCAGTGCGGCGTCTTTGCCCCACGGCGGGATGAGTACGGTGTCTTGTCCTGTCGCATACACCGCGTTGAGCAGGGGCATGAATCGTTGCGCCGACGCCCCGCTGGGTAGGTATCCGGCGGCCGACTCGACGACGTACGCCCACAGCAGGATCGCGCCGACGGCGCCGAGGGGCGACCGGATGATCGCACCGATGCCCACACCGGCACCGGCGGCGAAGAAGGCGAGCACGACAACCGTCCAGAGCAGGCGCCGGGCGACCGGATCGGTGACCGACACCGGCCCGTACACCAGCGGCGATATGACCGGTAGCAGTGCGAGCACCACGACCATCGTGACAGCGGCGGCCCCCGCACCCACGGCACCGTAGAACAACCACCGCCCGAACAGCGCGGGCCATGGTCGAGATAACGCGATCCGGACGTACTCCCCTGCGCGATAGCGGCTTTCGGAGGCCTGCCCGTCTGCGGCCGCGACCGCGACCAGAACAACGGTGATGGTGATGACCCAGTAGGCGGCGTTCGAGGTGGACACCTGCAGCACCGAGAGCTGCCCCGGGATGCGCGCGAACGCCTCGGCCACTGCGGCGATCCCGAACGTGATGACCATCGGTACCGCGGCGGCGGCGGGCATGACCACCGTCCACAGCCGGCTGCGCCCGCCGGTGCGAATCTGCTCGGCACGCAGGCTGCGCACGGCCAGCGCGCTCGCGGTACTCATGCGCACTCCAACAACGTGGTCTCGAGCCATTCGCGGGTGTCCTCACCCGCAGGGGTCAGCTGCTCCAAAGGGCCGACGGTCTCCAGCCTCCCGTTGACCAGCAACGCGATTCGATCGGCAGTCAAGGTCACTTCGCCGAGGAGATGGGTGGCGATCACCACTGTGGCGCCCTCGGCGGCCAGCCGGCGCAGAAGCGCCCTGAACCACACGATGCCCGGCACATCGAGACCGTTGAGCGGTTCGTCGAAGAGCAGCGCCCGCGGCTCACCCAGCAACGCCCCCGCGATGGCCAGCCGCTGCCGCGCCCCCAACGACAGCCGTCCGATGCGCACGGACCCCTGTTCGAGCAGGCCCGCCTCATCGAGCACCGCGTCGACGCGCGCCCGGTCAATCCCGGCGAGCGCAGCCAACCACGACAGGTGCCTGCGCACGGTATGCGCGGGATTCATCGCGTCGGGACCGAGGTGGACGCCAAGCAGTTTCGGGTCACTCGCCTGGCGGTGACCGCACACGGTGATCGCGCCGGCGTCGGGGTGGTCGAGGCCGGCGATCAGACGCATCAGGGTGGTCTTGCCTGCGCCGTTGAGGCCCAGCAGGGCAGTGACGGAGCCCGCCGGGAACTCGGCGGTCACGTTGTCGACGGCACGATGGCGGCCGAACGACTTTGTCAGCTCAGTGGTTTCGATCACGACACAATCACTGAAAATTGCACGGTATGGGCAACCCGAGCGTCTTGATGCCGTTGCAGAGCGACTTGCTTGCCACCTTCCATCGACCGTCTATTCGTCGCCACTCGGCCGGGATCTGGATGGTGGGGGCGCCCTGCCTGCTGGCGTTGATGACGGCGGTGTGGCGGTCGGGCTCGTGCGTCTCGGGACCGGTCACCAGGCTCGAACCGCGCGGCGGACGGAAGAACCCGATGCGGTAGACCATCTTCGGTGCGATCACGGCGCGATTGCCGCCCTCCAACTGCGCGGCCTTGACCGCGTCGGGCGCCGGGGTGCCGACGAGCAGCCGGATCTGTGCATCGAGTTCGGCGAGCGAGGGAACCTCGGACGTGATCGCGAAGTTCTCGATGGTGGCGGGGTCGAGAGGCCCACCGTAGTTGACCTGCACGCTGGATTCGGCCTGCGCGTCGGGCTCGGCCGGCACCCCCGAGTCGGCCTGCACGCCAGGGTCTGTCGGGACGCCGGGTTCGGCATGCGCGGACGGGGTGACACCGACCAGCGCCGTGGCGGCGGCGACCACCATTCCCGCTGCGAATGTCCTGCGCGTCGACATCAACCGGCTCCTATTTAGAGGAAATGTTTCCGGTTAATGTAGATGGGCAGGCGAGATCAGGCAAGCCTTACCTCAGCTAAACCGTAGTGTCGGCGCTTACCCGAAGAGCTTGGTCACTTTCAGCAGCAGCTCATAGACGCCGTAGGCGAACGGGACCCCCACCCACAGCCACGCGAGGGCGATGTACCCCTTGGGCACCGTCGATTCGTAGGCCCTGAGTTCGTCGCCTGCGTAATCGGTCATCGCTCGGTCGGTCATCGTTTGGCCTCCTCGAGTTTTCTTGGCGTGCGCGACGGATTCTTCGGACTCGTACCACTTTTCGTTGACCGGCTTCAGGAGTTCATTGCACACGAAGGCGATGACCAGAAGGCCGATCATGATCGAGAAGGACATCGTGTACAGGGCCGGGCCGTCCTTGTCGGCGTCCGCCTGGCTGTCGGCGATGGCATTGACCATGATCGGCCCGAGGATTCCGGCCGCCGACCATGCAGTGAGCAGCCGGCCGTGGATCGCGCCGACCTGATACGTGCCGAACAGGTCTCGCAGATAGGCGGGAACAGTGGCGAACCCGGCGCCGTAGAACGACAGGATGAGCAACACAGACGATGAACACGATCTTGTTCGAGTTCTCCATCAGCATGATCGTCAGGTACAGCAGCGCCCCGACTCCGAGATACATCCGGTAGACGTTCTTGCGGCCGATCTTGTCAGACAGGCTGGACCATCCGATGCGTCCGAGCATGTTGGCCAGCGACAGCAGCGCCACATAGCCCGCTGCCGCTGCGGTCAACGCCGCGACCCCCCCGCCCTGGCAGCGCGCTGAGCGTGCCGGAGATATTCATCGCGCCTTCCAGGGGCTTCTTGAACACGCTTCAGGAGTAAGCGGCGCCGATCGACAGGTGAATCGAAAGTGCTGCCGGCGGCACCAGCCACCGGCTCCATCCCGGCGGCGCAATGATGCGGTCTCGGCTGAAGAAGGACGGGGTCACGCGGGCGGCCTCCCGTATGCGCAGGTAAACGGGGTCATCCGAGCCGGGCACCCACATGGGAATCCTCACACACGCAGCGGGGTGAGCCCTTTCATGGCAGCTACCGACCATGCTTACTGGGAACGACGTTCGGCATTCAGCGCCTAACGCGCAGACTGACCCCGGCGATGCGCTGGTGGACTATCCGCGCGCCGGATCGGGCTCGGCCTTGAGGCCGGGTCGCTACTTCTTCTTGTTGCCGCCCGGCTGGGCGGTCGGGGCAGGCTTGGCCTTGGTGGTCGGCTCGAACTTGCCGCCCTTCTTCGGGTCATAGCCCTGCTTTTGATCAGCCATGAACCGAGTCTAGGAGCGCACCGAGTCAGAGTCGATGGCCCTGAGCCATTGCGCAGCCCGCCTGCCCACCACCAGTCCTGGGCCTACAACATGCAGGAGACGCAGCCCTCGACCTCTGTTCCCTCCAGCGCCATCTGACGTAGCCGGATGTAGTACAGCGTCTTGATTCCCTTGCGCCACGCGTAGATCTGCGCCTTGTTGACGTCGCGAGTGGTCGCGGTGTCCTTGAAGAACAGCGTCAGGCTCAGGCCCTGGTCCACGTGCTGGGTGGCCGCGGCGTAGGTGTCGATGACCTTCTCGTAGCCGATCTCGTAGGCGTCCTGGAAGTACTCCAGGTTGTCGTTGGTCATGTACGGAGCCGGGTAGTAGACGCGGCCGATCTTGCCTTCCTTGCGGATCTCGACCTTCGACGCGATCGGGTGGATCGAACTGGTCGAGTGGTTGATGTAGCTGATCGACCCCGTCGGCGGCACCGCCTGCAGGTTCTGGTTGTAGATGCCGTGCTGCTGCACCGACTCCTTGAGCCGCTTCCAGTCCTCCTGGTCGGGGATCCGGATGTCGGCATCGGCGAAGAGCTGACGGACCTTGTCGGTCTTGGGCTCCCACACCTGCTCGGTGTACTTGTCGAAGAACTCCCCCGACTTGTACTTGGACTTCTCGAACCCCTTGAACGCCGTACCGCGTTCGATCGCAATGCGATTCGACGCCCGCAGCGCGTGATAGAGCACCGTGTAGAAGTAGATGTTGGTGAAGTCCACGCCCTCTTCGGATCCGTAGAAGATCCGTTCGCGGGCCAGGTACCCGTGCAGGTTCATCTGACCGAGACCGATCGCGTGAGAGTCGTTGTTGCCCTGCTCGATCGACGGTACCGAGGTGATGTGGGTCTGATCGCTCACCGCGGTCAGCGCACGGATGGCCACCTCGATCGTCTGGGCGAAGTCCGGCGAGTCCATCGCCTTGGCGATGTTCAACGAACCCAGGTTGCACGAGATGTCCTTGCCGATTTTCTTGTAGGACAAGTCCTCGTTGAACTCCGACGGCGTGGACACCTGCAAGATCTCCGAGCACAGGTTCGAGTGGGTGATCTTGCCGTCGATCGGGTTCGACCGGTTCACCGTGTCCTCGAACATGATGTAGGGGTAGCCCGACTCGAACTGCAGCTCGGCCAGCGTCTGAAAGAACTCGCGCGCCTTGATCTTCGTCTTGCGGATCCGGCTGTCGTCGACCATCTCGTAGTACTTCTCGG
>JBIQHU010000105.1:0-19923 GCA_044508395.1 Mycobacterium sp. | reverse complement strand
CGGCCTCCCACCGATCAGCCGACTGACACCAACGTCATGACCCGGTACAACTAGATGGTGCAGATGCGCCTGTTGGCGACGGGCAATGCCGGACACTCCCTCGCGACCACCCCGGTACGTGTCCCACAGGGCGCCGATGTCTGTCAGCGGTTTCAAGCGTCCTCTCCCTGATCACCCGCGCGTGCGGCCGTTTCGGCGTTACGGCCGACGGCAGAGTGGGTGGTCCCCAGCGTTCGCGGCGGTGCCGCAAGGACAGCCTGGCGCTGGCCTCGAAGTTCTGCAGCGAGGTCGTGTTCGAATGCGGGCACGGTCAGGTGGCGACGCTTCAATTCGCGGTCGAGGGCCTTGGAGAACAAGCCTTCACCAGCGCGGCGGCAGCCCAAGACTGCCTGCTCATTCATAACGGTACGGGTCAATGCCGCGGCAGGGCAGCCGGCCACCACCTCCAGCGAGGCGCGCAGATCGAGGGTGGTCCTCACACCGCAGGAAGGTGAGGCACCGATCCCGATAAAACCGGCTACTGCGACGCCGGCCTCCCCGTAATCGACGACATCGCGCACGACCTGCCGTGCGAGTCGCCGATATCTGGCCTTGGTCCACCGCACGAACACCCTCAGCAGCAGACCGCGCAGGCGATAGAGCGCTCGGCCCCTGGAGTGATACAGCAGCACGCTGTGGCGTTTCAGCACACCGCCCCACGCCACTTGCTCAGGGCACGGTAGTTGGTGGATGCCGTGACCGCCGGCGATCAGCTCATCGACAACCTCAGCCACCGCACCGGGCCGGGTCGCTCCGCCCGCGTACCGCGTGTTCTCATTCAGAAGACAATGCGAGACGAGAACAACGCGACGGCTGCGTTCATCACACAGCTGGTCGAGCAACAATCGGGCTGCGTCGGCGCCGTTCACCACGATTCGTCAGGACACGGTCCGAGCGGGTTCATCGGACCCCACCAGTTGGGCGGCGCTCCTGTCCATCGCAGGACTCGTCGGGTTATGCGGCTTCTGGGGCTTGGCGCTCCAGCCGAAGTATCCGAACGCCAGACTGATTGCGGAGTACACCACGGTTTCCGTCCACATATAACCCACGCCCCAACGTCTGCCGCGGAACACCGGTTCCTCAATCATGCCGGCGGATGTCATCACCGCATACACCGCGTGGGCGTAGGCCAGACCTGCGAGCGCCCCAGAGAAGAACTTGCACACTTCGCGTTTTAACATGGAGACTTCCTTCCATTTCGCGAGCACGGGACTGCCTGTGACGGGTCCACAGGCCGCGCTGTGAACTCAGTCTCGGGGTTCCTCGCAGCCCGCTGCTAGGGACCGAAGGCCCTAGCAGCCAGGGTGTTTTGTCAGCTCCGCCGGACGGGCTGTCACTTCATTGCACTTCGCCAAAACCGACAGCACGAAGCCGAATCACGCACTCGTATAGTCTTTTTCAGCTGCGCTTACGGTCTCGTCGACTCCGTGCCTCGGCACCGGTCTCGCCGGCATCTATGGGGTCGTCGGGATCGCTCGGTCCGACGAATGATTTCTGATCGGTGTCAGTACCGAGATCCGATCCGGACACTTCATCGTCGTCCCCGCCGTCGACCATTGGCGTGTCCCTGTCGCTTCCCATCGATTGCACCTCTCTGTTATCCGATGGACTGCGTACCACCCGAAAAAGCTGTGCTGAAACATGGATGGACCGGTGACTCCCCTATCCACACGTACCTTCGCGTTTATGCCACTAAGTGACGAATTATGCTGGGGTGCAGGGCTATTCAGATGCCCCGGTACTTGGCTGACTTTCGCCGCTCGATTCCTCATCGGCCGGTGCGGGATCGCGGGGATACTTGTCGTTGGCTACCTGATCCGCCAACTCGAGTCCCGCGCCCGCGTAGACATTGAAGGCGATGTCCACGCCGTGTTCTTTGGCCCACTGCACCTCGTCGTCGTATCTGGCGACTGCGGCGACCTCGCCGCTGAACCCCGACTCCCGCAGACAAGCGAGTGCGGTCACGTTGGCTCCGTGACGCGGCATGGCCAGCACAGCGATGCGTACCGACTCGGAGTGCCGCATTTCGTTCCAGAAGTCGAGGTCAGTGGCATCACCCTCGATGACACGAACGCCGTCTTCCACGAGTCGCCGAACTCGCGGTCCGTCGTAATCGACACCCAACGCCCGCAACCCGTAGTGATCGGTCAGCCGTTGGTACGCGGCGAACCCCACCCGGCCCATGCCGATCACGACGACCTCTGCGTCACCAGCGTCGGCGGGCCGATCCTCTGGATGCAGAGTGGTCTCATCCTGTGCCGGCAACCGTGCCGCGATCTTCTCAACCATCAGGTGTCCGCGCCCGTTCACCAGGGCCGAGAGAACGAAGCTGAACGCCACCGCGATCGACATCTCGACGAGCCAGGCCGGCGCCAGCAGCCCCGCCGAGACCCCGACCGACACGACGATCAGACCAAATTCGGAGTAGTTCGTCAGGCTAAGCCCTGCGAGCAACGCGGTGCGGTATCGCAGCTTCATCCGTGACAGCAGCAGCACGTACCAGCCCGCTTTGAACGGCAGCAGCAGCACCATCAGCAGCGCGACGCCGATGGTCGGCAAGTCCGGCAGACCGGTCAGGCCGATAGAGACGAAGAAACCGACGAGCAACAGTTCCTTTATGTGGAACAGCGAACGCGACAGCTCCGAGGACGCGGAGTGCGACGCCAACAGCACACCGATGATCAGGGCGCCGAGGTCCCCCTTCAACCCGACCGCCGAGAACAACGCGTACCCGGGCACCAGCGCCATCACGATGCCGAACAGTGACTGCATTTCGCCATGACCCAGCCGGCTCCAGATCGTGCGCACGAACCGGGTGAACGGCCACAGCAGCACCAATGTCAGCGCCCACGGGCTCGGCGGATGACCACTGGTGGCCGTCAGAAAGACCACCGCGACGATGTCCTGCATGACCAGGATGCCGATGGCGACGCGTCCGTAGAGGGCATGAGATTCGCCTCGTTCCTCCAGGACCTTGACCACAAAGACCGTGCTGGAGAACGACAGTGCGAAGGCGAGCAGGGCGATCGTCTGCACGCTCTGCCCAGCCAGCATCGCCACCCCGGCCACGGCGGCCAGCCACATGGCGATACTCCCCAGGATGACACTGACCAGCATGTGCGCGGACGTGGTCAGCCAGACCTCGCGGCGCAGCAGGATGCGCGGGTTGAGCTTGAGGCCGATTGCGAAGAGCAACAGAGTGACGCCCAGATCTGCCAGCACTTCCAGCTGCGGCACGTCCTCGACGTTGAGGGCGTTGATGACGAACCCCGCGGCCAGGAACCCGACCAGCGGAGGCAGCCGGAACGCCATGGCGAGGCCGCCGAGGCCGAAAGTGATGACGAGATATATGGCGACTACTGTCACGCGCGGCCCCTTGTCCCATGTGTCGACGATGGCGAAGTTCTCCAAGTATCCCGGCAGGCATCGGATTCTTCTCGAGACGATGTAGGCGAGCAGACGTGAACTCCCCCAATTTCCGCGAGAAAAGGGGGGTTTCACGTCTGCTCGCGCCGAGTCCCACACCGCCGCGCCCAGGGGCGGACCGAGCCGATTGGCCAAAGGGACAGACAGTGCATTCGCCCGTGCGGGACAGTTGGGAGATGACGAATCCGAAGGTTCCCAAACCGAAGGACATCAAGGCGGCAGCGCAGGCAGCGGCCGACTCTGCGCAAGCCGCCGCACTAGCCGCGGCGGAGGCCGCGCAGGCCGTCGCAGGCAGTGCGTTGCGGATTCCACCTGCGTCGATACAGCTGGCAACTCAGCTGCCCGACCTGATCGAGAATCTGGCGACGGCTACCGAGCGACTCAACCAGGCAATCGACCGCGCCGAACGGTACCTGGCGCTGGCCGACCCGATGATCCGGACGATGGACGCGATCCTGCCGCAGCTCGAGGCGCTCGTGGCCACCGGTAACGAGGTCTACGGCGCGGTGTCGTCCCTCCCCGGTGTCGCCACCCTAGGGCGATTGGCCAATCGGGGTTCAGCCGCTGCGACCAAGCGGACGTCGCGGGGCAAAACGGCGCCGAAGAAAACGAAGTAGGACACAGTTCACGTCGCGTGCACCCAGTCGCGTCGGCGCATCCGCCAGGTCGCCCGCGCGTAGTCGAGTTCCGAGTGGGGCCATTGCGTGACGATCCGTCCGGTCGGCGATCGGTAGTAGCTGTCGCATTGGGTCCATATCGTCTGCTCCAGATCGGCGGCAATCTGCTCGTTGAAGCGTGCTTCGACCTCCGGTCGCACGTCGAGATGGCCGCCGTGCCTGGCCACCCGACTGACGGCACTGGCCGCCAGTCGGGCGCCGGCCTCCAGGATGTAGATGATCGAGTTGGCACCCTGGTTGGTGTTTGGGCCGTACAACATGAAGAAGTTCGGAAACCCGCTCACCGCGACGCCGAGGTACGCCCGCGGATCCTCGGCCCAACGGTCGTGCAGGCGTTCGCCGCCGACGCCGATGACCTCGAGGCCCGACAGATAGCTGGTGGTCTCGAAGCCTGTCGCCAGCACGATCGCGTCGACGTCGACAGCACGACCCCCCGCGGTGACGACGGCCGACTCGGTGACCCGCTCGATCGGATCCGTCACGAGTTCGACATGCGGGCGCTGCAGCGCTAGGTAGTACTTCTCGCCGAGCAGCACGCGCTTGCACCGGAACGGGTAGCGCGGCGTCAACGCGTCGCGCAATGAATCGTCGCTGACGTGGCGTCGCAGAAAGTTCTCCGACAACTCCTGAACCACAGCCAGTTTCGGATGGCTGGGAGTCAATGCTGTGTTGTCGTGCTGCAGCTTCCACAGCCGCCACCGTTCACGCGCTGCGGCCCACGGGATCCGACGGAAGCGGGTGAGCTCCTCGCCGGTGTACGGCCGATCCTCCTTCGGCACCATCCACGGTGGGGTGCGCTGAAAGACCGTCAGCTGTGCCACCGTGTCGGCGAGTTCGGGGACGACCTGCACACCACTGGCGCCGGTGCCGACGACCGCCACCCGCTTGCCTGTCAGGTCGATACTCGGATCCCATCGCGAGGTGTGCATCAGGTCGCCGGCGAACTCCGCGATGCCCGCGATGTCGGGATACCTTGGGGCGCCGAACAACCCGACCGCACTGACGACGACGTCCGCGAATAGCGTCCGCCCGTCGCCTAGCTCGACATCCCAGCGCCGTTCATTCCAGACCAGCCTGTGCACGCTGGTGCCGAGCGTCAGATGGCGGCGCAGGTCGAAGCGATCAGCCACCGACTCGAGGTAGGCCAGGATCTCGGGTTGATAGGCGTAGGTGCGGGTCCAGTTGCGGTTTGGTGCGAACGAGAACGAATACAGATGACTTTGGATGTCGCACGCCGCCCCGGGATAGGTGTTCTGTCGCCAGGTGCCACCGACACCGTCGGATCGCTCGACGATCGTCACATCGTCGATACCCTTGCGGCGCAACGCAACCGCGGCAGCGATGCCGCCGAAACCGGCCCCGATGATCACCACATGCGGTGGGGTCCCACGACGAGTCAGTGCGCGAAGACGACCGGTCAGGTATCGACGGCGCCGAATCATCGGCGGCTACCTGTGCGGATCTCGAAGCCCGCCGGGGCGCCGTTGGAGCGGGACGCCAGGAGAATCTCGGCGTATTCGGTCGGGGTGCCGAAGAAGAAGCTGCCCTGACGGGTCTTGGCGTTCGCCTGGCCCTCTCGGTTGTAGTACCCCGGCGTACAGGATTTGGCGCGGTCTGCGCTCGCCGCGGAGCGGGCGATCACGGTGTCGACCCACGCCGATTCGGCGTCGACCGACGGCTCCAGCTCCGTGGCGGCGTGGCGCAACCCCCATGCGATCACCTCCGCTGTGTGTTGCGCCTGCACGTCGAGCAGATACGGAAAGTTGACGGTGAAGCCGGATTGCGCGATGGACAGGATGAAGCAGTTCGGGAATCCGTTGACACTGAGGCCGTGCAGCGTCCGCACCCCGTCCCGCCATGCGTCGGTGAGTGTCACGCCCCCGCGGCCGATCACTTCGAAACCGGTCCGCCGCGAGTAGTCGGTACCGACCTCGAAACCGGTTGCGAAGATCAAACAGTCGAGCTTGTACTCGACGCCGTCGACCTCGACACCGTCGGGGGTGATGCGCTCGACGCCCTTGCCCTGGGTATCGACGAGGGTCACATTGTCCCGGTTGAAGGTCTGCAGGTACTCGTCGTGAAAACAGGGCCGCTTGCAGAAATAGCCGTACCAGGGCTTGAGTGCTTCGGCGGTCGCGGGATCGACGACGATCGCATCCACGCGGGCCCGAATGTCCTCCATCTTGGCGAAGTCGGCCAATTCCACTGTGCGCAAACGCTCTCCGTCGGACATGCCGGCGACAGCGGTCTGTCGCATCACGAACAGTTTCTTGACGATGCTCGTCCATGCGTCGTCGACCAGATCCTCGTCGGCCTCACCGCCGGCGGTGAGCAGCTGGAAGTTCTCGATGCGGCGACGTTGCCAACCCTCCTGCAGCGACTCCGACCACGCCGGATCGGTCGGACGGTTACCACGCACATCGACGGTTGACGGCGTGCGCTGAAACACCAGCAGTCTCTGGGCCGCCCTGGCGAGATGCGGTACGCACTGGATGGCGGTGGCACCTGTTCCGATGATCCCGACCCGCTTGTCCGACAGGTTGGCCAGATCGGATCCCGTGTAGGTGTAGTCCCACCGGCTGGTGTGGAAGGTGTGCCCCTCAAAGGCCATGATCCCTTCGATGCCGGGGAGTTTCGGCTTCTGCAGATAGCCGTTGGCCATCGCGACGAAGCGTGCCCGGATTGCGTCGCCGCGATTCGTGCCGATGATCCACCGTGAAAGCGTTGCATCCCAGCGGATCTCCTGGACTTCAGTCTGTAGGCAGATGTCGCGGTACAGGTCGTAGTGTTGGGCGATGTTCTTGCAGTGCGCGAGGATCTCGGGGCCCTTCGCGTACTTCTCGGTCGGGATGTAGCCCAACTCTTCCAGCAACGGCATGTACACATACGACTCGACATCGCAGGCGATGCCCGGATAGCGGTTCCAGTACCAGGTGCCGCCCACGTCGGCGGCCTTGTCGATCAGCCGGATGCTCTCGACGCCGAGGTCGCGCAGCCGCGCCCCGGTGAGCAGGCCGCCGAAACCGGCGCCGACGACCGCGACGTCGACCTCGTCGGACAGCGGACCGCGGGTGAACCCCGGATCACTCCACGGGTCGCGCGCGAAGTCAGCGAATGGGCCCGCGATCTCGACGTACTGCGCGATCCCGTCGGGGCGCAATCGACGTTCCCGCTCCACGGCGTAGCGCCGCCGCAGCGCGTCCAGGCCGAACACCACGCCCGGCATCTTGCCGCGAATCTAAGTCAGGCGTTGACGTAATTCGCGAGATGTTTGCCCGTCACGGTGAACCGCTTCGACACCAGGTCGGCCGGCGTTCCCTCGAAGACCACCCGGCCGCCGTCGTGACCAGCGCCGGGACCGAGGTCGATGATCCAGTCCGCGTGCGCCATCACGGCCTGGTGATGCTCGATGACAACGACGGACCTACCTGAGTCGACGAGGCGGTCCAACAGCGCGAGCAGTTGTTCGACATCGGCGAGGTGCAGACCCGACGTCGGCTCGTCGAGGACGTAGACGTCGCCCTTGTCCCCCATCTGGGCAGCGAGCTTGAGCCGCTGCCGCTCACCACCGGACAGCGTGGTCAGCGGCTGACCCAGCGACAGGTAGCCAAGGCCGACATCGCCCAGCCGCTCGAGGATCTTCTGCGCCGCCGGCGTGGCGGCGTCACCCGCGCTGAAGAACGGGGTCGCCTCACCGACCGACATCGCCAGCACCTCGGCGATGTTGCGGCCGCCGAGTGTGTACTCCAACACCGAGGCCTGGAACCGCTTGCCCTCACATTCCTCGCACGGCGACTCGACGGTGGCCATGACGCCCAGCTCGGTGAAGATGACGCCCGCGCCGTTGCAGACCGGACACGCACCCTCGGAGTTGGCGCTGAACAGGGCCGGTTTTACCCCGTTGGCCTTCGCGAACGCCTTGCGGATCGGTTCGAGCAGACCCGTGTAGGTCGCCGGGTTGCTGCGCCGTGAACCACGAATGGGCGCCTGGTCGATCACCACCACCCCGTCGCGACCCGCCACCGACCCGTCGATCAGCGAACTCTTACCGGAGCCGGCGACACCGGTGATCACACAGAGCACGCCCAGCGGGATGTCGATGTCGACGTTCTGCAGGTTGTGGGTGGACGCGCCGCGGACCTCCAGCGCGCCCTTCGACGAACGGACCGTGTCCTTCAGGACGGCCCGGTCGTCGAAATGTCGGCCGGTGACGGTGTGGCTCTTGCGCAGACCGTCGACGCCGCCTTCGAACACGACCTGGCCACCGTCGCTACCGGCGCCCGGGCCGAGGTCGACGACGTGGTCGGCGATCGCGATCACCTCGGGTTTGTGCTCGACGACGAGCACGGTGTTGCCCTTGTCGCGCAGGTGCAGCAGCAGGTCGTTCATCCGCTGGATGTCGTGCGGATGCAGCCCGACCGTCGGCTCGTCGAACACGTAGGTCACGTCGGTGAGTGCCGATCCGAGATGGCGGATCATCTTGACGCGCTGGGCTTCACCGCCCGACAGGGTGCCCACCGGACGATCGAGGGACAGGTAGCCGAGGCCGATCTCCACGAACGAGTCCAGGGTGTGGCCCAGTGACGCCACCAACGGTGCCACCGACTTGTCCTTGATTCCCGAGATCCATTCGGCTAGGTCGCTGATCTGCATCGCGTAGACGTCAGCGATGCTCTCGCCCTTGATCTTTGACGATCGCGCGGTGTCGGACAGGCGGGTGCCATCGCAGTCGGGACACGTCGTGAACGTCACCGCCCGCTCCACGAACGCGCGGATGTGCGGCTGCATCGCCTCGACGTCTTTGGCGAGGAAGGACTTCTTGATCTGCGGGATCAGCCCCATGTAGGTGAGGTTGACGCCGTCGATCTTGAGCTTCGTCGCCTCCTTGTGCAGCAGGGCGTCGAGCTCCTTCTTCGTGTACTTCCGAATCGGCTTGTCCATGTCAAAGTAGCTGCAGCCCTTGAATATTCGTCCGTACCAACCGTCCATCGAGAAACCCGGGATGGTGAGCGCACCCTCGTTGAGCGACTTGCTGTCGTCGTAGAGCGCGGTCAGATCGATGTCGTTGACCGAACCGCGGCCCTCGCAGCGCGGGCACATGCCGCCGATGATGCTGAACTCGCGACGCTCCTTGACGGTCTTCCCGCCGCGCTCCGTCGTGACGGCGCCCGCACCGCTGATCGAGGCGACGTTGAACGAGAACGCCTGCGGCGAGCCGATGTGCGGTTTGCCGAGCCGGCTGAACAGGATGCGCAGCATCGCACCGGTGTCGGTGGCGGTCCCGACCGTCGAACGCGGGTCGGCGCTCATTCGCGCCTGGTCCACGATGATCGCGGTGGTCAAGCCCTCGAGAACATCGACCTCCGGGCGCGCCAGCGTCGGCATGAAACCCTGGACGAACGCGCTGTACGTCTCGTTGATCAGCCGCTGAGACTCCGCGGCGATCGTGTCGAACACCAGCGAGCTCTTACCCGACCCCGAAACGCCGGTGAAGACCGTCAGCCGGCGTTTCGGCAGTTCGATGCTGACGTCCTTGAGGTTGTTCTCGCGGGCGCCATGCACCCGGATCAGGTTGTGACTGTCTGCGGCCGTCGTCGCCACCGTCAGGCCACCTCCTGAATGCGGACGGTGTTGCCCGCGGGGTCGCGGAACGCGCAGTCGCGCATCCCCCACGGCTGGTCGGTGGGCTCAGACATCACTTCGGCCCCGCTGGCCTGCACACGCTCGAAGACGGCGTCGACATCGGGCGTGGCCAGCATGATGCCGGCGTAGGTGCCCTTGGCCATCATCTCGGCGATGACCTTGCGCTCGTCGTCTGTGATGCCCGGGTCGGCGGCAGGTGGCGTCAGGACGATGTTCGTGTCCGGCCTGCCCACCGGCCCGACGGTGATCCAGCGCATGTCCCCGCGGCCGACGTCTTTGCGCACCTCGAAGCCCAGCGCGTCACGGTAGAACGCGAGTGACGCCTCTGGATCGGTGTGTGGGAGGTAGCTGCAGTTGATGCTGATGTCCATGACCGTCACGGTAATTGGGACGTGGCGATGGACGCTTCTCGATTCCTGATCGGTCTGGTGACTTGTTTGGCGATGCACGACGGCAGGCCGTCTACCTCGTGCGCAGCCTGCCGCCGGTAGGTGCTCGGAGGCATCCCGACCAGCTCGGTGAAGCGGGTACTGAATGTGCCCAGGGAAGAACAGCCGACCGCGAAGCACACCTCGGTGACCGACAAGTCGCCCCGCCGCAGCAGGGCCATCGCCCGCTCGATACGCCGGGTCATCAGATAGGAGTACGGCGACTCCCCGTAGGCCTCCTTGAACTGGCGCGACAGGTGCCCGGCCGACATGTTCACCCCGCGGGCCAGCGCCTCGACGTCCAGCGGTTGCGCGTACTCGCGGTCCATCCGGTCGCGCACCTGACGCAGCAGCCGCAAGTCCCTCAGACGTTGTTCTTCCACCGGCCCCCCGCTGGTCACGCAACAGATCGTATGTCGTGATATGACGACAGCCTTGCACCACTGAATGCCTATGGCGCCAGTTGGTTTTGAGAATAGCCCGTGTGGCACCGCAATGAGTTTCGCCCTACGGTGCAGTCTGATCTGCGTGGGCATACTCATCTATGGCTTCAACGTGTCGGCCGACGGGTACATCGCCGATGCGCAAGGCAACATCGACTGGTCCGACCCGAGCGAAGAGCTGCATCAGTACTGGAACGACTTCGAGCGCGAGACCACCCTGTCGCTCTACGGGCGGCGGCTCTACGAGCTGATGTCCGCTTACTGGCCGACCGCCGACCAAGCCCCGGACGCGACCCCCTTCATTATCGACTTCGCCCGCGTCTGGCGCGACATGCCCAAGGTCGTGTTCTCGCGCACCTTGGAGTCCGTCGACTGGAACTCCCGCCTGGAACGCGGCGACCCGGTCGAGGTGGTGACGAAGCTCAAGGCCGAAACCGACGGGCAGTTGGAGGTGGCCGGCGCGACGCTGGCCGCACCGATCGTGCAGGCCGGACTGGTGGATGAATACCGGATCGTGATCGCGCCCATCGCGGTGGGCGGCGGCATCCCGTTCTTCCCGACACTGCCGTCGTGGATTTCGCTGCGACTGTTGGAGAACCGCACCTTCCCGGGTGGCACGGTGCTGCTGCGTTACGCGGCGACCCACGACTACTCGTAGTTGAGTCCTTCGGTGGCGAATGCCCTTGTCGTGAAGTCGATCTGCGCGGCGGGATTGGCCACCGCGGTCGTCATTCCCGTTCCGAACGGCCCTTGGTGGTCGAACAGTGTTGCGGTCCCCACGGCGATTCCGTCTGCGGCCCAGTGCGAATCGCCTTGGATGCAGATTAATTCGTCGACCGGTAGCCGGGACAACGCGACCGTCAGGTCACCGTTGATATAGCCGATGCCTTCGGTGCCGAGGTTCGTGACGAGGCTGGTCGCCTCGGCGACCATCACCGCGCGCACGAACGGCGAGACCTTCTCCCCCGCAATGACAGTGAGGCCCCGGAAACAGAAGGTCTTACGGGACTCGTTTTGATGCTCTGCCGGACTGCGAGTCCAGCCGGCGGCGCTGCTCACGTACGGCAACACCTGATTGTCCGGGGCGGGCGGTTGCGGGTGCGGGATCGGTGCGATCCACTGGCGACCGGGGGGTGCCGACGAGCGCCGGTACTGAACCAGCGTCGCCCTCGCGACAGCCCGACCATCTTGGATCAGATCGCATTCCGCGCTGCGCACCCGGCGACCGTCGCGTACCGCCCGCACATCCACGCTAGTCGCCGTCGAACGTGCCGCTCTGAACAGGTCGACGGTCAGGCGCGTGGGCAGGAAGTCAGGCGATCCGAAGTGGTTCTCGAGTACCTGCGCTGACAATCCCACGACGGCAGGTCCGTTGAGATGGTCGTCGCCCCAATGACTCAGCGCAAAGCGGGTCGGCATGAACTCGCCATCCGCCGTTTGCGTGAAATGCGCAGGTTCGGCCATCCGCGCATCCTCGCACAGGCGGGCCAGCGGGCCTCAACCAGAAGCGGTCTTCTCCTCTTCATGAGCATCTTCTTCGACCGGGTCGTGGTCAATGCGTCGTCGCTCGCGCAGCACGAAGGCCGACACCGCGAGCACCAGTACACCCACGCTCAGCACCGCGATCTCGACGACCGCACGGGAGAACTGCGGCCCGTCCTTGAGCAGCGTCGCGGCCTCCACGGAGAGCACGACGATCTCCTTGATACCGGCCAGGATTCCGACGATGAGGAACGGCTCGGCGACGATCTCATGCGATCGGAGGCAAGACCGGACCGCGTACAACAGCTCCACGAATATGAAGATCAGAAGCAGCCCGTCGAGGACCTCCAACATGATGGTCGAGGCCGGGGTGTTCCGTAGTCGCAGCATCGTGTTGAACTGCGCGACAAGCAGAGCTATCGACCCGATGACGAGAACGACCGCGACGGCCCAGTACACGACGTCTTCGAGGAATCCCAGCACCCGGTCGGCGAACCGCTGACGTTCTTTCTCGTCGCTTTTCTCGCTGGAGCCGCCTTTGGTCGCCCTGGCCATGCGCCACCTCCGGATCGACGCCCCGGTTACCTGATCGTCAATACAGGTACCCCAAGATCACCGGCATCAATCCCTCACCGTCTGATGGCCCGCACCGTCCACACCCCGCGGCGGCCCTTGCCCTGCTTGCCGACGGTGACCTCGGCGAAACCCGCTGTGCGGCATTGCGCGGCAAACGATTCCGCCTGCTGCTGTGTCCAGCCGTGGCTGGCGAGGCCCGTCGCACCCGCCCGCACCCGGCGTTCGACGGCGAGCAGGCGCCCGTTCGGCGCAAGCACCCGGTGCGCTTCGCCCAGCCCCTTGCCGACGTCCTGCCAGTGGTGCACGGTCGCCAGCGACCACCACACCGTGGCCGATCCGTCCGGCACCGGCACGTTCTCGGCGGTGCCCTCGGTCCACTCGATGTTCGCGTCACGACCGAGGGTGCGGGCCAGACGCAACATCACCGGCGCCGGATCGACACCGGTCACGCGGGCACCACGACGCGCGGCTTCTCTCGCCGCCCCTCCGGGACCGCACCCGATGTCAACGACGTGGTCGCCAGCCGAGACACCGGTGGCTTCGGCGGCCAGTCGCGCGTTGGCCCGCCCCATCCACAGCAGCATCAACCCGACGATCGCTCCCGTCACACCCGAAAAGCCCGGATGGTCGGCGTGATGGTTGACCGGTAGTACCTCTGGAGCAGTCATGACTCGAGCTTGCACGTTCAAGTCGGCTTGAAGTCAAATGGGAACGATGGACCTCGTTCCGATCGGTGAGGCCGCTGCCCGGCTGGGATTGTCCGCCTCCGCACTGCGCTACTACGACGACCGCGGGTTGGTACGTCCGGCGCAGCGACGGGCCGGCAGGCGGATGTACGGACAGGATGACCTGCGCCGCTTGGCATTTATCAAGATCTTCCACCAGCTCGGCGTATCGCTGGACACTGCCGCCGCCGTGCTCGATGCGCCCGCTCCCGAGTGGCGGGAGATCGTCCGCGAACAGATCTCCGAACTCGAGGACGTCGTCACGCTGGCGAGGGGCGCGCAGCAGTTCCTCACCCACGCACTGAAATGTCCGACGGAGCATCCGGCGAGTGAATGCCCCACGATGACGAGCGCCCTCGATCGTATGGTCGAAGGCATGACCGTCGCTCAGCTGGCCCGCGAATACGACGGCCCCGCCCCGCCCTCCGGCGCCTGACCCCGGCCCAGTCGCTCCCACGGCCACGTCATCGCCGCCCACACGGCCGCGACGGCCACGGCCCCGACGACCACGTACCACGGCCACGGACCCATCACATCGAGCAGAGACGCGGTCTCGGGTTTGGCATTCAGGAAGCCGTAGTTGCTTCCGGCGATGCTGTTGAACGTCATCGTGACCGCCACCCAGGTCAGTGTCACCGCCACCACGAACCGGTAGCTGCGCCATCCCGGTCGCATACCCCGGCCCCAGGTGAGATAGATGGCCGTCCAGACCACCAACAGATGTATCGCCCAGAACCCCAGGAACTGGTAGTTCGGGAAGTCCGGACCCCTCAACACCGGCGAGACCAGCGCCTGCACGCTGAGCACCAGACCCCAGTAGTAGGTCAGGACGTATGCCCACTGCCGCTGCGACCACATCGCGTAGGCGGTGACGACCGTCGCCAGATCGGTCAGGTGCAGCGGCACCGACCACCGCACATCGGGCGGAATCAGCGCGTTGACGAACGCGGCCGCGTAGATCGTCGCGGTGAGCGCGCCGACGACCCGGCCGAAGCGGCGCGCCTGACGTTCGGTCTGCCTGCGGCCGAGCCACACCAAGAACACGGCGCCCACGACGAAGACGGCCAGTACGGCCCAATGCGACGGGCCGTACGCCGAGAATTCGCCTGCGGTGCCTATGCCACCATCCTGACTCAGCCGGCTGCGCGACGTCTGCGCGCATATCGGTAACCGCCGTACAGCACCGCGGCGACGAACAGATTGACGAAGTAAGCGATGTCGGCGCCGTGCCACGCGGCGGCGATGGGTCCTTGCAGCATCGACGTGTTCATGAACGGGATGGCCGCCGCATAGGACAGCACGAAGACGACGACCGCGACGGCGGCGTCGCGGCCGTCGGTCGGTTCCAGCGCGGGGTTGAGGCTGGCCCGGCCGCGGATTCGCAACGCCCAATCGATTACGACGATCGCGACGAACGCAGGTACCCAGTAACTCACGAGCAGCAACACATCGAGGAAGCGCGTCGAGGTGTCAGCGGCATTCAGCCACAGGATCAGACCGAAGGCGACGGCGGTGACAATGACCGCAGACACCGGCCGGCGCACTCTTACTCCGATGGTCTGCAGCGCCAGTGACCCGCTGTAGTCGTTCATGACACCCGATCCGATCGATGCCACCGTGATGATCACCAGCGCCAGTGCGCCGAGGACACCGCCGCCCATCACCTCACGCACGCCTTCCGCGGTGTGCTCCCCTATCACGTCGGCCGCCGCGATTCCGATGCCTTGAACGAAGGTGTAGGACAACACGAGTCCGGCGACGGTGAAGCCGAACACCCGGCCCGTCGACGAGTCCGCAGGCAGGTAACGGCTGAAGTCGGCTGCGTAGCTCGCCCACGACACTGCGAGGCTGAACGCGATGGTGACCTCGAGCACGAAGGCGCCGGCGAGGTCGGCCCCGGATACCAGTACCGGCGTGACGATCTGATGTCCGCCAACGAGTTTCACTGCGAAGACGACGAAGGTCACGAAGAGCACGACACTGAGGACGGCCTGGACCCGGTGGATCAGTTCGTAGCCGAAGAAGCCGACGGCGCCCTGCAGACCCAGGGCGATCAGCACCGCCGCCCAGAAGGGGATGCCGAGCAGCGTGGCCAACGCCTCCCCGCCGAACAGTCCTACCAAGGCGGTCCACGCAATCGACGAGAGCCATTGCAGGACACCGGGAAACACCACCGCCCCACCGAACGCCATTCGCGAGTTCGGCAGTTGCCCGGTGCCGGTGCGCGGCCCCCACGTGGACAGGTAGCCGACGATGACCGAACCGAGTACCGTGCCGATCACCATCGCCAGCAGGCCGAGCCAGAACCCCAGCCCGAGCACGATCGCCAGCGTGCCGCTGAAGACTCCGGCGACGTTCACCTGCGGCGCAAACCACACCGTGAACAGCCGGCCCGGTGTGCCGTACCGCTGGTCTTCACCGATGGGTGCGATGCCATGCGTCTCGACCGAAAGATCCCCGGCCCGCACGGGACGATGCCCGCTGAATGTGGATTCCGTCAGCGCACTCTTGGCGTCCTCGTCCGGCATGGGGTTCATTCGATCATGACGCCCGGCCGTCAGGCCGCCGACGCCGGGGAACATAATCGGTGAGCGAACCAAAGATGAGCTAACGATCGGAGCGCCGGGTGGTCGAGACCGATGCGAACCGGTCGACCGAGTCCAGGGCCAAGATTGTGCGGTCGAGGCTGCTGGTCGCGGGTTTGAGCGTCGTGGTCCTGACGGTCGCCGTTCTGCAGACCGCCGTCGTCCCGGTGCTCGGCGTCATCGCCGACCAGCTTCATGCGTCCGACGTCGGCGTGAGTTGGGCCGTCACCGCCAACCTGTTGGCCGCAATCGCCGCGACGCCGTTGATCGGCAGACTCGCCGATCTGCACAGCAAGAAGCCGGTCCTGTTGATCGTGCTCGCCGTCGTCCTGGCCGGCTCACTGCTTGCGGCGACGACGACGTCGCTGCCTCTGCTCATCGTCGGTCGCGTACTGCAGGCGGCCTCCTACGCTCTATATCCGGTCGGCATCGCGATCCTGCGTGACGAGCTGTCTGAAAGCGAGCTGATGTCGGCGATGGCGGTGCTGTCGGGCACGTTGGGGTTCGGCGGTGGCACCGGGCTTGTCGTGGTGGGTCTGCTGATGCAGGGCGACGCGGGCTATCACCGGGTGTTCTGGCTGACGACCGCGTTCACCGCTGTCGTCCTCGTGATCGCGGCGGTCGTCGTCCCCCGGCGACCGCGCAGCACCGTCGGCACCATCGACTGGCTCGGTGCCCTCGGGATCGCCGTCGGACTGTCGGCGGTGCTACTGGCGCTGACGCAGGGTCAGGCGTGGGGCTGGACGTCACCGGCGACTCTTGCGTGCGCGTGCGGCGGTGTGGTGGTGCTCGTGGCCTGGTGGATGTGGGAACGACGCGCAAGACAACCGCTGGTGTCGACCGCGATGCTGAAGCGCCGCCCGATCCTGCTCACCAATCTCGCCACCGTGTTCGTCGGCATGGGTCTGTATTTCGCGTTCCTCGGTCTCACTCAGTTTGTGCAAATTCCCAGGGCGGCAGCGGGTTACGGCTTCGGCGCGACGGTGCTGGAGGCCAGTGTCGTGTTCCTGCTGCCCGGCGTGGTCACGGGATTCCTCGTCGCCTTGTTCAGCGGCCGGGTCATCGACCGCTACGGCGCTCGCCCCGTCCTCGTCATCGCGGCTCTCGCCGGTATCGCCGGGTTCCTGTTCATCGCATTCGCCCATTCGCAGACCTGGCAGGTGATGGTCGCGGGTGTGCTGACCAACGCTTACATCAGCCTCGGCTACGGTGCGCTGCCCGCCCTGGTGGTCAGCGAGGTCGACGGCAACGAGACAGGTGTCGCCACGAGCATGAACGCGATTGCCCGCACGATCGGCAGCTCGACGGCTGCGGCCCTGGTCGCGGTGCTGCTCAGTCGCTTCATCGCCGGAACCGACCTTCCGATGGAGAGCAGCTTCTTCGTCATCTTCATCGGCGGCGCCGCGACGGCTGTGCTGGCGATGGTGCTGATCGGGTTCTCACGTGCGCCGGCTCGCCCGCCGGAATCCGTCGAGGCGCGCTACGAATCCCGCGCCATGAACCACGAATGGGGCTGACCCCCGGCATCAACCAGCCTCAGTGCAGCGCAGCCAGGTTCGACACCGACCGGCGGACGTCGGACTCGAGCACCTTGGCGACCAGGTTGCCGATGCGGGTGTTGAGGAGGCCGCCGGTGAGTTCGGCGATCACCTGGAAGACCGAGCCGGATTCGGCATCGGGCGAGGAACCCGGCACCTCTTTCACGCACAGCCGCAGCGCGATGCAGACGGCCGGTTTACCGCGACCGACCATCTCGATCGTTTTGGGCTCGTCGTAGCGGCTGACGCGCCAATGGATGATGTTCCGAAAGCCCTTGACCTTGATTGCCGACGACACGGTGGTGCCGACCTCGACCTCGGTGGGAACCCGACTGCGCCACCCGCCGAAGATGGTCAGCCATTCGTCGAACCGGCTCAGATCCGACGCGAGCTTCCACGCCTCCTCCGGGCTGAGATCCGACGACACCGAGACATCCACCGTGGCCATGGGAGTCCACTACCCGGACGTGCGCCGGCGGTAAACGAGTGATTGGATTTCGCCGATCGGACGGCGAACGGCTGCGAAACTGAACGAGCGAGCACCGTGCCCTCTCCCCGCAGCCGGCCACCGACGGGCCCGGCCGTGAGTGTTCACGCGCCCTTCAGCGGATTCATGCGGTTTTCTGCCTCTCTGACGAAGGATTCCATTGTCGGTATGTAAATTCGTTGCGGAATCACTTGCGAAGGTCGGCTTGATCGGCGATTGTTTATCCACAGCTTTGGGGGTTGTTCTGAGGAGGATCCGCTCTGACCGGCTCACACACCACCGCCGTAGATCGATCGACGGGAAACCACGGGACTGACCGCATCAAGGGCGGCCCGGTCATCGAGATCGAACACGTCACCAAGCGCTTCTCCGACTATGTAGCGGTGGCCGACGCGGATTTCTCCATCGCCTCGGGCGAATTCTTCTCTCTGCTCGGTCCGTCCGGCTGCGGCAAGACGACCACGTTGCGGATGATCGCGGGCTTCGAGAGCCCGACCGAGGGGGCCATCCGCCTCGAAGGGGTCGACGTCTCGCGCGTGCCCCCGCACAAACGCAACGTCAACACGGTGTTCCAGCACTATGCGCTGTTTCCGCACATGTCGGTGTGGGACAACGTCGCGTACGGGCCACGGAGCCGCAAGATGGACAAGGGCGAGGTTCGCAAGCGGGTCGACGAACTGCTCGACGTCGTCCGGCTGACCGACTTCGCCGAGCGCAAGCCCGCCCAGCTGTCGGGTGGCCAGCAGCAGCGCGTCGCCCTGGCGCGTGCGCTGGTCAACTACCCCAGCGCGCTCCTGCTCGACGAACCGCTCGGCGCGCTCGACCTCAAACTGCGGCATGCGATGCAGTTCGAACTGAAGCGCATCCAGCGCGAGGTCGGGATCACGTTCATCTACGTGACCCACGACCAGGAGGAAGCGCTGACGATGAGCGACCGGATCGCGGTCATGAACGCCGGCAACGTCGACCAGATCGGCTCGCCGACCGAGATCTACGATCGCCCGGCGACGGTGTTCGTCGCGAACTTCATCGGGCAGGCCAACCTGTGGGCCGGTCGGCAGACCGGACGCACCAACCGCGAGTTCGTGGAGGTCGAGGTCCTCGGTACGACGCTGAAGGCCCGCCCCGGTGACACCACGATCGAACCGGGTGGCCACGCCACGTTGATGGTGCGACCGGAACGCGTCCGGGTGTCGGTCGACGCTCCGACCGGCGATGTCGCGACGGTGAGCGCGACCGTCAAGGACCTGACCTTCCAAGGCCCGGTGGTGCGACTGCTACTGGCGGCGCCCGACGATTCGACGGTCATCGCCCATGTCGGGCCAGAGCAGGATCTGCCGATGCTGCGGCCGGGCGATTCGGTGCACGTGGCATGGGCGCCAGATGCCTCACTCGTCCTTCCCGCCGCGGATATCCCCACCGCCGAAGACCTCGAAGAGATGCTCGACGACTCCTGATCGAATCGATCGCCTCGACCCTCCACCCTTTTTCACATCGACGAAAGGCACAGTTGCCATGTCCTCCAAGAACATCGACCTCGAACTTGCCGCCCGGCTCGCCGCCAACAGGACCTCGCGCCGCCGCTTCATCGGCGGTGGCGCCGCAGCGGCCGCCGCGCTCGCCCTTGGGCCGTCCTTCCTCGCCGCATGTAGTTCGGACGGCGGCGGATCCGGCGAAACGTCGGCGCAAGGCGGCCCCGCCACCGGAACCCTGCGGGTTTCGAACTGGCCGCTGTACATGGCCGACGGATTCGTCGCGGCCTTCCAGACCGCGACCGGCGTCACCGTGGACTACAAGGAAGACTTCAACGACAACGAGCAGTGGTTCGCCAAGGTCAAGGAGCCACTCTCACGTAAGCAGGACATCGGCGCCGA
>JBIQHU010000104.1:0-20164 GCA_044508395.1 Mycobacterium sp. | reverse complement strand
CGTCATCTCGGGCAACTGGTTGCTGCAGAACCCGATGCTGGCGGGATTTTCCGCGGTCGAGGCCTACCTGCCCGCGCAGAAGATCGCCATCGCCGTCGCCACCACCTACCTGCCCGAGGCGTTCGACGATCAGGGCGACTACACCAATGTCGCAGACATCCTGTTCCGCAGGATCGGCGCCGTTATGGCCCCTGACGATGCGCCGCCGGTGCGCGCACCGAAATAATGGGGGCATGACGTCCAAGGTTCTGTTCCTGCACAACGAGCATCTCGCGACCGAGGGACTGCTGGGCGAGGCGTTTTCGGAGGAGGGCTTCGACGTCGACACCTTCGGGGTCGTTCCGGCGCACCGCGTCGACGATCCCGCCATAGACGTGACGTTCCCCGATCTCACCGGCTACGACGTCGTCGTGCCGCTGGGCGCACGGTGGCCCGTCTACGACGAAGCGCTGCGCCGTGCCTGGGTGGACACCGAGATGCAGCTGGTGCGCGACGCCGCCGACGCGGGCGTGGCGCTGCTTGGCGTGTGCTTTGGCGGCCAGCTGCTGGCCCGGGCGTTCGGCGGTTCGGTGGCGCGGTCACCTCATCCCGAGATCGGCTGGTACGACGTCACGAGCGACCGCCCGGACCTGATCCCCGCGGGGTCGTGGTTCCAGTGGCACTTTGACCGGTGGACCCTGCCGCCCGGCGCCACCGAGATCGCCAGCACCGCGAATGCCTCCCAGGCGTTCCTGCTGGGCCGTGCGCTGGCACTGCAGTTCCACCCGGAGGTCGACCTCGGTCTGCTGGAGCTGTGGCTGGCCGACGACCGCGACGGCGAGGTCGTCGGCTTCGGGCACACACATGACGAATTGCTCTCCCGGACAGAGGAACTTGCCGACGACGCGGCAGCGAGGGTGCGAAGTCTGGTGCGTGGCTTCGTGACTCACGTCGTCCGTCAGCCGTGCCCCAGTTCGTGAGCGAGCGCGCCTTCGATGTCGGGATGCCGGAACCGGTGGCCCAGGATCTCGAGCTTGGTGGGTGCTACCTGCTGATTGGCCTCGGCCAGCTCTCGTGAACCCTGCTCCCCCAACAGTATTCGCGGTCCGAGCGACGGTACGGGGAGCACTGCCGGGCGGTGCAGTACGCGCGCGAGCGCCTTGGTGTAGTCGGCGTTGCGCACCGGCGTGGGAGCGACGGCGTTGACCGGTCCGGACAGCCGCTGATCGTACAGTGCTCGGTAGTAGACGTCGAGGAGGTCGTCCAACGCGATCCAGGACAGCCACTGACGTCCGCTGCCGACGCGTCCACCCAGTCCGGCGGCGAACAGCGGGCGCAGCAGCCGCAGTGTGCCGCCGCGGGCGGATTGCACGATTCCGGTTCGCACGTTGACCACCCGGAGTCCCGCGTCGGCGGCGGGAGCGACGGCCGCCTCCCAATCCGCGACGACGTCGGCGAGGAACCCGTCGCCGCGCACGCTTTCCTCGCACAGCACGGCGTCACCGCGGTCGAATCCGTAGACGCCGATGGCCGAGGCGCAGACGAACGGCCCCTCGAAGGATCCGGCGGCGGCGACCTCGGCCAGCCGACGGGTGGGGTCGATCCGGCTGTCACGGATCGCCGCCTTGTGCGCGGTCGTGAACCGCCCCGCGATCGAGGCCCCCGCGAGATGCACCACGGCGTCGACCCCCGAGAGCAGGTCGGCGGCGGGACGGTCGGGAACCCACTGACGCTCGTCCGAAGACCGCGGTGCATGCCGGACCAACCGGATCACCCGGTGCCCGCCGGTGGTCAGGAACGCGGACAGCGCGGTGCCGACCAGGCCGGTCGCGCCGGTGACGGCGACGACCGAGGGCCGCAGGCCCGCCTCGCGCGCGTCGCGATGGGCGGCCAGGTCATCGGCGAGCTGCCGGTGCCGGTACGCGAACGTCGGCCGCAACGCCGCGGCGGGCACCAGTGCCTCGATGCGGTCGTACACCCGCGTTCCCAACGGGACTTCCTCGAATTCGTGAATATGTGTCCAGCGTCCGACGATCCGAGGAGGCCAGGATCGCGGACCCTCGGACGACAGCACGTCGACGAAGCGGTGCGGCGGGTCGAACCTGGTGGCGTCATGCTGCGCCACCCAGCGCAATCCTCCGGGCAACCCGAGCAGCGCGCGGCCGTCGGCCAGCGAATCGGCCTCGGCCAGCACCTTCATCGGCTGCCACGGCGGCACCAGGCGTCGCATGGCACCACGCCGCGAGTACCAGTCGAAAACATCGGTCAGGGGATGGTCGACAACGCTTTCGTACTCAATGCCCACATATGGATATTCGCAGCCGCGGCCGTGACGGATTGGCTCCATGCTGGGTACCCACGGTCGTAGGCTGAAATTTCGGAGAATGCGATGAGCGGATTACGCGGTCTGACCCGCCGCGGCGCGGGTCGTGTGTTCCGGGACCGCCGGGAAGCCGGCGACATCCTGGCGCAGAAGTTGGCGTCCTACCGCGACAGGGACGATCTGTTGGTGCTGGGACTAGCGCGGGGTGGCGTCCCGGTCGCGTGGCAGGTCGCGCACGCTCTGCGCGCACCCCTTGACGTGTTCCTGGTGCGCAAGCTCGGCGTCCCACAATGGCGGGAGCTCGCGATGGGCGCGTTGGCCTCCGGCGGTGGCGTGGTGATCAACGACAGCCTGGTGCGCAGCCTCGGCATCAGCGACGACCAGGTGCAGGAGGCCATCGAGCACGAAACCGAAGAACTACACCGACGGGAAAGCGCCTACCGAGGCGCCCGACCGCCGGTCGACATGGCGGGTAAGACGGTGATTCTCGTCGACGACGGGATCGCCACCGGCGCCAGCATGCTCGCCGCGGTACGCGCGGTGAAAGCGAACGCGCCGTCTCAGGTGGTGGTCGCAGTGCCCGTCGGACCGCCGTCGACATGTCGCGACCTCGCCACCGAAGCCGACGAGGTGTTCTGCGCGATGATGCCGCCGGGATTCGAAGCCGTGGGCCAGGTGTTCGAGGATTTCCACCAGGTCAGCGACGACGAGGTACGCGAATTACTCGCGACCCCAACGGTTTAGCGATTGCTGTCGTCGCTGGAGATATCGTCGGCCTGCTCGACGACCGTCGTCTCGGCCTCGTAATCGGGTTCCGCCTCGGCCGCCGGTTCCTCCGGGTATTCCTCATCGAACTCCGCGACCTCATCGCGTTCGATTACTTCCGGTTCTTCCGGTTCCTTCTTCGAGCGGTCGCGTATCGCATCCACGATCAGCAGCAGCACGCCGATGACGCTCGCCGCGATGCATACCCACGCGATCAACTCATTGCTGGTGACGACAGCGGTCACCAGTGCGGCAAGACCGATGACTGCGAGCACAAGAGCAACGATCAACATCGGTCAACCCCGGAGTCGTTGGGACGCGGACTGGAAACGTGAGTATCTAGTTGTTGCCGCGGTTGAACTGGTTGAAACCGCCGGCATCGCTGTTGGCGCCGGAGTCCACCGGGGCGGCGGAGCCGCGCTGGCCCAGTTCCTCGAGCTGCGATTCCAGGTAGGTCTTCAGGCGGGTCCGGTACTCCCGCTCGAAGGTGCGCAGCTGTTCGAGGCGGCCTTCCAGCACCGTGCGCTGTTGATTGATGGTGCCCATGATCTCGGAGTGCTTGCGCTCGGCGTCCGCCTGCAGGGCGTCGGCCTTCTCCTGCGCCTGCCGCAGCTGGGTTTCCGAGCGGGTCTGTGCGTCGGCCAGCATGGCGTCGGCGCGCTGACGCGCCTCGGTGACAGTGGTCTCCGCGGTCTGCCGGGCCTCGCTGACCAGGGCATCTGCCTGAGCACGGGCGTCGGCGAGCATCTTTTCGGACTCGGACTTGGCGGTTTCGGTCAACCGGTCGGCGGTGTCCTGGGCCAGGGCCAGCACGCGGGCCGCCTTGATCGCCTGATCTTCGTTGACCGACGGGCTCGCGGGCGCCTCGTAGGCAGGCTGCGGAGTCGGCTCGGGGGCGGGCGGGGGTGTCGGAGCGGCCTCGTATTGCGGTGCGGCCTGCGCCGTCTGTCCACCGCCACCTGCGGCGGCGAGCTCCTGGTCCAGTTCGGCGACGCGCTGACGGAGGTCGGCGTTCTCCTCGATGAGGCGGGTCAGCTCGTTCTCAACCAGATCGAGGAAGGCATCGACCTCGTCCTCGTTGTAGCCACGCTTGCCAATGGGTGGCTTGCTGAACGCAACGTTGTGAACGTCGGCTGGTGTGAGCGGCATTGTCTGCCCCCTTGGAGTCTGGACCGTAAACCGATCTCAAAGTGTAAAGCCTCACTGGAACGTAACTGGCGTCCATCCTGTCACACCAGACCCTGCGGTTGCGGAAGAGCCCAATAATTAAGAACGAATTTCAATGTTCCGCAATCGCGGTTCTGCGATTCGACTGACGAATATCGACCGCGGCAAAACCCGCCGGTCGGCCGGTCGTTAACCAAAGAATTCGCGGCAGGCGGAAGTTCTCAGACCGCCGCGCCGAAGGCCAATTGCATGCCGATGAACGCCACCAGCAGCAGCACCATGATGGACAGATCGAATCGGACGGCACCTATCGTGAGCTGCGGGATCAACCGACGCAGCAGCTTCACCGGCGGGTCTGTCACGGTCATGATCAATTCCAGCATCACCACCGTCGCCCCCTTGGGCTGCCAGTCACGGGAGAACGAGCGGATGAACTCGACCACGACGCGGGCGATCAGCAGCAGCCAGAAGACGAACAGGGCGAAGCCCAAGATGTCGAAGAAGAGCGCCAACTAAGCCGACCTCACTACCCGTGTGACATTGGATACAGGCACCAACCCGACAACCGAATGCCTCCGAAAGCCGGGCGCTGGCGCGCGCCGCCAGCCTACCTGGCACGTTCACGAACGGCGCCGGGGCTGATCGGCGCTGGCGATCGGCTATCGAGATCAGCTATTGATAGGCGTAAAAGCCGGCTTCGGCGATGCGGCGACGTTCCTCGGCCGTGACATCGATATCGGCGGGCGACAACAGGAAGACCTTGGTGGCGACCTTGTCGAAGGAGCCGCGCAGCGCGAACGCCAACCCGGCCGCGAAGTCGACCAGCCGCTTGGCGTCGGCGTTGTCCATGGTCACCAAGTCCATGATGACCGGGGTGCCGTCGCGGAACCGCTCGCCGATGGTGCGCGCCTCGCCGTAGTCCTTGGGACGCAGCGTGGTGATCTTGGACAGCGGGCTGCCCGCCTCGAACAGTTCGGCCATCCGGCGCGGATCCATCGCAAGTGCGCCACGGGTGGAGCCGCGGAGCGCGCCCAGCCGCGACGACGCCCGCTCGAACTCACGTGGACCGCGCAGCCTGCCCTCGAAGCGGTCCTCGTCGCGGTAACCACCGCGGTACCCGGGACCGTCGTCGTATTCGCGGTCGTCGTAACCGCGTCCGTAGCCGTCGCCGTCGAACCGGTCGTCGAACCGGTCGTCTCGCGAGCGGCGAGAGTAGCCGCGCGAGGTGCTGCGATCGTCGTCTTCGTAGTACTCGTCCTCGTAGTCATCCATTGGCGCCATCCCGAAATACGCCTTGACCTTGTGGAGTGTGCTCATCGCTCGACCCTTCTACCTGTCGCTCTGGTGTCTGTGATGATGATGTGACTGGAGTGACTACTCATGGTGACGTTAGAGGACGTTGTCCCAATAGCGCGGTACCGACACGCACACATGTCGAGCCGTGTTTCACCGCCACCTCGAGATCGCCGGACATGCCCGCGGACAGTCCGAGGCGCTGTGGATGGTCGCGCTGGACCCGCGCGAGCTCGGACTGCAAACGCGCGAAGGCCGCGTCGGGGTCGGCTCCCAGTGGCGGAATGGCCATCAGCCCAACGAACTCCAGTCCCGCGCCGGCCTCGGCGGCGGCGCACACCTCGTCGACGGCCCGGGGGTCGCCGATGTCCACACCTCCGCGCTTCGGGTCGCCGTCGAGGCTGACCTGTATATAGATGCGAAGCGGCGCGGTCCGGTGACCGTCGTCGAGCGCTTGCGTCGCCGCGCGGTCAAGCGCGTCGATGACGCGCAGGCTGTCGACGGAGTGCGCGGCGTAGGCCCAGCCGGCTATCGAGCGCGCCTTATTGCGCTGGATGCGTCCGACCATGTGCCAGCGAATGGGGGCACCACCCACAAGATTGGCGACTTCCGCTGCTTTATTCACCGCTTCCTGCTCACGTGATTCGCCAAAAGCGTCGCAACCCAATTGGTGCAGAATTGCCACATCGGTGGCCGGGAAGAATTTGGTTATCGGGAGCAATTCGATTTCGTCGGAATTGCGTCCGGCGGCCTCGGCCGCCGCGGCCAGCCGGCTCCGGATCGCGGTCAGCGCGTCCGCCAATTCCACTTCGCGAGTCGCCACAGTGCCGGTCATTCCATCCACACCAGGGATGCCAGCCGACCCGTCGGCGCATCGCGGCGGTGGCTGAACAGATTGCGGTCCTCCACCGTGCAGCGCGGGTCGATGTCGATGGCCGTGATTCCCAAATCCGTTAGCTGCCTGGCGATTCCGGCCCGCAGATCCAGAGCGGGGGTCTTCCTGGCCGTCATGGTCCGGCTACCCGGCAGGGTGGCCTCCACCTCCTCGGCCATCGCCGCGGGAACCTCGTAGTTGCGTCCGCTCACCGACGGACCGAGCAACACCGAGATGTCCTCGACGTGTGCGCCGACGTCGAGCATCGCCTCGACCGTGCGCAGCACGACACCGTTCTGCGCCCCCACCCGTCCCGCGTGCGCAGCCGCAACCACTCCTGCGCGCGCGTCGCCGAACAACACCGGGACACAATCCGCGGTCACCACCGCCAAGGCCAACCGAGGTTTGGCGGTGACCAACGCATCGGCCTGGTCGATAGGCGAGCCCGGGTGTTCGTCGACGACGACGACCCGGTCGCCGTGCACCTGGTTCATCCACACCACACCGTTGTCGCCCAGCCCGATCGCCGCGGCGAGCCGCTTACGATTGGCGGCCACCGCGGCGGGGTCGTCACCGACGTGGTCGCCGAGGTTGAAGGTGTCGAACGGCGGTGCGGACACGCCCCCGGCGCGGGTTGTGGTCACGCGGCGAATACGAACCGTCACGTCCGCCAGTATCGCTGCGATATCAGTGGCGCATGAAAGGCGGCACATCGACGTCGTCGTCGTCGTCCCCGCCGATGCTCACCGTCGCGCCATTGGTATGCACGGGCACACTGACCGCGTCGGCCGGTTCGAACAGCTGTGAGGTCACCTTGCCCGCGGATCCCGAGGCGATCGTCTGACCCGAGCTGACCACTGGCTTGCGTCCCGGCCCGGCGGAGTCGAATCCCGCGGCGATCACGGTGACACGGACCTCGTCGCCCAGCGAGTCGTCGATGACGGTGCCGAAGATGATGTTGGCGTCGGCGTGGGCCGCCTCCTGGACCAGCGAGGCCGCCTCGTTGATCTCGAACAGCCCGAGGTCACTGCCGCCGGCCACCGACAGCAGGACGCCCTGTGCACCCTCCATCGAGGCCTCGAGCAGCGGCGAGTTGATCGCGATTTCGGCGGCCTTGAGCGCACGACCGTCGCCGCGGGCCGACCCGATGCCCATCAATGCTGTACCTGCCCCGCTCATCACCCCCTTGACGTCGGCGAAGTCGACGTTGATCAGGCCGGGAGTGGTGATCAGGTCGGTGATGCCCTGCACGCCGTTCAGCAGCACCTCGTCGGCACTGCGGAAGGCGTCCATCAACGACACCGCGGCATCGCCCATCTGCAGCAGCCGGTCATTGGGAATGACGATCAGGGTGTCGCAGCTCTCGCGCAGCGCGACGATACCGGCTTCGGCCTGGTTGCTTCGGCGCTTGCCCTCGAAGGAGAACGGCCGCGTGACCACGCCGACGGTCAGCGCTCCGAGCTTGCGCGCGATCGTCGCGACCACCGGCGCGCCACCGGTGCCGGTGCCACCGCCCTCACCTGCGGTCACGAACACCATGTCGGCGCCGCGCAGCAGTTCTTCGATGTCGTCTTTGGCGTCCTCGGCGGCTTTGCGCCCGACCTCCGGGTCGGCGCCGGCGCCGAGGCCGCGCGTGGAGTCGCGGCCGACGTCGAGCTTGACGTCGGCATCGCTCATCAACAGCGCTTGCGCGTCGGTGTTGATGGCGATGAACTCGACGCCTTTGAGGCCCTGCTCGATCATCCGGTTGACGGCGTTGACGCCGCCGCCGCCGATGCCGACGACCTTGATCACGGCGAGGTAGTTGTGCGGGGGGGTCATCGGATCGCCCTTTCCTCCCAGGTTGGCTGTCGACACGCGGAGCGCCCTGGCAAACTCTCAACCTCAACCAGAGGGTTATAGTTATGTCAAGTTGTTCCGCGCATCCAGAACGGTAGGGTGCGCTCGCGGGTGATCCGTGCAGGCGCGCCGACACGCGTGTCGAGATTTTTCTGGACTTCTGTGCGGGGTGCGCCCCGTCCCGAGGCGATTCAATACCCTAATCGCCCCTAGTCGGCGCGCAATATGAGGCCCCTTTGCTGATCACGCCCTCGATGCACTGCCTTTGAAGACACCGGAAACCCGCTCACGCAGCAAGTTCCGACGGACCTTTCCCGTCGCAGTTTTCGCTATTTCGTCCACGAAGACCACCGCTCGTGGCCGTTTGAAGGCCGCGAGCTCTTGACGACACCACTCGATCAGTTCGTCGGCATCCACCGGTTGACCAGGTTCAGGCACGACGCAGGCGACTGGTTTTTCGATGCCCAACACGTCCGGCGCGGCCACCACGATCGCCTCAGTGACATGGGGATGCTGCAGCAGTCTCGCCTCAACTTCGTTCGGGGACAACCAAATACCACCAACCTTGAGCATGTCACCGGTACGGCCCAGACAGGTATAGGATCCGTCGCGGTTCTTTACGTAGGTGTCGCCGGTTCGGAGCCATTCGCCCTCGAACACCCGACGCGTCGTGTCGGCGCGGCACCAATATCCGGTGGCGATGGACGCTCCTCGAAGGTAGAGAGTGCCCGGTTGCTCGGCCGATTCAATGACGAGCCCATTGTCGTTACGCAGTTGCACGTCATAACCGGGCACAGGCACACCCGATGAGCCGGGGACAACCTGGCCAGTTCTATTCGACAGATAGATGTGTAACGCCTCGGTTGACCCGATGCCGTCGAGAACTTCGATGCCGAACCGGCGACGCACTCGCTCGTATAGGACAGCCGGTAGCGCTTCGCCAGCGGAAACAGCTTGTCGCACAGATGAAAACGTGTCAGAAGGAATGTCGGCGGCCAGCATCGCAGAATAGAACGTCGGGACGGCGAAGAACAGCGTCGGTCGCGTAGTGCGCAGGCTTTCGGCAATGCTGGCCGGCGTCGGACGCTTCCGCTCGAGGATTGTCGTCGCGCCCATCGACAAGGGAAAGAAACACGAATTGCCAATTCCGTACGCAAAGAACAGTTTTGCGACCGAGAGGCACTTGTCGTCACCGTGGATATTCAGGACCCCGCGTCCGTAATTTTCGGCAACCAACCGGATACTCTGGTGGCGGTGCATCGCGGCCTTCGGCGTCCCCGTGGTTCCGGAGGTGTACAGCCACAGCGCGGGTGAATCGGCCCAAGTGCCATATGGTGCCGTTACGGGTTCGGCGCTTGACAGCACGTTCCACTCGTGTACGACGATCCGCCCCGGAAGATCAACGGTGACTGCACCGTCGAAGACCACATCGGTGATCTCCGGGGCAAGGGCCACTGCGGCAGCGGCCGTTTCCGCGAACTCGGTAGACGCACAGAGCAACCTGGCGCGCGAGTCCGCGAGCAGGTCGCGGAGTTCCGTGTATGTGAGCATGGTCGACACCGGCACGGGCACAGCACCCAGGTACAAGGCTGCGAGGATGCCGCTGAGTAGTTCGACATCGTCAGCCATGAACAGCATTACCCGCTCCTCGGGGCGCACACCGAGGCCTCGTAGACCACCTGCGACCCGGTGCACCACATTCGCCAGGTCGTCATATGTGAGGGTGTGCGTCGGCGTGACAACCGCAGTACGGGATCCACGTCCTTCGCGTAGTTGCCGATCCACGAGGTAGTCGGCCGCGTTGAATGCGCCGTGTGGTGATGACAACGATGATGGGGATTCCATCAGCAACTCCCATCCAGTTGGTCGGCATACGGAATCGTGGTCAATACCCGATCCCGTCAACGCACCTAGCTGTTCGTGATCCCTACCCTCTTCGACGAAAGCAATATATTACTTTTGCGTGGAGGAGATCGAGCTTTTTGTACAATGACTCCGGGAAGAAACGCCCATCGCGCCGAAACCAATCGGCGTTCCTGCGGTAGACATCGAGCACTCTCCTGGTCGATCGGGCGGGCCTGGGGGTTTGGGCTCAGGTCAGGCGAACGTACTCGTAGTCGAATGGCTTGCCGTTGATGCCCTGCGCCGGCGGCGCGACCCAGCCGGCGATCTTCCCGGGCTCGTAGACCGGGCGCATCAACGACCGCACGAAGGTGAGATCCTCGTCGGTCGGCAGCCAGCTTCCTTCTCCTTGCTCCCAGGTGGCCGCATCCAGAATGGTTCCCGTCGGGCTGATGTGGTGCTCTGCGTAGACGCCGACTTCCCGGTTGAATCCGATGTGAGGAAGGCTGAACTGGTAGTCGATGCCGCTGTCGGACAGGATCTTGTTCCACCGTTTGATTCCACTGTGGCAGTCGCTGACGTATTCACCACGCAGGTCGAGGTTCAGCGCCAGCAGAGCCGAAAGCTCCTCGTTGTTCCACGTGCCATCGGCGTTGGGCGTTTCCAGGAGCGTGCTGTCGTTCACCAGTTGATGGTCGTCCCGACGACGCTCCTCCTGCCAGCGGCCTTTCAGGCCCGCAGTGAAGTAATTCGCTGCGTTGGTCGAGGTTTCGCTGCCGAACAGGTCCAGCGACACGCTGTAGTGGAAGTTGATGTACTTCTGGATGATCTCGAGCGGGATCCCTCCGTGCGGCGCGATATCGAGGGTGTCGTGCTCACGGATCAGCTCGGCACTGCGGGTGACGACCCGATCGACCCCCGTGGTGCCCACCATCATGTGGTGCGCTTCTTCTTTGAGCATGAACTCACATGTGCGCGAAAGCGGATCGAATGCACTTTCCTTCAACGTGCCGAGTTGGTATTTGCCGTCCCGGTCGGTGAAGTAGGTGAACATATAGAAGGCCAACCAGTCGGCGGTCTTCTCGTTGAACGCGCCGAGAATACGTGGTGAATCAGGGCTGCCGGAGTTGCGATACAACAGCGCTTCGGCCTCTTCGCGGCCCTCCCTACCGAAATAGGCGTGCAGCAGATACACCATGGCCCAGAGGTGACGTCCCTCTTCGACGTTCACCTGGAACAGGTTTCGCAAGTCGTATAGCGACGGAGCGGTCAGGCCGAGCAGGCGCTGTTGCTCGACCGAGGCCGGTTCCGTGTCACCTTGTACGACGATGAGGCGCTGTAGGTCGGCGCGGTGCTCCCCGGGCACTTGTTGCCACACGGGCGCCCCTTTGTGCTCGCCGAATGCGATGCGCCGGTCCGGCTTGGGCTCGGTCAGAAAGATGCCCCAGCGGTAGTCAGGAACATTCACATGATTGAAATGGGCCCAGCCGTCGCGGCCCACCGCCACCGCGGTACGCAGGTACACCCCGTGTGTTTCCAGGGTCGGCCCCATCTCGCCCCACCAGTTCAAGAACTTCGGTTGCCAGCCCTCCAGGGCCCGTTGCAACCGGCGATCGGAGGACAGATCGACGTTGTTGGGAATCTTGTCCTCGTAGTTGATCGACGTCGTCATGACACTCAGACCCGCTTCCTGTCGAAATTGGCCGATTTACCGGTGCCGTAGCGCGGCAGCGCTCCCTCCGGTCCGGATGCGTTGGGCCGTATGAAGATCCAGTTCTGCCATGCTGAGAGGCGGCCGAAGATCTTGGTTTCCATCGTTTCAGGACCAACGAATCGGTGGTTTGCCTCCATGCCGGTGCAGGCGTCAGGCGAAAGAGCTGCGCGTCCCTCGATCACCAGGCGGATCTCGTCTTCCCAGTCGATGTCGTCGGGGGCATCGGTGACCAAGCCATACTCGTTGGCCTGGGCCGGTGTGAGGAGATCGCCGACTGTACTGTCGCGCAACCACTTCAAGTGATCCTCGTGTCCGTAGAACCTCGACTCGAGGCGAGAAAGGCCGTTGCCCATCGGGAAGGCACCAAAGTTCGCCTCCGTCAGCCGCAGTCCCGCGCGCTCCTCACTGTCTTCGTCATCCAAGGGTGGCCCGTCCAGGATGTACTGCCGGTCGCAAGCCAATGCCAGCTCGAAAAGCATCCCGGTAAAGCAACTCCCCGGGAGGATCTCGGCGATGAGGCTGCGGCTGGTGACGTCAAGACGCTTGAGAACCCGCTTGTAGTAAAGGAGGATCTCGTTGGCCAGCCAGTGACCCTGAGCGTTGTCCAAGAGCATCTGTTCGTAACCGTCGACGACAGCGGCGTCGCCCACTGTGCGCATTATCCAAGTGCCGACAGCGGTTTCGTTGGTCCGCAGCCGGAGAATCAGATCGTCGAATTCACGAGTGACCGCCAGCGGCCAGAAGTCGGCGCCCTGCTCGCCGGCGGCATCCATGTCTGCCGGTGGCGGGGTCTGCGGTCCGCGCACAGTGATCGTCACCGCAGAGTTGGAACGGTCGAACTCGGCCGTCACGTGGTCGTAGGTGATGGCGTCCGGGATGATGCTGCGGTTCAGCGGCGTCAACTCCACGCCCACCGCTTGTGACGGACGAGTCGAGCGGGCCGCCAACTCGGCGGCACGCTCGCGGGCGGCCTGCTCGAACTGGCGTGGGGCCGCCAACTCGTCGACCAGACCCCACTGCAGTGCCGTCTTGCCCTTGACGCCGTCGGAACGGGTCGCGAACACGTCGGCGCGGTCTTTGCGTACCCGCCGCTTATCGACGACTCGGGTCAGTCCGCCGGTACCCGGCAGCACGCCGAGCAATGGCACCTCGGGCAGCGACACCGCCGAGGAATTGTCGTCGACGAGCAGGATGCGGTCACAGGCAAGGGCCAGCTCGTATCCGCCCCCTGCACATGAGCCGTTGACCGCCGCGAGGTAGGTCTGGCCCGAGTGCGCCGAGGCGTCCTCCATCCCGTTGCGCGTTTCGTTGGTGAACTTGCAGAAGTTGACCTTCCACGCGTGCGGAGAGGCGGCGAGCATGCGTATGTTGGCGCCCGCGCAGAAGATCTTGTCCTTACCGCTGGTTACCACCACCGCCCTGACCTCCGGGTGCTCGAATCGCAGCCGCTGGGTCGCGTCATACAGTTCGATGTCGACCCCAAGGTCGTAGGAGTTCAGTTTCAGCTCGTAGCCAGGGACCAATCCCCCGTCTTCGGCCACATCGAGAACCAACCACGCAGCGTCACCGTCGATCCGGAGTTTCCAGTGCCGGTACCGATCCGGATGGGCGTCAAACGACACCTCCGGCGATGAGGGGGTCTCCCCTGATGCCGATGCGTCTCGCTCATGGCTGACGTCAATGGCGGCTGTCATGGTTTCTCCTCGCATCGGCAACGGCCAGTGCGGCCAATGTACTACTTTATTATGGCGTGCCGCAATATTGCTGTATCATATTGTCCTGGCGTGGCTGTGTGATCAGCAGCATCGTGAGAAAGACTGCGGCACAGGCTGCCTCGGGGTCGGAAGCATCGCTCGGATTGTGAACACGTTCATGCGATCAAGTCGGAGCAGGCTCGGCGGCTGGGGACGGCGCTTTGGGCATCCGAGCCCGGCGCGACGCGCGCCTCACCGAAACCCAGCAGTTCCACGATTCCCTGTCCGCGGGAGAGCTGACGGGCCCGCGCGGGACTTACCACCACTGCACCCGCTGCCTCACCACGCCACCCGATCTTGACGCTGGCGAGATCACCCGACAAGGGCTACATCAACCAGCGCATGGTCCGTGAGCGCCGTGCAGACCTGTGTGCCGTGTGGCGAGCCCGGCCGCGGCGGCGAGCTGAAGCACTCAGTCGTCCGCAGCGGCGAACTGGCTCCACCTGCGCCGTGCAGTTTCACGCCACTCGGTGTGCTTAGCTTCGAATAGAGAGGTTGCCTCGGTACCGCTCCAGTGCGGCGGCAGCAGCATTCTCGGCAATTGCGGGTCCAGAAATGGGAATCGACGCCACTCATGGACCAGGCGGATCTGGGCGACGAAGATGTCATCGGCCGCCCGAGGTTTGAGCCGGGAGAATTCGTCGATGAATTCCTCATAGTGATGTTCGACTTCACCGAGGTCCCACGCCGCCGACACCATGTCGTGCTGACTTCCTAGCGCACCGTACTCGGCGACGAACGACAGAGCTTTATCCGAGAGTGCAAGCGCGTCAAGGATTGTCTTGGCCTCTACCGCAGCGCCGGTGTGGGGTGAGATCCACACGCCAGGGAGAGGAGAGCCGAATCCGTTCCAGCTCAGCTGTGTTCGTACCTTGTGCCTCAATGCACGCATCGATTCCGGAATGGATATCAGGACCACCAGCCAACGGCCATCCCACGACGATTCTCCGGAACCGAACGAGTAGATCCGCTGCGCGCCTTCCTCCAGCAGTCCCTTGCCGGCGTCGGTCAAAGACCACCGCACCCGTCTGCCGACACGGTCGGAAGTAAGCCAGCCTTCGGCAGCGGTCCGCGCGAGCGCCTGCCGTGCGGAACCCACCTCGACTCCCACCAACCCCAGCGAACGAACCAGCGTTGCCGTCCAGACAGGTCGGCCGAACGGCAGGACGAACTCTCCGAGAATCGTCATCAGAAGCGACCGCGCACTACCTTCGGCGACCTCACGACGCCTGGAGACCGACGGCGTGGCTCCGGACGACTCGGTCCGGCGATTCGGCGCTGTCGCCACTAAATACCTCCGTTGATCCGGCATCCAACCCCTGAGAGTGTCTCACTCACCGCTGCGCGTGCGGATCCCTTGTGCGCTTGCGCTGTACAAAGGCGTTCATACGCTCGAATTTTTCGGCGTGATACCGCAGGAGTTCGCCCGGTGGTCGACCGCGCACTCCCCTCGTCCGATATCGATCGCGGATTTCAGCTCATGCTCGACGGTGAGGTGACCGCTGTGGACTTGCGGGAATTCAGGGTGGTACGGCCTAAGTTGGCTGGCCCCGCAATTTGGACTACCGGTTGATGACGTGCCGAGCAGTCGATGTTGATCGCAGCCGTCGATCTCGGCGTCCGACCCAGCAGCGCGTCGCGAGGAGATGTCGGTCATCCCGTCTACGATTCCTGCGGCCCCCTTCTCGGCATCGACGCAAAGGATTGACAGTGAGTTACACCGCCGCCGACATCACCGAACTCGATGATGTCCAGCACACGCGCCTGCGGCCGGCCGTGAACCTGGGGCTCGACGTGCTCAATACTGCGTTGCGCGAGTTGATTGACAACGCCATCGAGGAGGTCGCCGATCCCGGTAACGGTGGATCGGCTGTGACGATCACGCTGCACGTCGACGGGTCGGTCAGCGTCGCCGACGACGGCCGCGGCCTGCCCGTCGACACCGATCCGGCGACCGGAAAGAACGGCATCGTCAAGACGCTCGGCACCGCGCGCGCCGGCGGGAAGTTCTCCGCCCATACCGATGCGGCGAGCACGGGCGCCGGTCTCAACGGAATCGGCGCCGCTGCAGCCGTATTCATTTCCGCGCGCACCGATGTGACGGTCCATCGGGCCGGGAAGACCTACGTGCAGTGCTTCGGGCGCGGCTACCCGGGCACATTCGAGGGCAAGGAGTTCGACCCCGACGCTCCGTTCGCTCGGGCCGACACTCAGAAATTGCGCGGCACCGGCAACCGGAAGCCCGACATGCAGGGCACCACCGTGCGCATCCTGTTCGATCCGGCGGTGGTCCCCGACACCACCGTCGACATCGGCGAAGTGCTGCTGCGGGCGCATGCCGCGGCCAGGATGTCCCCCGGTGTGCACCTTGTCGTGGTCGACGAGGGCTGGCCCGGCGAGGAGATACCGCCGGCGTTTCTCGAACCGTTCAGCGGCCCATGGGGTACCGCCACGCTGCTTGATCTCATGTGCGCCGCCGCCGGCACTCCCGCTCCCGACGTCCGCGCCGTCGTCGAGGGTCGCGGCGAGTACACCACCGGTCGCGGCCCGACGCCGTTCCGCTGGTCGCTGACCGCGGGTCCGGCCGAACCGGCGACGGTGGCCGCGTTCTGCAACACGGTGCGGACCCCCGGCGGCGGGTCTCATCTGACGGCCGCGATGAAGGGGCTGTCCGAAGCGTTGGCCGATCGTGCGTCGCGGATGCGGGATCTCGGCCTGGCCAAGGGCGAAGAAGGGCCGGAGCCACAGGATTTCGCTGCGGTCACCGCTCTTGCCGTGGACACCCGTGCACCCGATGTCGCCTGGGACTCGCAGGCCAAGACCGCGGTGTCATCGCGGTCGTTGAATGTGGCGATGGCCCCGGATGTCGCACGCAGCGTGACGGTGTGGGCCGCTAACCCGGCCAACGGCGACGCGGTGACCCTGTGGACCAAACTGGCGCTGGAGTCGGCACGAGCGCGGCGCAGCGCGGAAGGGGCGAAAGCACGGTCGCGGGCGGCTTCGAAGGCCAAGGGGCTGGGCACGAACCTGTCACTGCCGCCCAAGCTGCTTCCCAGCCGGGAGACCGGCCGAGGGTCGGGCGCCGAGTTGTTCTTATGCGAGGGTGATTCGGCGCTAGGCACCATCAAGGCCGCGCGCGACGCTACGTTTCAGGCAGCTTTCCCGCTGAAAGGCAAGCCGCCCAATGTCTATGGCTTCGCGCTGAGCAAGGCGCGGTCCAAAGATGAGTTCGACTCGATCGAGCGCATCCTGGGATGCGGTGTGCGGGACAACTGCGACCCGGAGCTGTGCCGCTACGACCGGATCCTGTTCGCCTCCGACGCCGATCCCGACGGCGGCAACATCAACTCCAGCCTGATCTCGATGTTCCTCGACTTCTACCGTCCGCTGGTCGAAGCCGGGATGGTGTATGTGACCCTGCCGCCCCTGTTCGTCGTCAAGACCGCCAGCGAGCGGATCTACTGCCAGGACGAGTCCGAGCGCGACGCCGCCGTGGCCAAGATGAAGGCAACCTCGAAGGGCAGGGTCGAGGTGCAGCGCAACAAGGGTCTCGGCGAGATGGACGCCGACGACTTCTGGAACACCGTGCTCGATCCCCAGCGGCGCACCGTGATTCGCGTTCTGCCCGATGACGGGGAGAAGCAACTGCACCACACATTGTTCGGCGGACCGCCCGAGGGCCGTCGCACGTGGATGGCCGATGTCGCCGCCCGTGTCGACACCAATTCCCTCGACCTCGACTAGGAGAACCGCGTGACCGCCACCCTGGACGTTCCAGAGCAGAATCCGGACCTGATCCTCGACCAGAGCGCCGATGATTACTGGAACCGCTACCAGCTGACCTTCGCGCTGTACAGCGTCAGTGACCGTGCGATCCCCTCGGCCTACGACGGACTCAAACCGGGTCAGCGTCGACTGCTTTACCAGATGCACGAGTCGAAGCTGACGCCCGGCAACAAGCCGCAGAAGTCCTCCAAGGTCTGCTCGGCAGTGACGGGCAACCTGCACCCCCACGGCGGTACGTCGATGTACGGTGCGGCGGCACTGATGGCCGCGGAATTCCAGCGCGTGAAAGTGATTGACGGACAAGGCGCCTTCCCCCGTGTCCAGGGCGACATCCCCGCCGCTGACCGCTACACCGAGATGCGGTTGTCGGCAGCCGGCGCCGCGCTGACCGCCGAACTGGACAGTCATGCGGTGCCGATGGTCTCGACCTTCGACGGCGAATGGATCGAGCCGACCGTGCTGCCGGCTCAGTGGCCGGTGTTGTTGTGCAACGGGGCCGTCGGCATCGCCGAGGGCTGGGCCACCAAGGTGCCCGCCCACAATCCGCGCGAGATCATGGTCGCCTGCCGGGCGCTGCTGAAAACGCCGAACATGACCGACGACCGGCTAATCAAGTTGATCCCCGGCCCGGATTGGGGCTGCGGAGCGTCTGTGGTCGGCACAGCCGGCCTGCGCGAGTACATCACTACCGGGCGGGGCCAGTTCACCGTGCGCGGCACGCTGTCGGTGGACGGAAAGAACGTCGTCATCACCGAGCTGCCGCCCGGCGTCGCCAGCAACACCGTGCAGGAACGGATTCGGGCGCTGGTGGAGTCCGGCGAACTGTCCGGCGTCGCGGACATGTCGGATCTGACCGATCGGCGCAACGGGCTGCGGATCGTCGTTACCGCCAAACGCGGGCATGACGCCGAGCAGATCCGCGATCAGCTGCTGGCCCTGACCCCGCTGGAGTCGACCTTCGCCGCCAGCCTCGTCGCTCTCGACGAGAACCGGGTGCCGCGGTGGTGGTCGGTGCGTGAGCTGATCAAAGCGTTTCTCGCCCTGCGTGATTCGGTGGTGCTGCACCGCAGTGAGTACCGGCTGGAAAAGGTCACCGCGCGGCGCCATCTAGTGTCCGGCCTGATGACCATCCACCTCGACATCGACGCCGCGGTGGCGGTGATCCGTGGCTCCGACACCGTCGACGAAGCCCGGCAGGGACTGCAGGACCGGTTCAAGATCGATGCGGTGCAGGCCGACTACGTGCTGGCGTTGCAGCTGCGCCGGCTCACCAAGCTCGACGTCATCGAGCTGCAGGCCGAGGCCGAACGACTCGACGCGGAGTACGCCGAACTCACCGAGCTGGTATCGAATCCGGATGCCCGCCGGGTGGTGATCGACAAGGAACTGGTCGAGACCGCAAAACTGTTCAAGGGACCCGAGTTCGACCGTCGCACCGTGCTCGACTTCGAGGCCGCCCCGGTCACGTCCGGAGGCGCAGACGACGGGCCGCGGGAGCGCAAGGTCAACGCGTCCTGGCGGCTCGATGACCGCGGCGTCTTCTCCGACAACCACGGTGAACTACTCACCTCCGGGCTGGGATGGGCCGTCTGGACCGACGGCCGGGTGAAGTTCACCACCGGCGGTGGTCTGCCGTACAAGATTCGCGACATCCCCGTCGCGCCGGACATCACCGGGCTTCTGGGTTCCGGCGTGCTTCCCGAGGGTTCCCACCTGGCGTTGGTGACCCGCCGCGGAAAGGTTCTGCGAATCGACCCGGCCGCGGTGAATCCGCAAGGCGTGGCCGGCAACGGTGTGGCCGGGGTGAAACTGGCAGGCGACAACGATGAGGTCATTGCGGCGCTGCCGGTCTCGTGCGTCAACGGTGAGGCCATCCTGTCGTTGGCTGAAAAGAGTTGGAAGGTGACCGAAGTCGCCGACATCCCGGTGAAAGGCCGCGGAGGCGCCGGCGTCGGGTTTCATCCGTTCGTCAAGGGTGAGGGCGCGCTGCTGGCGGCGTCGATCTCGGCGACGGGGTTCGTGCGCGGGAAGAGGGCGGTCCGAGCCGAGAATCGGGCCAAAGCGTCGATCAAGGGCTCGGGCCTGGATGTGGCGCCGGTTGAGTAGGCGGCAGCTCGGTGTCGAACGTGAGCTCGTGTGCGATTCGAGCGGGATTCGAGCGGGAAATGTCGCACATAACCTCACGTTGGGCGGCGGTTGAGGTGAGCGGCTGCCGAACCGTACTCAGGCTGCGCAACGAATCGAACACGAAACGATATCGCTCGGCGTAGTCCAACTGTTCACGCCAGTCACTTTGGTAACTTCGCGCCGTGCAGGTATCACGGCGTGACGCATTGCGCTACGCCGCCACGGTGTCGGCACTGGCCGGACTTGGTGCGGCATCAGCGGGTTCGCGCGCGCCGGTGGCCGCGGCCGCCCGCCCCACGCTGATCGACTATGCGATGCGGCAGATTCCGGCGCAGCACATCCGTGCCGCCGGCCACTCCGGCGTCATCAACTACGTGTCGACCTCACGCCCCGGCTCCTCGTTCGGCGCCAAACCGATCACGCTGCCCTACGCGAAGTCGCTGACCGCAGCCGGCCTGGTGATCGTCAGCAACTACCAGTACGGCAAGCCGGGCGGGACGGCGCCGTCGGACTTCACCCGCGGGTACCCCGGTGGCGTCGCCGACGCCCGCACCGGCTGGAGCCTGCATACCGCCGCGGGCGGCGGACGCAGCGCGCCGATCTTCTTCAGCGTTGACGACGACATCGACCGCCAGACGTGGATCAACACCGTGCTGCCCTGGTTTCGCGGGATCAACTCGGTGATCGGTGTCCAGCGCACC
>JBIQHU010000103.1:0-20171 GCA_044508395.1 Mycobacterium sp. | reverse complement strand
TCGGCGGCGTCGAGCTCCTCCTGGAGCTTGCCCATCTCCTCCATCAGCTCGTCGGAGTAGTCGGTGGCCATCAGCTCGGCGACCTCGTTGTAGCGGTTGAGCTTCGCCTTGATCGCGACGCCGTCCTCCACGTTCTGGCGTACCGTCTTGGTCTCGTCCAGCGGGGGCTCCTGCTGCAGAATGCCGACCGTCGCACCCGGTTGGAGCAGCGCATCACCGTTGTTGGGGGTGTCGAGCCCGGCCATGATCCGCAAGACGCTCGACTTGCCTGCCCCGTTCGGACCGACAACGCCGATCTTCGCGCCTGGAAGGAAGTTCAGACTGACGTCGTCAAGGATGACCTTGTCGCCGTGCGCCTTGCGGACCTTCCGCATCGAATAGATGAATTCGGCCATGCCGTGGTGTTGCCTTTCCAAGATGGTTGAGTCGTGTATCGCGTGTATCGCCGCCGACCATCCTAGGCGTGGCCCCCTCGGCCCAGCCGACTGTGTGTTCCAGCGGCTGAACCGACCGTGTACCTGCGCCTACGCCGTCAGTGGCAGCGCCTCGCCGGATCGGTCCGCTTCGTCGTCGTTGTCGGCGTCGTTGTCGGCGTCGTTGTCGGCGGTAGCCTCGTCGCCGAGGCTGGTGGCCCGCTCTGCGGCCCGTTGCTTGCGGTCGATACGTGCGTCGCAGCGAGCCAGGTCAGGGCCGACGGATGTCGCCCGCACCTCGACCGATGAGCGACGATTGCCGTCCCGGTCCTCGTACTCGCTGGTGTAGACGTGGCCGACCACGATCACCGGGTCGCCCTTGACCAGGGCGGCGCTGGCACCGGCCACCGCGCGCCCCCAGCAGGTCACCGTGACGAACAACGAGTTACCCGGCTCCCATGTTCCTTCGGCGGTGCGGCGGCGTGAATTGCTGGCGACGCGGAATCTGACCATCTCCTGTTCGCCCACCTGGCGGTGGATCGGGTCAGTGACGACGTTGCCGACGATATGGAAGGGCGTCTCGAACATGATGCTTCCTTTCATTGGTGGCGACGACCCGGCGACCCGGCTCGTCGGTGACACCCCCATTGGCCGTCGGACCACCGACAGCCGATCCGGAGAGAACTCGCTCGAGCGCCGACGGCTGTGGATCAATCGGCGGTTGTGGACAGCCGCCGTCGCGCGACCGCTCACCGTAAGTTGAACGGCATGAGCGAGGACCTGGAGCTGGTGGTGTTCGGCGCGCACCTGCGGGGCGGGCCGCTGGCACACCAACTCACGGACCTCGGAGCGCAGTGGGCCGGTGAAATCAGAACCGCACCGCGGTACCGGATGACCGTCCTGCCGACTGCGCCGCCCAAGCCTGCGGTCACCCGCGTGCCCGATGGCACATCCGGCGCGTCGCTCATGGGCCACCGATGGCTGCTGTCCCCAAGCGCGCTCGGACTGTTCCTCGACGCGTTGCCGCCGCCGATGCAGCTCGGCAAGGTCGAGTTCGACGACGGCACGTGGCGAACCGGTTTCGGTTGCGACGCCTCGGCCGCCACCGGGCCCGATATCAGCGAGTATGGAAGCTGGCCGGCGGCGGTGCAGGCGCGGGCGGTCTAGCGCTCGTCCCGGCGGGCAAATTCGGCGAGCATCCTGTTGTACGCCGCGAGATCGGCCTCGTCGTCGCGGTCGGCAGCGCGGTCAAGCCGTTTGGCGGTGCGTTCGTCACTGCGCCGCCACTGGATCAGCAGCGCGATCATCACGATGACGAGCGGCACCTCCCCTGCCGCCCAAGCCATTCCACCGCCCAGCCGCTGATCACCCAGCAGGTCGGTATGCCAGTACAGCTGCAGTGACTTGTAGAACGGTTCTCCCAGAACGGTGTTGGTGCTCATCAGCACGACACCGAAGAACGCGTGGAACGGCAACGACCCGAACACCATTCCGACCTTGCCCAGCGGAGGGATCGGGCGCGGCGTCGGGTCCACACCGATCACGACCCAATAGAACAGATAGCCGGACAGCAGGAAATGCAGATTCATGGCGACGTGCGCCGGATGATTGTCGACCGCTGCATCGAAGATCCCGCCGAAGTACAGCCCGTAGAACCCGACGACGAATATGACCGTCGCGACCAGCGGATTGGTCAGCACGCGTGACACCCGGGAATGCAGGGCGGCGAGCAGCCACTCCCTCGGACCGGGCGGATCGCCGCGACCTGCGGCGGGCAATGCCCTCAGCGCGAGCGTGACCGGAGCCCCCAGCACGAGCAGGATCGGTGCAAGCATCGACAGGAGCATGTGGGCCGCCATGTGCATGCTGAACATGGCGGGCATGTATCGACCGACACCTGAAGATGTGGCCAGCAGCAGTACCAGACATCCCAAGAGCCATGCCACGGTCCGGCCGACGGGCCACGCGTCGCCGCGACGACGCAGCCGAACCACGGCGAGGACATACATGATCGCGAATACGATTGCGGCCGTGCCGAATATCAGGTCGAAGCGCCAGTCGAACAACAGGCGGGCAACCGTCGGGGGCCCGGCGAGGTCGTAGCCGATCTCGATCGCCGGGATCGAGGGATTGAAGACCGGCGGGGGTGGAGGTGGGGTCCGGCCCAATGCGACGGCGATACCGAACGTCAGGCCGAAGACGACCCCCTCGACGAGCGCCAGCCTGATCAGCGCACCGCGCGCGCCGGGATCCGCTTTGAGGGCCGCGACACCGCGACGCCGTTGCAGCCAGCCGATCACCCCGAGCACGCACAACGCCGCCGCCTTGCCCAGGATCAACCACCCATAAGTGGTGTCCAGCAGGTCGGCCGGCCGCACACGAACGAGCGCGTTGACGACGCCGCTGAGGGCCATGGCCACAAAGCACCACAGCGCGACCACCGAGAACCGGCGGGCGGCCAGGTACGCGTGTTCACCGCCGCGCAGCGCGTGCACCAGCAGCGCCAGCAGGCCACCGGCCCACAGCGCACCAGCCACGAGGTGGATGAGCAGACTGTTGGTGGCCAGGTCGTGCGAACCACCCGAGGATGAATGTCCGGTGAGCGCAAGCGGCAGCAGGGTGATCAGGGACCCAGCGAACAGCAGCGGCGTGGGCGACCAGCGCAGCACCGGAATGCTGGCGATGGTCACGGCGGCAGCCAAGAACGCGGTCCATCGCCACGCGCCGGCGATGTCGACCAGGCTCGCCACCGACCAGATTGCCAACGGATCGAGCCGCGATGTCAGCGGCTGACCGGTGACGTCGGACACGGTCAGTGGCACCAAGAGCGCGGCACAGACGGTCCACACGCCGGAGGCGACGGTTCCGAGTCGCAGCGCGCGGTAACCGCCCACGTCGAGCACACCGTTGATCTGCGGCGGCACCAGGAACGCGGCAAGCAGGAAGGATCCGACAGCGACGACGGCCGCGATCTCGCCCGCCGCGCGCACAAACGGCAGGCCATAGGTGGTCACCGGGCCGGGATCGGGCAGACCGGTCGCCGTCAACGCATCTGTGATCGACAACGCAGCCAGCCCCGCCGCGACCGCACCGGCCAGCACCGCCACACCGACGAGCACCGGCCACACCGCGCTGCTGCGCAGGCCAGAGGCAGTCGTCGTCATGCGTTCAGCGTATGGGGCAGCAAAATGCCGCGCCGCACGTGATAGCCGGAACGCGGTCTCGTCGCGCTAGGCCGATTCCCTGCGGGCTTTGCGGCGCAGCGCTTCGCGCTGGAAGAACTGGTCGCGGGAGACCTGATCGACCTTGTCCATGTCGAGCAGGATGCCGCGCAATTCGTCGCGGAACGCAGTGCGCAGTTCGGTCAGATCGGCCGCAGGCGTGAGCAGATTCTGGTCGGCGACGACCTGGCGGGCCGTCGCGAACAGCAACGCGGACACCGACTCGTTGTTGCGCACGCGGCCCTGCGCGACGTACTGCTTGCCGAGGCCCAGCGCCCGCTTGGTCAGGTCCTTCTCATCGATCTCGGCGGGTGCATCGCGCAGCACGTCGGCGACGATTTCGTAGGCCTCGAAGAACGGGCGCAGCAAGGCGCCGGCGATCATCGGTCGCTTCGCACGGAGCAGTTGGTCGATCGTCGCGCTGCCCCCGGCGACGGCACCCTCCCAGTCGTCGAACCACGACAACTCCTCCATCAGGTGTTCGCGGAACGCGGCGGAGTCGGCGAAGTAGAAGTCGAACTTGAGCAGGTCGCGCAGCCGCAGCGACTGATTCCAGAACGCCTCCAACCGATCTCCGTCCGACCGCTCGGCGTACACGAGGGCCAGCTCCACGATCGAGGTCTCCAGAAATGCGTCGATGAGGGTGTTGCGGTAGAACGCCGCCTCGTGCTCATCGTTCGGTGCGATTCGCCAGACCGTTTCCCGGCCGCTGTCGACGCACGTGACGGGATGACCGTTGGACAACGCATCGAGCGCGGCGCGTACGCCGTCGGTCGTGCGCAATCGCAAGGCGCTGTTGGTCATCGGAGTCTGCTTGCGTTCCAGGTAATCCAGCGAATCCTGCAGCGTGTGGTGCAACTGATCGACCGTGAGTGCGACGCCGCGCGCAGTCAGCAACAGCGCAGACACCAGCGCGGTCGCGTTGACCGGGGTCGCCCGCAGGATCCGCCACGACACCTCGAACGCCATCTTCTGCATCGCGAGCCGTTTGGCGGCCTCGTCGTCGGCCATCGGGCCGTGGGGTTCGCCGAGGTAGTCGCGCATCGACACGGCCTCGGGGAACCGCACATAGATCTTGCCGTAGTTGCGCTCCCCCTGCGCCCGAATGTAGTTGACGAGCCACGACAGTCCTTCGGGCGTCTTCTCACCACCCTGCGCATAGGCGGCGTACTCGGCGGTCTCGTGCAACTGGTCGAAGCTGATCGACACGGGCTGCAGCAGGATGTCGTCACTGCGGCCGTCGAGATACGCATCAGCGACGTACGCGAGCAGACCCAGCTTGGGCGGCAACATCTTTCCGGTGCGCGACCGCGTACCTTCGATCGACCAGCTGAGATTGAACCGCTTCTCGACGATGTAACCGACAAACTGCCGTAAGACGTACTTGTACAACGGGTCGTCGAGTTTGCGGCGCAGGAAGATGACGCCCGAATGGCGCATCAACGGACCCATGAACCCGAAGGACAGATTGATGCCCGCGAACGTATGAACCGGGGGTAACCGGTTCTCCTGCATCGCCACCGGCACGATCACGCCGTCGAGATAGGACCTGTGCGAGAACAGCAGCACCGCCGGATGGTCCTCCAGGCTGCTTCGCATCGCCTCGACCTCGGCGCGGTCGTAGTCGATGTTCGGATCGAACCCGCGGCTGAATATGGCTCGGCCCAGGGACGGGATGAGATCGACCGAGAACCGACTCCATCCGGTGGAGAGCTCGTCGAGCATCTCCCCCGCTTTGGCGACGGTTGCACCCGGAATCTGTTCCAGGCCTTCGCGAAACCGGACCGAGGACAGTATCTCCGGCTTGATCAATCGCGGGGATTTGTATTCCGGTCCGAGCAAGCGCAGCTCGACCCGTTCGATCGCGAGAATGGCGCGGCGGATGACGAATCGCGCGAACTCGCGCGAGTTCTCGGCCACCGTCGTGTCGGCCCACTGCTGGCGAAGCTCCGAAACCTTCGCAGGTTCACCGGCGACCACCCTTGCGCGGGACGGGTCCCGGCGAAGGATCCGGCGCTGCAGGATCTCCGGCGGCCGGTAGGTGTCGCGACCCGACAGCAGCGCAACCACTTTCGAGCGTGTCGGGAGTCCACCCGGCACCCAGAACACCCGCACCGGTACGACGGACCGGTCCTCGTCGGCCTCCAGTTCGCCCACGAGCTGCGCCAGTACCGCAGGCGGCGGGTCGTCGTGGGGCAGTCGCAGAACGTCGACCTTGGAGTCCGGATGCTCGCGGCGCTGCTGCTCCAACCAGTCGTTGAGCAGTTCCTCTTCGGCGGGCGACGACACCGACGCCAGCACGAGCGCGTCGTCAGTCGTGGTGAACGGCGCGAAGCGATCCGCAGAGATTTTCACGGCCGACCCTTCTGCGCAGCCTTTTTAGTGGCCGCCTTCTCGGCGGAGGCTTTCGTCGCGGCCGCCGACTTCTTCGCTACCGTCGTCTTCGTTGCCGACTTCTTCGCTGCCGTCTTCTTCTGTGACGCCTTCTTCTGTGACGCCTTCTTGGCTGCCGTCTTGGCAGTGTTGCGCTTGTACAGCTCCGGTGTCGGCAACTCGTCCCGTGGCCAGTCCTTCAGCGTGTCGAGGTACAGCTGGCGCACCTCGGCAATGCGCTCGGACAGGTTGTCGTGCGTCCAGTCATCCACCGGGATCGGCGGATACACCACTACGTCGACGATTCCCGGATTGAAGGTGCTCGAGTCGCGCGCGGCGATGACCTCGGCATTGCGAATCACGATGGGAACGATGGGGATTCCCACCGACATCGCGATCCGGAACGGGCCCTTCTTGAACGGGCCGACCTCGGTGGTGTCCAGTCGGGTGCCCTCGGGCGCGATGAGGATCGACAAACCCTTGCGCGCCAGTTCCTCGACCTTTTTGAGGCCCTCGACGGCCTTCTCCGGATCGTCGCGGTCGATGAACGCCGCATCCAAGATCCTGCCCATGGTGCCGACGATCGGGTCCTTCTCCAGTTCCTTCTTACCGACCGACGTGAAATTGGTTTCCACCAATCGCCCCGCGATGAGCGGGTCCGCCTGGTTTCGGTGGTTGAAGATGAACACCGCAGGCCGCTGAGCCGTCAGGTTCTCCTTACCGAGCACATTGAGCTCGACCCCGATGGCCCCGAGAAGCGTGCGGCCGAACGCTGACGTGAAGAAGTTGACGCCGGTGCGCTTGCTTCGGGTGAGCAGCCCAAGGCCGATCGCGCCGGCGGCGACCGGCATCATCGTCGCGATGCCAGCGGCGGTACGCAGCTGTGACACCGGACTACTGCCGCGGCGGCTGGTGAATCTCAGTATCGGCCATCCACGCTTGGCGGCGACGGCCGCGAGCTTGCCCGCCGGGTTGGTGGGTCGCGGATGGCCGACCAGGTACATCAGGGCGACGTCCTCGTCGCCGTCGGCGTAGAAGTAGCTCTTCGACAGGTCGACGCCGTTCTCGGCGGCGAACTCCTGCACCGCTCTGGCCTTGCCGGGGCCCCAGATGACGGGGGTGAGCACCTCGCCAGTGAGCAGGCCGTCCTCATCGGTCTCGAACTTGTTGCTCAACACGTTCTCGATGCCGAGGAACCGCGCGACGGGTTCGACCTGCACCGTCAACGCCGACGAACTGAGCACCACAGTGTGGCCGCGGGCCATGTGGGCCCGGACGAGTTCGCGCATCTCGGGGTAGATGCGCGAGACGATCTTCTGCACGAAGAGGCGCTCGGCCAATTCGTCGATGTCGGCGAGGGAATTTCCGCGCAGCATGCGGGCACCCTTGCCGATGAGGTCCTCGAACTCGGAACGGCCGAGTTGATGGTTGAGCCCGGCCTGCACCATCCCGATGAACTCCCCCACCGACATCTGGCGCCGACGCAGTCGGTCCTGCGTCATGATCACACCGGTGAAGCCGGCGACCAGTGTGCCGTCGAGATCGAAGAAGGCGCCGACCTCAGGTCCGGGCGGGCTCGACTCGATCTCGGCGACCGAGCCCGGCAGCCGCATTGTCCTGCGGATGGCTTGCGAAGCCTGACCGTTTCCCGAAGTCATTGCAGCGCACTTCCGTTCGGTGATATGTGGGCGGGTTCGGGCGTCTCTACCGAGAACGAGGCCGGTACGGCACGACCGTCACCGCCCAGGGCCAAGACCTCGTTGAAACCCGATAGCAGGCAGCGTGCCCATAGGTCCGGGTCATCGATGGCGGCGCGATCGTAGCGGGTGGTGATGGTGCAGTACCCGGACCGCGAGATCAGCACCACCATCATGGCCACTCCCGGCAGCGGGCCAATTCCATACTGCCGCAGTATCTTAGCGCCGGCGATAAACGTGTCGCCGGCATAGACGGGCACGTTACTGGCTTGCACATCCGAGTTGACGATCGATGCCGCCATCGACTCGAGCACCGAATCGGGCAGCAGGCTGACGACGGGGGCGATGGCGCCGACCATGTCAATCGCGCGTTCTTCACGCTTGCTCGTCATCTGCGATCGGATGTCCTTGATCCGCAACTCGGGATCCTCCAGCCCGATCGGTGCGGCGAGATTGACGCCGGCGAACCGGTTTCCACCGGCGGGATCCGCTTCCGACCGCAGGTTGACCGGCACCGCCATCGGCAACGCATCGATGGGAACGCCCTTCGCGTCGTGGTAAAGACGCAGTGCGCCGCACAGGCCGGCCAGGTATGCGTCGTTGATGGAGCCACCGGCCGCCTTCGCCGCGCGATGTAGGTGTCCGAACTCGATGTCGATGGCCTCGCTGCGCGAAGACAGGCTGCGTCGACGCAGCACGGGTGACGGCTCGGCGACCGGTCCCATCACCCGAGCCCCCGACATTGCATAGTCGATGACGCTGCCCATGCGCGAGATCGGGTCGCGGATCGCCTCCCCCACCACGTGTGCGGCGCCGGACACGACACCGCGCACCCGGCCGGCGATCGTGCCGGGCAGCCGGCTGATCCCTTGGCGCATCAGGTCGTTGGGCGACAGATCCTGTGGAATCGGCAGCGGCGGAATGGGCTGCGGCGGAGGATCGCGTTCCAGATCGTAGATGTTGGCGAACATCTCAACGGCTCCGACACCGTCGGTCACGGCGTGGCTCAGATGCATCATGATCGCCGCGCGCCCGCCCTCCAGTCCGTCGATGAGCGTCGCGGTCCACAGCGGGCGGGATATGTCGAGCGGGGACTGCGCTGCGACGTCCGCGAGATCCAGTACCTGGCGCAGGGTTCCCGGTTCGGAGATCCGGATACGACGGACGTGGAAGTCCAGATTGAAATCGGGATCGATCACCCACCGCGGCGCGACCGTCGGCAGCGTCGGTGTCACGACCTTCTGCCGCAGCCGGAGCACCTTCCGCGAGGCGTAGTCGAAACGACGCCTGAACTGCTCCCAGTCGGGGTTGGTGTCGAGGATCTCCAGGGTCATGATCCCCGAACGGGTGCGCGGGTTGGCCTCCCCGCGATGCAGGATCTGATCGAATGCGCTGAGTTCCTCCGGAAGCCCGTCCGCATCGAGTTCCGGCACATCGCTCATGGCTCGTCGCTCTCCTTCCGGTCCCGCCGCTTGGTGCCCTCACCACGCTAGTCCGCTGCGCGGTGGTGCGAAGTGCCTTTAGTGGCTGTCGCGGAGCCCGGGGGCCAGCGGTGCAGCCGATACACTCCGAGGCGCTGCCCCCGTAGCTCAGCGGATAGAGCAACCGCCTTCTAAGCGGTCGGCCGCAGGTTCGAGTCCTGCCGGGGGCGCTTACCTTGCCACGCTGACTCGCGTAGCATGCCCGTCAACGTTTGGGTTTGCTGGAGATCCTTTCGGGAGAGGCAGAGCATGGCCGGGCCACGGAGAAAGCCCGCGGTCAAGGTCGCGATTGGGGCCGCCGCCATCGGGGTGGCCACCAGCGTCGCATCCGTTGCAGCCACCCAGCCCGCCTCCATCTCCGCATCCCTTGTCGATCTGACCGCCCTCATCGTCGTGGGCAGCTCAACGCACCCCAGCGGAGCGGGTGTCGAGGACTTCTACGGACGAAAGTTCCGCGACGATCCGACCTACACCGGACCCGGTCTCAACGACATCGTCCACGTGAACTTCTGGGACGGCCCGGCCGGTATCCAGGCGGCCCTCGACGCCAACGCCGGTGAGGACAACGCCGTCATCGCGTCGGGCTGGGGCGCCGCGAACACGAGTTTGCTGCTGCTGAGGAACGACACTGATCTGAGCAGAACCGTGTTCATCCTCGACAACGACGTCGCCCGGCCGGACGGCGGTTTCGGCACCCGTTATCCGTTGTTCGCGCTCATCGGGGTGAACCCGTACCCCACGCCGAGTCAGACCGGCGCGTTGAGAGTCGTCAACACCGGCTACGAGTACGACTACAACTCGAACGCGCCTGGGTACGTGCTCAACCCGTTCTCCGCGCTCAACTCGCTGGCTTCATGGTTCACGACACGTCTGAGCCAGGACGACGTCGACCTGCCTGTGGACGCGGAGGGCAGGCCGGTCGCCCCTGATGGTTCACCGCTGGACTGCGGCGCGAACACCTGCGCGTTCACCGACAACGGTGCCGTGCTCGCGTGTCCCGACGCCAGGTGCATTTCGCCGGTCGGCGACCGGATCAGCGCGTATGTCACGACGCGGGGCAACACCACGTACGTCACCTATACGGCCAGGGAGCTGCCGCTGACCACGCTGATCCGCGGCATCTTCGGTGACTACATCGCGAACGTCACCGCGCCGCTGCTGAAATGGGCGGTCGACTTCGGCTACTACGGCGGCAACCCGATTCCCTCGGATCCGAGCGCGTACCGGCCCGGCCGGTTCATTCCGTCGATCGGCGACATGCTGACGGCGTTGGTCAAGCTTCCCGGCGCGATCCTGGAGACCATCGCAGCGATCTTCTCGCCGTTCCTGCCGAGGGCGGCGCAACCCGTATCCGTGGCTAGACAGTCGGCGCCGCCCGACCAGATCGTCGGCACGACGACCGACTTGGGTCCGGACGGCTTCGACGCACGGCAGATGTCGATCACGGGTGACAGGCTTGACGCTGTGCCCGGCGGCGATGGAGACGACGGCACCGCCGGCATCACCGATTCGGGACTGGAACCGCAGGAGGACGGTCAAGACACCGGCCAATCGACGGATCCGTCCCAGAACGGGCTGACTGGCTCGGGGACTGGCACCGGAACGGGAACGGATACGGGAACCGACACCGGCGCGAACACGGGTACAGAAACCGGCACAGGCACAACCGCGACCGACACCGACACCGACACCGAGACCGACACCGAGACCGACACCGAGACCGAGACCGAGACCGACACGAACACCACCGACAAGGACACGAACACCGACGCCGACTTCGGCGCGGATACAGGGACCGGCGCCGGTCCAAGCACCGCGACCGGCACCAGCACCGGAACGACGACCGGCACAACTACCAGTAGCAGCACCGCAACGGGAAGCAGCACGGGCACGGGGGCCGGGACCAACGACAAGAGCGACGCCAACAAGAACGACGACAACAAGAACGACGACAACGACACCAGCGGTGCGGCGGCGGCATAACGGGCGCTCGCCTGCCGCGATCCGCTTCCGTAGAGCGCACTCCTCGATAGACTCCACGTCGTGAAATCGAAGGTCGCGGCGACGGCGGCCGCCGCACTACTGGCGGTTTCGCTCGCCGCCCCGGCGTACGCGAGCCCGCCGAGCTACGGCAGTAACGGCGTCTTCAATGTCACCACCAACCCTCGAGACGGGTGGGCGACGGCATTCATCCAACCCGGTCGTTACCGAGTCGATCAGGCGCCGAGCATGTTCCCGTATCAGAGCGCGCCCGGCTTCTGGTATCGGTGCAACAACTTCCCGTGCAGCCCCAGCTTTCCGGGCAACGTGATTGCATCCGGCCCCGCCGTGCGCGACGTTCCCACCTTCGTCGACATCCTGCCCACAGATGTCGCGGTGTCGCTGAACAACGTCACGTTGACCATCGCCTGACCCACCGCCGGACAACAAGCCCCCTGGAACGCAGGGCGGCTCAAACCAATTCGTGATGCGGTGACAGCACGCAGATACGGAGTCGGCGCCAAGAGGGTTCCGTCAATCTCATTGGGCCCATCGGGCGCCTTCCTGACCGAGCGCGGTCAAGACGGCGTTGGCCAATGCCGACGCGGTCAAGCCAAGATGAGCGGCCACCTGCGGCCCCGGCCCACTTTCGCCGAATCGATTTAGGCCCACGACATGGTCGCGGTCTCGCGCAATCGCGCGCCATCCCGTCGTCGCACCGGCTTCCGTCCACACCACAGGGCATTCGGGCAAGGTTTCCGGATCGGCAGATAGCGTCGCCTCCATCCGCTCCCTCCACATCACAGACAACACCGCGGCCTCGACACCGCGCCCCGCCAGCAGGTCCGCCGCCTCCAGCGCCAGCGACACTTCCGATCCAGTGGCGGCAAGCGCCACCTTCGTCTCGTTGAGATCGCCGCGAACGATACGAAATCCGCGCTCGCGAACATCTGACAATCCGGCCCCACCGAGCGCGGGCACGCTCTGCCTCGTAAGCACCAAGGCAGTGGGACCCGAGAGGTTCTCCACGGCGATCTCCCAGGCCAACGCAGCCTCGGCGGAATCGGCGGGCCGCAGCACGGTCACACCGGGTATGAGTCGCAACGATTCGATGTGCTCGATCGGCTGATGGGTCGGCCCGTCTTCGCCGACATGGATCGAATCGTGCGTGAAGACGTATATGACGGGTTGGCCCATGAGCGCCGACAACCGCACGGCCGGACGCAGGTAGTCAGAGAAGACCAGGAACGTGCTGCCGAACGGGCGTAGGCCGCCGTGCAGCGAGATTCCGTTCATCACCGCGGCCATCGCATGCTCTCGGATACCGAAGTGAATCGTCCGGCCGGCGTAGTCGCCGTCCCGCACATCCCCACCCGGGATCGCGGTATTGGTCGATCCCGCCAAGTCTGCGGATCCTCCTACGAGCGCCGGGTATTCGGCAGCGAGCGCGGTGAGCGCCGCACCGGATGCTTGGCGGGTCGCCATCTTGGCCGGCGACTCGCACAACCGCGCGAGGACGTCGCACTTCGGCGGAGCGGGGACACGGTCGAGCGGGAAGTCCACTGCGAGCCGAGGATGGTCGGCGGTCCAATTCGCATATCTCCGAACCCAATTCAGGTGTGCCGCAGCGCCTTTTGCGGCCAGCTCCGCCGTCACGGACCGCAGCGTCGTGGGCACGTGGAAGGGTGCTGACGGCCAGTCGAACTTCACCCGCATCGCCGCCAGGTTTTCCGCGCCCAGCGGGCTGCCATGCACCTTCGAGGTGCCCTCGACACCCGGTGCGCCGTACCCGATGGTTGTGCGCACCTTGATGAAGGTTGGAGCGGATTGCGCCGCGCGCGCTTCAGCGAGTGCCTGGTCGATGGCGCGCACATCGTTTCCGTCCTCGACCGATAGCGTGTGCCAGCCATAGGCTGCAAACCTGCCGAGTGCATCGTCACCACAGCTGAGGTCGGCCGGTCCGTCGATCGTGATGTTGTTGTCGTCGAAGATGACAGTCAACCGGCCGAGGCCGAGTCGTCCGGCCAGCGATGCAGCCTCATGGCTGATGCCCTCCATCAGGTCGCCGTCACCGGCGAGCACCCACGTGCGGTGGTCGACGACGCGGTGCTCGGCGTCGTTGCACCGCGCCGCGAGCATTCGTTCGGCCAAGGCCATACCGACCGCATTCGCCAGGCCTTGACCCAGCGGACCGGTCGTCGTCTCCACTCCGGGCGTCATCCCGAACTCGGGATGCCCGGGGGTTCGTGATCCGAGCTGGCGGAAGTACGCGAGGTCGTCGATGGTCACGTCGTAGCCGAAGATGTGCAGCAGGGCGTACAACAGCGCCGAACCGTGGCCCGCCGACAGAACGAACCGGTCCCGGTCGGGCCAGCGCGGGTGCGCCGGATCGTGGCGGAGGTGACGCGACCAGAGCGTCCACGCCACCGGCGCGGCACCGAGCGGCAGGCCCGGGTGGCCGCTGTTGGCCGACTGCACCGCGTCGGCGGCCAGAAATCGCAGTGTGGTGATCGCCAGGCGGTCGACCTCATCGGTAAGCAGGCCCGCGGTCGTCGGGCTCGGTGCGATGCTCATCGCGACTCCATTCCGTCGGCGGCTGCAGCGCGCAGCGCCGCCGTTCGTTCCTCGAGGGTGCCATCACCGTTGAGTAGCGCGGAGCCCGCACAGAACACATCCGCCCCTGCGCTCGCGGCCGCGCCGATTGTCGCGCCGCCGATTCCGCCGTCGACCTCGAGTTCGATGTCGAGTCCCCGCTCGTCGATCTCGGCTCTGGCGGCGGCGATCTTGCGCTCCATCGACGACAGATACCGTTGGCCGCCGAAGCCCGGGTTCACCGTCATGACGAGCAGCAGGTCGACGAGATCGAGCACATCGGTGACGGCCTCCAACGGTGTCGCGGGGTTCAGTGCGACACCGGCTCGTGCGCCGAGATCAGCGATGGCACCGAGAGTCCGGTGCAGATGCCGGGTCGCCTCGGCGTGCACGATGACGATTTCGCAGCCGGCGTCCACCCATCGCGACAGCATGGGATCGGGATCGTCGACCATCAGATGTGCCTCGAACCCCATTGACACGAGCCCGCGGTGGGCACTGATCACGTCGGGACCGAAGGTCAGGTTCGGCACGAATCGGCCGTCCATCACATCCCACTGGATCCGGTCGACGCCCGCCTTCTCCAACCGCCTGACCTCTTGACCGAGCTCTGAGAAGTCCGCGGGTAATACTGAAGCGACCAGCGTCGGCACGCAGGTTTTCATCCAGCCTCCTTAGGGGTCGGCGGCGATGCTATGGACGGAAACGGGCCACCGGCTCCCCCCAGTACGGGGGATTGAACGGGTTATATGTGCGTTCAGGGCCGAAAGTCCCACGACGACACCGGTATGGCGGCTCTATGGTGTCCGCATGACGACGACCGTCACCAGTCCGGTGCGACTTGTATTGGTGGATGACCATGAGATGGTCATCGAGGGATTGAAGGCGATGCTCGCCGGCTTCGGAAGCAAGGTGCGGGTGGTCGGCCAGGCTGTCGGTGTCGAGCGAGCGGTGAACGTAGTCGACAGCCTCGACCCCGACGTGGTGCTGTGCGACGTCCGGATGCAGGGCTCCAGTGGACTCGACCTGTGCCTGGCTCTGCGCCAACGCAATCCCGATCGCAAGGTCGTGATGCTGTCGGTATACGACGACGAGCAGTACCTCTTCCAGGCCATGCGGGTCGGTGCGTCCGGCTACCTGCTCAAGAGCATCAGCAGCGACGACCTGGTCCGCCAGCTCGAGCTGGTCCGCGACGGCGAAAGCGCGATCGACCCTGGCCTCGCCCTGCGTGCCGCCGACACTGCATCGCGTCTGCAGCGCGACGAGTTCTGGCCAGGCGCGCGACAGGGGTTGACCCAGCGGGAGAGCGAGATTCTGTCGTACATGGTGACCGGGCTTTCGAATCGCGGCATCGCGAACAAGCTGGTCATCGGCGATGAGACGGTCAAGAGCCACCTCCGGTCCATCTACCGCAAGCTCGGAGTCGCTGACCGGACGGCCGCCGTGGCCACCGCCTTGCGAGAAGGTATCTACCAGTGAGTAATACAACGTCCGTCCGGCATCTCGGCGCCGCTGAACGCACAAACGGCGTGCGGGATCTCGTCGAGGCGGACAGCGAATTGGCACTGCTCCGTGAGCTGATCCAGGCGGCGTCACATGGCCCGGAGGTGGAACTGCTGGCCGCCGCTGCCGCGCGAATGATCACCCACGCAACCAACACAGACGTCTGCTTTGTGCATGTGCTCGACGACAGTGACCGGTCGCTGACCCTCGCCGGGGCGACACCGCCGTTCGACCGTGAGGTCGGACAGGTCCGCATGCCACTCGGCTCCGGCATCTCGGGCTGGGTCGCCAACCATCGGGAGCCGGTGGTCATCGTCGAGGACAAGGAGTCCGACCCTCGATACCTACCGATCGACTCTCTGCGCGATTCCCGCTTCACGTCGATGGTTTCGGTGCCGATGGAGACTGACCCCGGCGGATTGGTCGGCGAGCTGACAGTGCACACGTTCGAACGCCGTGAATTCACCGCACGAGATGTGGAACTGCTGTTGGTGATCGGGCGTCTCATCGCGGGTGCGCTGCATCAAGCGAGACTGCATCGTCAACTGGTCGGGCGCGAACGTGCGCACGAGAATTTCGTCGAGCAGGTGATCGAGGCTCAGGAAATCGAAAGACGGCGTCTGGCAGGCGATATCCACGATGGGATCTCCCAGCGACTGATCACGTTGTCCTACCGTCTCGATGCCGCGGCCCAGGCGGTCGTCGACGATCCGAGCGAGGCGTCGGTACAGCTTGCCGCCGCACGTGAACTGGTTGACCTGACACTTCAAGAAGCACGCGCGGCGATCGGCGGACTGCGGCCGCCCGTACTCGACGATCTGGGCCTGGCAGGCGGACTGGCGAGCCTTGCGCGATCCATCCCGCAGCTGCGTCTCGAAGTGGAGCTGACCGAGGCTCGCTTACCCGAACATATCGAGATCGCGTTGTACCGCATCGCGCAGGAATGTCTGCAGAATGTCGTGAAACACGCGCGGGCTACTGTCGCGCGCCTGACCTTCTCGGTCCAGGACGAGGCGGCCCAGCTCGAAATTATCGATGACGGAGTCGGTTTCGATACGCTGCATCACCCGCTCGGTCTGGACGAGACAGGTGGCTACGGGCTGTTGTCGATGTCCGAACGAGCTGAGCTCGTCGGGGGCCGGCTCCACATCCGTTCGCGACCCGGCTCGGGAACAGCCGTTACAGCGACGATTCCGCTCCCGCAGACGCGGGACTAGTCCGCACCCTTTTCTCGACCTCGACGAGCGCCTGTTGCAGCGCACGCAGATCATCGGTTCCCACGCTCTCGACGAAGTGGACGAGCGCGGCCGTGCGATCTCTCGAATCATCCACCTGATGCAGTACGTCGACCATGAGGCCGGCAACTAACTCGTCGCGACGGTGTACCGCCGCATACCGGTGGGCTCGGTCGCCGCGGTGCTGTGCCACCAGACCTTTGTCAGCGAGCCGCCGAAGTACCGTCATGACGGTGGTGTACGCGAGTGCGCGAGGCGCTGACACGACCGCATGCACCTGTCGGACGGTTTGCGGTTCCGGTGTTTTCCAGAGATGTTCCATCACCCGGCGCTCGAGGTCTCCCAACAGCTTCCACTTGGCCATGTCGCTCTCCTCTGCCGACGAGACCCCTGTCCGATCGGAGAAACGTATCGGCGGTGCGTCGCGGCGTCGTCACCCACAAGGAGGACCGGCGGGGGGATTGATAAACCATTCACTTCATTTTCCATACCTGATTCTCAATAGACATGTTCAGTATTTGGTGGCAGCATTCAAGCCATGGCAGAGGGACGCGGCGGCTGCACGGACGCTGAGGCGGTCATCGACACATGACGCAGCCAATCACCGAAAAATCGCGTCGCTCTTTTGGTTTCAGGCCCGACCAACTGACAGCCGCTCCGTCGGTCGACGAGCCCGGTGAGGAGATTCTGGCGCCGAATGCGACGGTTGATCTCGCCACTGCCCGCCGGGAGACGGGGGTGGACGAGGTGCTGGCCAAACTCGAGTCGGAACTCGTCGGCCTGGCACCCGTGAAGACCCGAATCGCGGAGATCGCCGCGCTGCTGCTCGTCGATCGGATGCGTGCACGCTATGGCATCAGCGCGCCGCAGCCCACGTTGCACATGTGCTTCACGGGTAATCCCGGTACGGGCAAGACCACCGTGGCGTTGAGGATGGCGGACGTGCTGCATCGGCTTGGGTTCCTTCGCCGTGGCCATCTGGTCAGCGTCACCCGCGACGATCTGGTCGGCGAGTACATCGGCCACACGGCGCCCAAGACCAAGGAAGTGATCAAGAGGGCGATGGGCGGCGTGCTGTTCATCGATGAGGCCTACTACTTGTACAAGGTCGAGAACGAACGCGATTACGGCGCCGAGGCGATCGAAATCCTGTTGCAGGTGATGGAGAACAACCGCGATGACCTCGTCGTGATCTTCGCTGGATACGCAGACAAGATGGATCAGTTCTTCTCGGCCAACCCCGGCATGCAAAGCCGCGTCGCCCATCACGTCGACTTTCCGGACTACACCATCGACGAACTCGAGCAGATCGCGGTGCTGATGGCGGAGGAACTCGGCTACACCCTGTCCGCCGACGGTCGGGTTGCGCTACGGGATTATCTCCGCCTGCGCATCGACCAACCGTGGTTTGCCAACGCTCGTAGTGTCCGGAATGCCATGGAACGAGCGCGATTACGACACGCCCGGCGCTTGGTGGCACAGACCGATACCCGGGTCGATCTTGCGGCACTGACCACGATCGAAGCCGCTGATCTGCTCGCCAGCCGAGTCTTCGGCGATGACGCGAAGAAGTCGTCGGCATGAGCACCAACGCCCGGCTACGGACGCTCGTGGAGCTTGCCGACACCGGTTCGGTTCGCGGGGCGGCAGAACGCCTGGTGGTAACAGAATCGGCCGTCTCGTCGGCATTGAGCAGCCTGAGCACAGAGGTCGGAGTCCCACTCGTGGATCGGCATGGCCGCGGCGTCCGGTTGACACCTGCGGGCCAGCGCTACGTCGACTACGCCAGAAGGATTCTCGGACTTCATCACGAAGCCGTCCTGGCTGCACGTGGCGAGGTCGATCCCGAGAACGGGTCCATTCGGCTGGCCGCGGTGACGACAGCGGGTGAACTACTGATCCCCGCACTGCTCGCATCCTTCACCGCGAAGTACCCGAGCGTCGACTGCAAGCTCGTTGTCGCGTCACGAAATGCGATCTGGCCCATGCTCGCCAACCACGACGCCGATGTGGTCGTCGCGGGCCGACCGCCGGCAGAGCTCGATCAGGTTCAGATCAGGGCGGTCAGCCCCAACGCCCTCGTTGTGGTGGCACCCCCTGAAACCGCTCGCGGCTTCGATCCTGCCATGGCCACCTGGCTGCTGCGCGAATCCGGTTCGGGCACAAGGGCCAGCATGATGGCGTTACTCGAGGAGATCGGGGCCCAACCGCCACAGATGATTCTGGGTTCGCACGGGGCGGTGGTGGCGGCGGCGGTCGCCGGCCTGGGAGTGACGCTCGTCTCGCGACAAGCGGTGCGCCGCGAACTCGAGGCCGGGACCTTGGTCGAAGTGGAGGTGCCCGGTACTCCGCTGGACCGTCCGTGGCACGTCGTCACCCAGTCGCCCTGCACCGGAACGACCGAACTGTTGATCTCCCATCTGCTCGCCCATCGCGAGCTCGGTTGGCGATCCGCCGGCTAAGCCACCCGGGAAGCCCCCCAGAAGGGGGATGGTCGCTCGCTGTCGCAGGAATAGCTCTTCAGGTAGCTCTACACCGAGGAGGAGACGTGGCAGACACGCATGATCCCATCGATCATTTCCGCACCACTCACCAGCACGCCGGTGAATCTTTCATCGACATCTATTGCTGGCCAGGGCTGCTGTCCATCGTGCTGGGTGTCATATCCCTGATGGGCAGCGTCGCATCGGCCGCGTACCAGCATCACGATTGGGTGCTCACCACCGGCATCGTCGGTGCACTTGCCGTAGCGGGTGGCATCGCGTGGCTCGTGGTCGAACATCACCGTGTGCTGCGTATCGAACAGCGTTGGCTGGCTGAACATCCCGAATGCCGGGCGACGCATCGACCCGAGTTGACGCTGCGGCGAGACTCGGTGCTGCTAAACGAGCATCCTGTCGCGCAGTGGCGGCAGCACTTGAGCCCGCAACTCGAGCGGGTCGACGGGGTGCGACACCATCGCGTCGGCCCGCGACCAGCTGGCCAGCCAGGCGTCGTCGGGCCGCGCAATGATGAGGACAATCGGTAGGTACTGCAGCAGCTCGTCTTTCAACTGCTTGGCCAGACCGATCCCGCCGCATGGCGTCGCCTCGCCGTCGAGTACGGCGAGGTCTATCGAACTCGTGGCCGTCATGCGGAGAACAGCTGCGGCTGTTGCAGTCTCGACGAAATCCAGTGGGGTGACTGCGCTGTCAGGCAAACGGCCCAGCGCACGTTGGATGCGCGTTCGTACATCGGCGTTGCTGCTGTAGACCAGAACCCGCAGCGGGGTGAAGAAATATGCGCGACATGCTTCCCGTATCACGCCGCGCATAGTAGCGATCTGGCCGCCCGTGAGTGAATCCCCTTGCTCCTCCCCCTTTTCGGGGTGCTGAACGGACACGGCATTCGTGACCGTGGAGATTGCCCATTCGTAACCGAAAGGCCGAAACGTGAACGCCTTTACCCCGATCCTGGTGCTCGGCGCGGTCGCGGCTGCCTTCGCGATCGTGTCGGTTGCGATTGCGGTGCTGGTCGGTCCGAGGCGGTTCAACCGGGCCAAACTGGAGGCCTACGAGTGCGGCATCGAGCCACTGAGCAACCACACCGTTTCGACACAACGGTTTCCCATCCGCTATTACGTGACCGCGATGTTGTTCATCATTTTCGACATCGAGATCGTCTTCCTGTACCCGTG
>JBIQHU010000102.1:0-20307 GCA_044508395.1 Mycobacterium sp. | reverse complement strand
CAACCCGTCCATGACCGCAGCTGCTCACACTGCTACACATTTCGCAACAGCCACCAGGTGCAGACAATCAACCCGTTAAACAGCTATCCACGGCGGCGAACCCGGGACGAGATTTACCTCTCGACGGTCGGGATGACGCCGGTCGGGGCGTCCTCGTCGTGGTGGTGCCGCGCCGTGGTGGGCTCGGCGAATTGACTGGTGTGATACCGGTGAGTGCCCTCGAGGTCGTCGCGGATGGCCTCCTGCGCGGCAGGCGGCAGCGTGTGCAGGATTTCGCGCACCCGCGCCTGGCGACGGGCCACCGCCCGCCGTTCCGGCATGCCCGGCGTCGCCTGGATCTGCGGCGGCACGCCCTCGATCTCCTCGACGCCGCCGTCGTGGTGGCCGGCGTCCATCATGGCCTGCTCTTCGGCCATGGTCGACTCGTCCTTCTCCTCCGACATACCGATCGGCCCGATCCGGCGGCCGTTGAGGAACTGCTTGACCACCGGCTCATCACTGGTCAACAACACCTCGCGGGGGCCGAACATGACCAGGTGCTTGCGGAAGAGCATGCCCATGTTGTCGGGAACCGTGCGCGCGATGTTGATGTTGTGCGTCACGATCAGGATCGTGCAGTCGATCTGCGCATTGATGTCGATGAGCAGCTGCGACAGATAGGCCGTACGCACCGGGTCCAGACCGGAGTCGGGCTCGTCGCAGAGGATGATCTGTGGATCCAGCACCAGCGAGCGGGCCAGGCCGGCACGCTTGCGCATACCGCCGGAGATCTCGCCGGGGAACTTGTTTTCGTCACCGCCCAGACCCACCAGGTCGAGCTTCTCCATGACGATGTTGCGGATCTCGCTTTCCTTCTTCTTGGTGTGCTCACGCAAGGGGAAAGCGGTGTTGTCGTACAGGCTCATCGAGCCGAACAACGCGCCGTCCTGGAACATTACACCGAACAGAGTGCGGATCTCGTAGAGCTCCTTGGCGGTGCACTCGATGATGTTGGTGCCGTCGACGATGATCTTGCCTCGCTCGGGACGCAGCAGACCGATCAGCGACTTCAGGAAGACCGATTTGCCGGTACCGGATGGGCCGAGCAACACGCTGACCTCGCCTGCCGGAATCTCCAGCGTGACGTCTTCCCAGATTCGCTGGGGCCCGAAGGACTTGGTGAGTCCCTCAACCTGAATGCCAATGCCCACGCGCGCAATCCTTCCGCCAAAAATGTTCGCCAGCCACATGCCGCCCGCCTGTGGCTTGAGTCACTGTAGCGCACGGCCATCGGCGCCACGGGACTAGTGTCAATACAGATATTGACGCTGGTGAAATTTAATTTTCACGCGCCTGTCAGCCTAAACCATGAAATTGTGGCAAAACCCCTCGGTATGGGCGTGCGGCGGGGCGCAAACAGAAATGCCCCCGGACGGGCCGGGGGCATTTCCGTAGAGCTGCGGCTACTTGACGGTGACCGTCGCGCCAGCGGCCTCGAGCTTGGCCTTGGCCTCCTCGGCAGCCTCCTTGGCGACCTTCTCGAGCAGCGGCTTGGGAGCGCCGTCGACGAGGTCCTTGGCCTCCTTGAGGCCCAGGCCGGAGACGATCTCGCGGACAACCTTGATGACGCCGATCTTCTTGTCGCCGGCGCCCTCGAGGATGACGTCGAACTCCGACTGCTCCTCGGCGGCCTCGGCGGGCGCACCGGCAGCGGCCGGGCCTGCGGCCGCGACGGCGACCGGGGCAGCGGCGGTGACCTCGAAGGTCTCCTCGAACTTCTTGACGAACTCAGAGAGCTCGAGCAGCGTCAGTTCCTTGAACGCCTCGAGCAGGTCGTCGGTGGACAGCTTGGCCATGATTGGTCCTTCCTGATTCTTTCTTGTGGGCTAGTGGTTGGTCAGGCGGCCGACTCTTCGGCAGCCTTCTTTTCTTCCAGTGCGGCGACGAGCCGGGCGACCTGCGACGCGGGAGCGTTGAACAGACCGGCGGCCTTCGACAGATTGGCCTTCATCGCGCCGGCCAGCTTGGCCAGCAGCACCTCACGCGACTCCAGGTCGGCGATCTGCTCGACCTCGGAGACGCTCAGCGGGCGGCCGTCCATGTAGCCGCCCTTGATGACGAGCGCCTTGTTGTCCTTGGCGAACTTCTTGATCGCCTTGGCGGCGTCGACAGCTTCACCCTTGACGAACGCGATCGCGGTGGGCCCGACGAAGAGCTCGTCGAGACCTTCGATACCCGCCTCCGCCGCGGCACGCTTGACCAGCGTGTTCTTGGCGACCGTGTAGGTGGCGGAATCGCCGAGCGAACGGCGCAGGTCCTTGAGGTTGGCAACCGTCAGCCCGCGGTACTCGGTGACGAGCGTCGCCGTCGAGTCCTTGAACTGCTCGGCGATGTCGGCAACCGCGGTGGCCTTGTCAGCCTTGGCCATGCATGCCTCCTCGTAGATGGGGACCGCGGGGCAGCCGAGAGGAATCACATCCGAAATGACGAACGCCCCGACGCAGACAGGTCGGGGCGCGCAAATACTGCACTAGCCTCGTCCTCCTGCGTGGGCCGCCGGGCAATCCCGGACCTTCAACCGATTTCTCGGTGACCAACGGTCTTCGGTAGAACGCCGCCAAGAATAGCCGACCACCCGCCGATCAGCCAAAACGCATGCGATTTCGGCGTGCTAAGTCTCGCTGAGCGTGACCCGTCACGCCGAAACCACCTTGGCGATCGCCGCCAGGGCGGCCAGATGGTCGTTGACGGTCTTCAGCCCCCTGGCCATCGTGTTGATGGTGACGTGGCTGGCCCCTGCGTCGGCCCACTTGGCCAACCCGGTCGCGGCGGCGTCGGGGTCGGCGGTGTCGACGCGTCCCTCCATGCCGATCGCGTCGGGGTCGCGACCCGCTGCGAACGCCGCGTCACGGACCACTTGGCGGGCGTCGTCCAGCTTCGGCCCGGGGCCCATCATCGGAAACTACCCGTCGGCGAGCCGCCCGATCCGCTCGTATCCCTTGGCCGCCGCGGAACCGATCCAGACCGGAATCGGTCGCTGCACCGGCAGCGGTGCCAGGCCGGCTCCCGTCACGGTGTCGAACTTGCCATTGAAGGTGACGCTGCGCTCGGTCCACAGCCGTCGCAGGAGTTCGATCTGTTCCTCCGACCGAGCGCCCCGGGCTTTGAAGTCCTGCCCCAGCACCTCGTATTCCACTGCGTTCCAACCGATTCCGACACCGAGCCGGAAACGGCCCTGCGTCAGCAGGTCGACTTCGGCGGCCTGCTTGGCGACGAGCGCGGTCTGGCGCTGCGGGAGGATGATGATGCCGGTGACGAACTCGAGGACCGTCGTCGCCGCGGCGAGGTAGCCGAACATGACGAACGGCTCGTGAAACGTGGTGTCGATGTCGTAGGGCCCGCTCCAGCCGGTATGGACAGCGGGATCGGCGCCGACGACGTGGTCGTACGCCAGGACGTGCGTGTACCCCAGTTCCTCGACTCCCTGCCCGTAGGCGCGCACCGCGCCGACGTCGCCGCCGAGTTCCGTTTGAGGGAACACCACTCCGACACGCATCTGCACACCCTTTCACTTGCGATTTCGGCGTGCACAGTCACGCTGAGCGAGACCCGTCACGCCGAAACCGCCAAGGCCGCGGCGCCGACGAGGCCGGCGTCGCCGCCGAGTTCAGCGGGCACGACACGTAGATCGCGGATGAAGTCCAGCCCGGCGTAGGACTCCAGTGCCTCGCGAAGGGGATCGAAAAGCAGGGCGCCGGCTTTGGCGACGCCCCCGCCGACGACGACGAGGTCGAGGTCGCAGACCGCGCCGACCGACGCGATCATCGCGGCCAAGGCCGTCGCGCCCCGTTTGAAGGCCTGCAGTGCGATGGCGTCGCCCACCGCTGCTGCGTCGGCCAGTTCCTTGGCGTCGGCATCCGCGGGCGCCTTCCAGCCCTGCTCCCGCGCCCACTGCACCATCCGCGGACCGCTGGCGATCGTCTCGACGCACCCGCGGCCGCCGCATGCGCACAATCGACCGTCGGGGTCGACGACGACGTGGCCGACGTGTCCCGCGTTGCCGGTGCGACCGTCATACGGCGCGCCGTCGAGCACCAATCCGCCGCCCACGCCCGTCGACACCACCATGCCGAGCATGAACTCGGCGCCACGCCCCGCGCCGCGCCAGCGTTCGCCCATCGCCATGCAGAGCCCGTCGCCGCCGAGCCGCACGGGCGCGCCGACGATCGCGGACAGTCGCTCGACGATCGGGAAGCGGCGCCACTCGGTGATGTTGATCGGGCTGACGGTGCCTGCCATCAGGTCGATCGGCCCGGCCGACGCGACGCCGACGCCGCGCACGGCACCGCCGGCCACCGCGAGCGCCTCGGTGACGAGCGAATCGACCACCGTCCACACCGCCTCGGCGTCCCCGTCGGGTGTGGGCAACTTCGCGTGATGGACCAGTGCGCCGTCGTCATCGACGAGACCCGCGGCGATCTTCGTGCCGCCGATGTCGATTGCGAGGATGGGTGCGCGCATCAATGCCGGTGGGTGTTGTCGGGCTGTCGCGGATCGCCGGGGTGCTCATAGCCGGGCGCGAGTTCGACGAGCGCGGCGCAGCGGGCGTCCAGCCACAGCCGGAACGCGCGGCGCCGGGCCGCGGCGCGCAGGTGGCCGGCGACGCCCGCGATGTCGGCGAAGCGCGACGGATTACGCGCCTGGTACGCCGCGACCGCATCGTCTGTCACGTCGACGCCTTGGGTGACGGCCACGAACAGCGCGCGCGCCAACGGATCGGCGAGCACCGACGCCGCGACGCTGCCGATCTCGAGTCGCACGCTCACGTCCGGCAGCAGGTCGTCCTCGGACGGCGCTCCGTCCGCGGTCAACCCACGTGCTTTCGCCTCGGCGGCCACCACGCGTTCGGTGACGAGAAGCTGTGTCAGCCAACGCCTCAGCTGCCGCCCCTCGCTGGTGCCGGCGCGCGGCAACGACGATGCGGCCCGCGACCCCCGCAGCTGTTCCTCGCGTGCATCGACCTCCGCGACCGGCACCGGCACCCCGTCGACCATCGCAGCGACGCTCATCGGACCGTCACCTCGACCGCTGGCGAGTACAGCAACTGCCCGGCGCCGGCGACCCGGATCAGCGCCCACCATCGGCCGGGCTCCGCCCAGGCCGGTGGCGCGACGTCGAAGCTGAGTTCGGTCGTGCCGCGCGCCGCCAGGTCGACACCCGTCACCCCTGGGCCGATCCACTCCCAGGTACCCCACGGGCTGATCAGGTGCGCCTCGACCGCGATGTCGGCGTGCGCGTCGGTGGCGACCCTGACTGTCAACTGGGCTCGCTCACCCGCCTTCACGTCCACCGGCTGCGGGTCGGTGACGAAGCGCAGCAGGCTGTCGTCGGCAGTCGCACCCACCGAGGCGACGCACACGTCCTCCACCACCTGGCGCCACGAAGGCGGCATCGAGACGTGGTGGCCGGTCAAGGCGAGTTCGGCCCGAATCGGATACAGGCCCGGCGTCGCGTCCTCCGCCGCCTCGAGAAGCACGTCGGTCGCGAGGTGCCCGCCCGGCGGCAGCATGAACGGAAGCTCGGCGGGATCGGCCGTCCAGCCGTCCGGACACAACAGCCTGACCCTGCCGTGCAGCACCGTATCGCTACAGTCGCTCGATACGGTAAGACGCAGCTGTGCTTGCGAATTCGGCTCAACCGCAATGTGCTGCGGATGCAGGTGCGCGACGGCGGGCAAACCGCCGAGGGGCGCAGGTCCACGGTTGTGCAGCCAGTACCGCGCATACAGCGGTTGCGCCGCCTCGGCGTCGGGGGCCAGCACGGTGTGATCGGCCTCCAACACCTTCGGCAAGTTCAGCCGGGTCAGCACGGTGGCGATCTCGAATCCGTGCAGGGTGAGATCGCCCGACGAAAGATGTTGGACACGAGGCTGTTCGAGGAGGTCGACGCGGACGGCCGCCGACACCCTGCGCAGACCCGATCGAACCTCCACATCCGTTGCAGCACCCGAGGTTTCGACCAATCGCACCGCGACCCCGTCGACGGGGTGGACGTGCCGGGCACTGCCGCCCGCCAGCGGGTTGCCCGCCGCCTTCAGCGCGCCGAGTTGTACGGTGCCCGCCGGCTCGATCTCGAATAGCGATCCCCACGGGGGTAGACCGCCCGCGGCGCCGGTGTTCTCGATGACGGCGTTCAGGGGCCGGGAGAACTCCGCGCTGCGGGCCGGGATCGCCGCTTGACGCCAATCCCCGTCGCCGGAGACCACCGCGTACTCGAAGGTGTGCGTCCAGTGCTGCAGCTGGAAGTTCGATCCGTCGGGCGCGGCGCGTCGTGGTGGGTCGATCCAGGTGCCCGACGGCCAACCGGTGCACGAACGCATCAGCGACGTGTGCAGAGTGCCGTCCGAATCGACGGCGAATCCGGGCATTCCGCGGTTGAGCACGGCGACCGTGCGTGACTCGAAGGGCTCGAGCCCGGCGGGCGCCGTCTGGTCGACGACAATCTCGAAGTCGGAGAGGTCCTCCACCAAGGTGCCAACCGCGGCCTCGAGATTCGAACCCGCCACGATGAGTACCGGCAGAGCGCGCACCGGGCGTAGATCCGCACCCGGAACCCACTCGTCGGCCAGCGGAGCGGCGGCAGGCACCCAGACCCTGGCCTGGCCTGTCGCCTTGAGCTGGCGCTCGAGTTCCTCGGTGTACAGCGGATCGGCCACGGCTAAAACCGCTGCCGCGAAAGGATTCTGGTCCGGTCCGCCGATGGCGATCCGCGCGTCGGGCAGGTTGGAGTCGACGTCGAGATCGCCGTAGCGCGGATGGTCCGCGTCGCTGCAGGTGGCGGTGACGCCCGCACGGACGAGCGCGACCATCAACGCGCGGGCCATCGGGGCCGACGCCGAGCCCGCCGGAGTCACCACCTCGGCCACGGATATCGCACGCACCCCGGCTTCCACCCGCACCCGCGCGGCCGAGGACAGGCCGAACCAGCCGTAGGCGGGGTTGTCCAGGGTCCACGGGTGCGTGGCCGAGTCGACGGCCGACTGCTCACCCTTCTTGTGCAGCAGCCCGAATCCGCGGCCGATCACCGCATCGCCGACCTCGCTGACGGGCAGCGCCCCGGGCACCGGACACGGCCAGCGCAACCGCAACAGGCGATCCGCTCCGGTGAACTCATCGACGGTCGTCCGGCAGTCCACCCGCGCCACACCGTGCCACAGCGTCAGAGTCTGCGTGTAGCGCAACAGATCCCCGATGCGGCCTCGGATCACCAACCGCTCCCCCAGCCGCCCGCGATACGCCTGGACCTCGGCCGGCCCCGCCGACGAGCAGACGACCGGCCCCTTCGGCAGCAGATGCCACGGTCCCTCGGCGGCCTGCGGATGTGCGGGGTACTCGTCGTACACCGCGAGCTCGTTGCCGACCCTGCCCTCGGCGATCAATTCGCGATCCGACGCCGCCTCGACCAGCGAGACCACCCCGCCGCCGCGGGCAGGGTCCACCCGTAGCCGGTAATGACTGTTACCGATCTCGTTGCTGTCCAACGGCTTCCAACCATCGGTCGATGCGGCGGGTTCCAGCCGATACGACTGCCAGCCCAACGAAGGCACCTCGTGCGCCAGCCAGCTGACCGACCTCCCGCCGTGCTCGACATGCGCAGGGACCTCGGTGCCGTCGGAGTCGAACACCCGTACACCCGGGCCGACGGGCTTTTCGAATCTGGCCGTCACGACATCACTGCGTTTGTGCGCCACCGCATTCCATACGACGACGTCCCCGTCGACCGCTTGCGACAACAGCGCCAGCGCGTTGTCACGTGCCGTCGTACCGAGTTCCCACGCGTCGCGCCACCCCGTCAGCAGGTCGAGGTAGACCTGATCCGATTCCGAGCCGGTGATCGCGTCGTGGTGCGCGCCGTAGACGAGTTGCACCCAGGCTTTGGCCAGTGCGGCCTGCGGATAGGTGGCGCCGCCGAGCAGACCCGCGAACACCGCGAACTTCTCGGCGTCGAGCACCGCGTCCTCGGTCGCCCGGTTCGCCTGCTTGGTGTCGATGTAGGACACGTGGCAGCCGGTGTAGATCGGGTTCATGTCGCGGGTCTGCGGCGAGGCCTCGACACCGCGCTCGGTGAGCTCGGCGCGCACCGCGGCGAAGAACTCACGTGGCAACGCACATACGAACTTCGGCCACGTGTAGCGCTCATTCCAGTCCCGATGGATCTCGGTGACCCACTTGTTCGGCGGCGTGTAGTCGGTGCCGACCGGTAATAGCACGTTGCGCGTCAACGCCACCTTCTTGAGCGACGCGAACAACTCGTACGTCGCGGCCTCGGCTTCCTCGAGCGTCGCCGCCGAGTCCATCCACCATCCAGCCGCGTAATGCGCTGGCATGTAATGGGTCAGCAGGCCGCGACCGGACGGGGCGATCCACTCGAACTCGCTGCTGAACTGCATTCGCTCGGGGTCACCGCCGCCGGCCATCGGCCCCCACTGGTGATGCGGGCCCCGCGCCCACGAACTGGACGTCAACCCCGCGTCGGCTGCCATGCCGGGGAACTGGGGATCGTGTCCAAATGCATCGAGCTGCCACGCGGTGGCCGGGTCGGCGCCCAGGATTCCGCGCTGAAACCCTATGCCGTGCACGAAGTTCCGGATCGTGGTTTCGGGGCTGGTCAGGTTGGTGTTGGGTTCGTTGTAGGTGCCGCCCATGATCTCGACGCGACCCTCGGCGATGAACCTGCGCAGGTCGGCGCGTTCCTCGGGGTGGGTGTCCCAGAACGGCTTGAGGTAGTCGACTTCGGCCAGCACGAACTTGTATTCGGGTTCGCGCCGGGCCATTTCGAGATGGGCCCGCACCAAGTCGAATCCGTTGGTCTGCCTGCAACGGCCGGGCGGGTCCTCGGTCCACAGACTCGTGTACGCCCCTTGGGTGTTCCACCATACCGGGTCGTAGTGGAAGTGGCTGATCATGTACATGGTCCAGCCGGGTTCGGCGACGGTGAAAACAAACGGGGTGATGCTGTCCCCGGCGATGACCCGCGCAGCGCGCACCTGGCCGGGGATCGGATCGGTCACCACGACCGGCACCTCGATGCTGCCGTCGCCGGGGTCGGCCTTGGCACGCCCGGTGAGGCGGTCACCTTCGATGCGCACGCTCCCGGCCCCATCGGTGTAGGTGACCCGCACCAACTGCCGCGGCGCCTGCGACGGCCCTGCGAAAAGCTGCGTCGACTCCGCGGAGATCACATGCACGCCAAAACCCTACGGCGTCAGCCCCGCGAAATGTCGACGACAAGGGCTCGGTGATCCGAGATCGCCAGCCTCGGCGCGCAGCAACCGCTGGTGCGCAGCCCGTCGTCGTCGGTCAGGATGTGGTCGAGTTGAGTCTCTGGCCCGTCGGCGGGAAACGTCGGCGCCTGGCCGAGCGACCGCAGTCCGCTCAGGCGGCCCACTCGCGACGGCGCCATGTTCAAATCACCCATCAGCACGTGCGGCCCGGGAAAACCGCGCAGATCCCGCATGAGGATCCGCAGTTGCCTGCGATTCCACCCAGGCACGAACGACAGATGCGTGTTGGCGACGGTCAGCGGCCCGACCGGGGTCTGCAGCCGCGCGATCGCCGCGGCCCGCGGTTCTTCGTTCACCACCTGCACGCGGTTGGGGCCGTGCAGGTACATCGGGAACCGCATCGGGATACGGGGCAGCCGCACCACCTGCCAGTCGTCGGCCGGGTATCGCGACAGTAGGGCGATACCGTAGGCCGCGGTGCCCGGCTGTTCGCGCCCGGTTGCGGCCATCCACGTCGCGCCGGGCGTGCCCGCGATCGCGGCGACGAACCGATGGCTCACCGCGTCCATCGCGAGCGCGGCAGCGGCGGTCAGATCGGCCATCCCGGAGCGCGGTTGGTCGAGGTCGACCTCCTGCAGCGCGAGGATGTCGGGATCGAGTTGCCGTATCGCGTCGATGAGTCGGTCCCGGTGCACAACACCGTCATGCACGCTGCGACCGTGCAGGATGTTGAAAGTGGCCATCCGCATGGGTACTCACATACCCGCAATGGCCGTCGGCCCATCAGGAGACATGTGCCCGCACGCAACGACGATCTGCGCGATGCGCTCAAACGTGCCGCGTCGGCCCTGCGTGCGCATGGCCCGGACTTCGCGTTGGCCGGCGGATATGCGCTGTGGGTGTTCGGCGGTCCCGAGCCCATTCACGACGTGGACTTCGTCGTCGCGGAAGCCGATACGGAGAAGGCGGTGGCCACTCTGGAGGGCGCTGGCTTCAACATCGAGCGCACACCCGAGGACTGGCTGTTCAAGGCATGTGTCGGCGACGATTTCGTCATCGATGTGCTGCACCGGCTCAACGGTGTGCCGGTCGATGCGGACACGGTGCTGTCGGCCGAGGAGTTCGACGTGCTCGCGGTGCGGATGCGGGTCCTGCGGCCGACACATGTCATGACCGAGAAGCTCAACGCGCTGAACGAACACAACTGCGATTTCACGTCACTCGTGCCGGCTGCCCGCGCGGTGCGCGAACAACTCGACTGGGACCACTTACGAACCGCGACGAAGGACAACGACTTCGCGGCGGCGTTCCTGTTCCTCGCCGACCGGCTCGGACTCACCTCTTGAGGGTCGCGCGGCGCAATCGGTCGGCGACCGCGTGGACGGCGTTCACCACCTCAGGCGGTTCGAGTACCTCGAAGTCGTAGCCGACGGTCGCGAAGTAGAGCACCATCCGCTCGGGGTCGTCGGCGCCTGCGGTGACGATGCAGGCGTCGGGACCGCCGGGCTCGATGATCACCGAGGCAGGTGAAAAGTGTTGTGCGAGAGCCTGTTCAGATGCATGGTAGCGCACCCGCGCGACGTAGCGGTACGGCGAGCTGCTGATCGACCGTTGCACATAAGTCGCAGCATCGGGGGCGTCGCGCTTGATGAATGTGCTGCCGAGCGTTTTCACGTCGGACATCCGGTCCAGCCGCAGGCTGCGCCAGTCCTGCTTGTCGCGGTCGTAGGCCAGGAGGTACCAGCGCCTGCCGGTCGTCACCAGCTGATAGGGCTCGAGCCGCCGCTGCGAGGCGTTGCCGCGGATGTCGACGTAGCGCAGGTTCACGTGCTCGCGGTCGCGGCAGGCACGCGCCAGCGTCATCAAGACGTCGGGTTCGACGGTTTCGGTCGACGACGGCGACGTCAGCGTGACGGTCGCGTCGTGCACCGCCGCCACCTGCGACCGCAGCCGCGACGGCATCACCTGATCCAGCTTGCTCAGCGCCCGCAGCGCCGACTCGCCGACGCCGGCGACTGTGCCGCCCGCCGCGAGCCGAAGACTCACCGCCATCGCCACGGCCTCGTCGGGGTCGAGCAGCAGCGGGGGCAGCGCCGCGCCCGCGCCCAGCTGATACCCGCCGCCGTGGCCCTTGCTGGCGTGCACGGGATAGCCGAGGTCACGCAGCCGATCGACGTCGCGGCGGACGCTGCGGGTCGTCACACCGAGCCGCGCGGCCAGTTCCTCACCCGTCCACACGCGGCGCGACTGCAGCAACCCTAGGAGCTGCAGGACCCGGCTGGTGGTCTCTGCCATACCTCCGACCCTGTCGCAGTTATAGGACTGAATCTGTCCTATATGTGATGGAGGGTAGTCCTGTGAACATGACAGCGACGACCTTCACCAGCCAGCTGGTCGATCAACTCGACTTCCACTGGACGCACGCCCTGCGGCCGCGGTTCCAGGGCCTGACCGACGACGAGTACTTCTGGCAGCCGGTTCCAGACTGCTGGACAGTGCACCGCGACGGCGGCATCGACTTCGCCTACCCGCCGCCGGACCCGGCACCGTTCACGACGATCGCGTGGCGGCTCGCACATGTGATCGTCGGCGTCTTCGCGATGCGCAACCACAGCCACTTCGCGGCACCGGAAGCCAGCTATGAAACCTGGCCCTACGCGAAGGACGCCGCGACGGCGCTGCGCCAGCTCGACGAGCAGTACTGTACGTGGATCGACGGTGTGCGTGGACTCTCCGAAGACGATCTGTGGCGGCCATGCGGGCCGTCCGAGGGACCGTATGCCGACTATCCGATGGCCGCCCTTGTTCTGCACATCAACCGCGAGGTCATTCATCACGGCGCCGAAATCGCTTGCATCCGAGATCTTTACGTCCACACCAAGAAGGGAAACTGAATATGGCTGCGATGCCCCCACCGATCGCCGATGAGCGAGCTGGACTGCGCGAGTATGTCGCCGCGCAACAGCATGCGTTTCACGCGGTGGCCTTCGGCCTGACCGACGAGCAGGCGAGGTCGACGCCGACGGTAAGCGCGCTGTCGATCGGCGGCCTGATCAAGCACGTCACCGGATGCCAGCGCGGGTGGATGGAACGGGTTGCCGCTGCGCCGGAGTTGGTCGAAGTCGACCTTCAGCCGGTGGAGGACCAGGCAGCCAGTTACCAGGACGAGTTCGTGATGCGCGACGACGAGACACTGGCAGACATCCTCGCGAAGTTCGACGAGCAGAACGCCGAGACGATCCGGCTGATAGAGACCGCCGACCTGAGCGCCGCGGTGCCGATTCCGCAGAATGTGCCATGGTTCCCGAAGGATGTTCCGGCCTGGTCGGTGCGATGGGTCATCTTCCACATGATCGAGGAGTTGGCCCGGCATGCGGGGCACGCCGACATCATTCGCGAAAGCATCGACGGCGCAACCCTTTACGAACTGCTGGCCGGGCTGGAGGACTGGGAGCCCACACCGTGGCTGACGCCGTGGGGCAAGGAGCCGGTAAACAGGTAGGTATGCAAACGCGCAGCGGGACGGCGGTCTGCGGGGAAGTCGAGCTCTACTATGAGGACCTCGGCGCCCCCGAGGCGCCGCCCGTCCTGCTGATCATGGGCGTCGGCGCTCAGCTGCCGATGTGGCCCGACGGGTTCTGCGAGCGGCTCGTCGAGCAGGGCTATCGGGTGATCCGGTACGACCATCGCGACGTCGGGCTCTCCACCAAGATGGCCGGCCACCGCGCGCAAGGTTCGGTGTATCGGCGGGTGGCCCGGTACGCGATGGGCCGGTCCAGCACAGTCCCGTACACGCTGGTGGATATGGCCGACGACGCTGCGGGGCTGCTGGACTATCTGCGGATCGGTCGCGCGCATGTCGTCGGGGCCTCGATGGGCGGGATGATCGCGCAGGTGCTGGCGGGTGACCATCCGTCGCGGGTGCGTTCGCTGGGGATTCTCATGTCGAGTTCGGGCAAGGCGTTCTCGGCGCTTCCGCGGTGGCGGGTGATCCGGTTGGCGTTCGGCGGGCCGGGCAAGGACGCGTCGTGGGAGGAGCGGCTGACGTCGGAGGTCCGCAACATTTCGATCATCAACGGACCCAATTTCCTACCGCCCGTTGATCAATTGCGGCGACGGGTCGAGGAGTTGCGCGCCCGCAGCGACTACCCGCAGGGGATGCTGCGCCAGTTCGACGCGATTCTGGGTACCGGCAGCTTGATGCGGTACACGCGCAGCATCGTGGCGCCGACGGTGGTCATCCACGGCTCGCAGGATCCGATGGTGCGGCCACGCAACGGGCGCAACCTGGCCCGAACGATCGGCGGAGCCCGCTACGTGGTCGTCGATGGGATGGGACACGATCTGCCGGAACCGGTTTGGCGTCCTGTCATCGAAACGCTGACGGAGAACTTCACCGCCGCGAAATAGCATCCCGGGTCGCTGATCGCCCGCGCGGACAGCCCGGAATGCTATTTCGCTGGCGGACTGAGCAGTGGCCGGGCCCTTCACTCCAGCTCGGCGAGGGCCTTGCGGGCGGCTTCCAGTTCGGCCTCCAGGGCGGCGACCTTCGCAGCCTGCTGGGAGCGCGCTTCCTCGATCAGCTCGTCGATCGGGGCGGAGAGGTCTTCGTGCAGTTCCTTTGCGGCGCGGGAGACGGCGGCGGCCGCGACGGCAAGATTCCGTGCTCGATAGGTGGTGCCCTGCTTCAGTTCCGCGCACCATTCGCCGTCGGCGGTACCGGTGACCGTCAACGTCAGCTCGAGCGTCTTCGACTTCTTACCCGCCGGCTTCTTCGCGGGAGTCTTCTTGGGCTTCTCCTCCACCGGATCTTCGTGATCTTCGTGGACGGGCTTCTCGGCGACAGGCGGAACCACCGCATCCGGCGTGTCGTCGTAGACGGACTGCGCTTCGGGTGCCAGGGTATCTAGGGTCATAACCTCATTAGAACACATGTTCGATAGCCGAAGTCAACGGCACGCACAGTTGTGATTTCGCTCAGCGCAGGACCGTCTGCACCGCGTATTCCACGACGGCATCGAGATCGCCGCCGAGATTTCCCGCCAGCCACTGCTGGGCCAACTCGGCCATCGCGCCGGTGTACAGCGCCGCACCGACCTGTGCCGCAACAGGATCAGAGCCAGGGTTCAGCCGCCAACCTTCGGTCAACACTCCTTCGCGAAGCAGATCCTGGGTCGCCGTCCGACGCGCCGCGAGCACAGGATTGGCCCGCGCATCGGTGAACAGGATGCGACCGCGCCGCGGATCGGCCGAGCTGAAGCCCAACACCGCGGCGATCCCGGCCCGCGTCCGATCGCGAAGCGAATCACCCGACGCCGCGATCGCCGCCTCAACCTCCGCCCCGAGCTGCGCACTGACCTGGTCGTAGACCGCACCCAGCAGATCGTCGGTGTCGGCGAAACTCTCGTAGAAGTAGCGGGTGTTCAATCCGCACTCGCGACACACCGACCGCACCGCCACCGCAGCCTCACCACCCTCACCGAATAGGCGGAACGCGGCGTCGATCAGCTGCGCGCGCCGCTCGGCGCGCCGGTCGGTCAGCGGCACGCCGGCCCATCGGGTCGGACTGGACATCACCACAGCGTAAGCCGGACGCAGCGAATCTGGTCACAGGCGTACCCAAATAGTATTCTGGTAACAGCTGTAACCAGACCCAAAGAGGGGGCCGCCGTGTACCTGCCGCACCAGATGGTCGGACAGTTCGTCAACCAGCGCTTCGACCAGGCCGTGCGCAAGCACTTCTTCCGAGGCATGGAGTTCGCGGCACCCGTCGCCGACCCAGGATGGTTCGGCCCCGGCAGCGCCGTCTGGCACGTGCATTCACACATGCACGCGCTGATCTTCGGACTGCAGTGCGCCGCCTACATGGAACGACTGGACCCGTCGATCTACTGGATGGGCATGCATCATTCGCGGCTGGTCAAACGCACCGATGACGGCACGGCCGTTCCCGAAATCGATCCGAAGGGCGCCGCGGTGCGGCTCGGCCACTCCGTCGCGTTCTTCATCGGCACCGCGTACGGCTCGACCGAGACGGCCGAGCGCCTCGCCCAGTCGGTTCGCGCAATGCACCACACCATCAAAGGGGTCCGGCCCGACGGTGCACGCTACGACGCCGACGATCCGGAGTGGCTGCGCTGGAACTACGCGACCGTCGTCTGGGGCATCGCCACCGCGCACGAGCTGTATCACCCGAACCCGCTGCGCGGCAAGAAGATCGACGACTACTACGGCGAGTTCGTCCGCGTCGGACATGCACTCGGCGGAACCGACCTGCCCACCACCAAGGCCGACACCCTGGAGTGCCTGAAGTCGTATCTGCCCCGGCTCGCCGTCACGCACGGCACGGCGATGTCCACCGGGCGCAACCTCCCCCTGCCGCACAGCGCCATCGACTGGGCGGTCCGCGACACGATGCCGAAGTGGGCCAAGGAACTGGTCGCCCATCGCGACCCCAACATCATCGAACGCACCGCCAGGCGCGCCGCGGTCTGGAGCATCATCAACGGCCTCGAACTCGCGGCGGGCACGGCGCCCGAATTCCGGCAGGCGCAGGCCAGGGTCAAGGCGGGGACCACGGTGCCGCACACGTTGCCGACGTACGTGCTCGGCGATGACCCGGTGCGCAGCCGCGACGAGGTCGAACTGAGCTTCCGGTGACGCGTATGGACCGTCGAGTGCACGCTTGTTTGCGGTGGTACTCGAGGTTTACGTACAACAAGTGTGCGTTCGGCGCTGACCGTTCGGCGTGTGACACGGCACACGTTTTCGCGGCTCATTACCGTTTTTGAGACACTGGCCTCTATGAGTACGACTAAAACCCGCGAGGGGGCCAAGCTGGATCGGGTTCCGCTCCCGGTCGAGGCCGCCCGCATCGGCGCGACGGGTTGGCAGATGACCCGCACCGGCGCGCGAGTCGTCACCAAGCTCGCCGGCAAGGGTTCTTTGCAGCAGAAGATCCTCAAGCAGATCCCGCAGACGTTCGCCGATCTCGGCCCCACCTACGTCAAGTTCGGACAGATCATCGCGTCGAGTCCCGGCGCGTTCGGCGAGCAGCTGAGCCGCGAGTTCCGCAGCCTGCTCGACGCCGTACCGCCTGCCGATGAGGACGAAGTACACAAGCTCTTCAAGCAGGAGCTGGGCGACGAGCCGTCCAAGCTGTTCGCCTCCTTCGACGAGAAGCCCTTCGCCTCGGCCTCGATCGCGCAGGTGCACTACGCGACGCTGCACAGCGGCGAGGAGGTCGTCGTCAAGATCCAACGGCCCGGCATCCGTCGCCGCGTCGCCGCCGACCTGCAGATCCTGAAACGTGGTGCGCGCCTGGTGGAATTCGCCAAGCTCGGCCAGCGACTGTCGGCGCAGGACGTCGTCGCGGACTTCGCCGACAACCTCGCCGAGGAGCTGGATTTCCGGCTCGAGGCGCAGTCGATGGACGCGTGGGTGTCGCACATGCACGCGTCGCCGCTGGGCAAGAACATCCGGGTGCCGCAGGTCTACTGGGATCTGACCACTGAGCGGGTGCTCACGATGGAACGCGTCACCGGCGTCCGTATCGACGACGTCGCGGCGATCCGCAAGGCGGGCTTCGACGGGACCGAGCTCGTAAAGGCGTTGCTGTTCAGCGTCTTCGAGGGCGGCCTGCGACACGGCCTGTTCCACGGCGACTTGCATGCGGGCAATTTGTTCGTCGACCCCGAGGGCAAGATCGTGTTCCTCGACTTCGGCATCATGGGCCGCGTCGATCCGCGCACGCGCTGGCTGTTGCGCGAGTTGGTGTACGCGCTGCTGGTGAAGAAGGACCACGCCGCGGCCGGCAAGATCGTCGTGCTGATGGGCGCGGTCGGCACCATGAAGCCCGAAGCCCAGGCCGCCAAGGATCTGGAGAAATTCGCCACCCCACTGACCATGTCGTCGTTGGGCGATATGAGTTATGCCGAGATCGGGAAACAACTTTCGGTTCTGGCCGACGCCTACGACGTCAAGCTGCCGCGCGAACTGGTGCTGATCGGCAAGCAGTTCCTCTACGTCGAGCGTTACATGAAGCTGCTCGCACCGAAGTGGCAGATGATGTCGGACCCGCAGCTGACGGGCTACTTCGCCAACTTCATGGTCGAGGTCAGCAGGGAGCACACCGCCGACGAGGGCTCGCCCGTGGGGGTACCTCCCGGCCGAAGGCCAGGGGGAGAGAAATCGAGTACAGGAGTCGAGGCGTAGGTGGACCTCCGCACCGGCACCGCCAAGTCCAAAGAGCTCGATATCTACTACGAGGACATGGGCGACCAGAATGATCCGGCAGTGCTGCTCATCATGGGGCTCGGTGCGCAATTGTTGTTGTGGCGCAAGGACTTCTGCGAGATGCTCGTCAATCAAGGGTTGAGGGTCATCCGCTACGACAACCGCGACGTCGGACTGTCGTCTAAGGTGACGGGTCAGCATTCGGGCGCCGCACTGCTGCCGGGGATGGCGCGATCGTTCCTCGGGCTGCGCAGCCCGGCGGCTTACACGCTCGAGGACGTGGCCGACGACGCCGCGGCACTACTCGACCACCTGGAGATCGACTCGGCCCATATCGTCGGCGCGTCGATGGGCGGCATGATCGCGCAGGTATTCGCCGCCCGACACCGCGTGCGCACCAAGACGCTGGCCGTGATCTTCTCGAGCAACAACCAGCCGCTGTTGCCCCCGCCTGCGCCCAAACAACTGCTGGCGATACTGCAACGGCCGAAAGACGCGTCGCGCGAAGCGATTATCGAGAACGCGATCCGGGTCAGCAAGATCATCGGGAGCCCCGGCTATCCCGCACCCGAGGACCGGATCCGCGCCGAGGCGATCGAGGGCTATGACCGCTCCTACTACCCCGCAGGCATCGGGCGCCATTTCGCGGCGATCCTGGGCAGCGGCAGCCTGCTGCGCTACGACCGTCAGATCAGCGCGCCGACGGTGGTCATCCACGGCAAGGCGGACAAGCTGATGCGCCCGTTCGGCGGCCGGGCCGTCGCCCGCGCGATCAAGGACGCCCGCCTGGTGCTGTTCGACGGGATGGGCCATGAGTTGCCACGCGAACTGTGGGACGACATCGTCGGCGAGTTGAAGACCACCTTCGCGGCTGTGTAACTGCTGTTACGGCGCTGCTCCGGTAGTTAGCTTCAGCAATTCGGGCTAGCATGCGAGTCGAGTGCTTCAGGGCTTTGCGAGCTGTCAACGGTGATGACGGCGGAGCTGCTGATTCGCCCAGAAAGGCACCGACTGATGGCTGTTGCACGCAATTTGAAACCGCACTTCGAAGACGTACAGGCGCATTACGACCTGTCCGACGAGTTCTTCCGGCTGTGGCTGGACCCCACCCAGACCTACAGCTGCGCCTACTTCGAGCGCGACGACATGACGCTGGAGGAAGCGCAGCTCGCCAAGATCGACCTCGCGCTGGGCAAGCTGGGTCTGCAGCCCGGCATGACGCTGCTCGACGTCGGCTGCGGCTGGGGTTCGACCATGATGCGGGCGATTGAGCGCTATGACGTCAACGTCATCGGGCTGACCTTGAGCGAGAACCAAAAGGCCCATGTGGAAAGGGTTTTCGCGGCTTCCGACAGCCGGCGCGACAGGCGGGTGCTGCTGCAGGGCTGGGAGCAGTTCGACGAGCCCGTGGACCGAATCGTGAGCATCGGCGCCTTCGAACACTTCGGCTTCGACCGGTACGACGACTTCTTCGCGATGGCCTACCGAGCGCTCCCCGGCGATGGCGTCATGCTGCTGCACACCATCACCGCGCTCACGCTCCCGCAGATGGCCGAGCGCAAGATTCCGCTGACCTTCGAGGTGGCGCGGTTCGTGAAGTTCATCCTCACCGAGATCTTCCCGGGTGGACGGCTGCCGTCGATCGAGAAGGTCGAAGAGCACGCGGCACCGGCCGGCTTCAGACTGACCCGGCGCCAGTCGCTGCAGCTGCACTATGCGCGCACGCTGGACACCTGGTCAGCGGCCCTGCAGGCGCACCGGGATGCGGCAATCGCCGTGCAGTCCGAGGAGGTCTACGACCGGTACATGCACTACCTGACTGGCTGCGCAAAGGGCTTCAGAATGGGTTACATCGACGTCAATCAATTCACCCTCGTCAAGTAGCGTTGGAATTAGGGCGTGACCCAGGCCACGGGCTAGGGTGTACGACCAGATCAACACTACGGAGGCCCAGGACGAATATGGCTGACAATTCCACCGGCACGAAGGACATGACGCCTCATTTCGAGGACATTCAGGCCCACTACGACCTGTCGGACGACTTCTTCGGCGTATTCCAGGATCCGACCCGCAAGTACAGCTGCGCGTTCTTCACCGGCCCCGATGTCACGCTGTCAGAGGCGCAGATCGCCAACGTCGACCAGCACCTCGATCTGCTGGACCTCAAGCCAGGGATGACGCTGCTGGAGGTCGGCTGCGGTTGGGGGCTGACGCTGCAGAGGGCGATGGAGAAGTACGACGTCAACGTCATCGGCCTGACCCTGTCGAAGAACCAGAAGGCCTATTGCGATCAGCTGCTGAGCAAGATCGACAGCGAGCGGACATTCGATGTGCGGCTGGAGGGCTGGGAGCAGTTCCACTCCCCCGTGGACCGGATCGTGTCGATCGAGGCGTTCGAGCACTTCGGGTTCGAGCGCTACGACGACTTCTTCAAGACGTGCTTCGACATTCTGCCCGAGGACGGTCGGATGACCATCCAGAGCAGCGTCGGCTACCACCCCTACGATCTGGCCGAGCGCGGGAAGAAGCTCACGTTCGAGCTGGCCCGCTTCATCAAGTTCATGATCACTGAGATCTTCCCAGGCGGACGGCTGCCGACCACGCAGATGATGGTCGAGCACGGCGAAAAGGCCGGCTTCGTGGTGCCCGAGCCGAGGTCGCTGCGCAACCACTACATCAAGACGCTCGGCATCTGGGCCGACCGTCTGGAGCGCAACAAGGACGCGGCGATCGCCGCCACCGACGAGGAGAACTACCACCGCTACATGCGGTACCTGAAGGGCTGCCAGTACTACTTCATCGACGACAGC
>JBIQHU010000272.1:0-2528 GCA_044508395.1 Mycobacterium sp. | reverse complement strand
CGATCGGTGCCGAAGGCGGGCAACGCGGCCACCGATTCCGGCCGGAGCGCCGCCAGCCCCGCGCGGTCGAAGACAGCCGGTCCGAGGCCGACGGTGACCGTCAGCCGCGCGGGCCGCAAGGCGAGCTCGGGTTCGGTGTCGGCCAGCGCCGGTCTGGACTGGGTGAGTCGGGCCGCATCGGATGTCCAGAGCTTCAGGACAGCGCCGAGCGTGTCGCGAGCACTTCGGCCGGCGCGCGGTTGGAGGTCGAGCGCGATGAACAGGGCGTGCGCTTGCGGAGGCGTTACGACCCCGCTCTGGTGTCTGCCGTAGAACGGTTCGACTGCGGTGCCGAATCCGTCTGCGGGAGTGGAGGGTTGCGCCACATTGCACTTCGTGAGGGCGGCTCCCGCGGCCACCGCGGCGGCACCTCCGGAAAGAAGGCGCCGCCGGTTGACCCTGAAACCTGACTGCTCGGTCATGGCCCTAGTGGTGCGGTGCGCCGCTGGATCCTGCGTCGGCCGGCGAGTACTCCTCGTCGGCACCGGCAAAATCGCGGATCTGTGCGGTCACCGGCAACGTCGAGCCGTCCACAAAGACGACGGTCAGCGTTACGTCGGCGCCGGCCTGCAGCGGTTCTTTGAGGTCCATCAGCATCAGATGGTCGCCGCCGGGTATCAGCTCGCGCGTGCCACCGGCAGGAACCGTCAATCCACCCTCCTTGGGCCGCATGACCATAGCGCCCGCGGCGTCAGGCACGACCTCGTGAACCTCGACCCGTCGCGCGATCGGAGATTCGCCGGACACGATGCGGGCCTCGTGGTCGCCCTTGTTGGAGAAGGTGCCGAAAACGGCGGCCATCCCCGTCTCCGCCGAGCTCGCCCACTGGTTCTCGATGGTGACGGTGGACGCCATCGGCTCCTGCCGATCGTCGGAGGATGACGAGCAGGCAGGAACGACAAGCGCGCACGCGGTGAGGATGACTCCCAATCGGGATCGGATTCTGGTGTCAGACATGTGAGCTCCCTTCGGTAGCGATCTCAGCTACTTGCAGTGCGCCGGTCGGCACCTCATCGCCTGCAACATCGGCGACGACGTCACCAGCTGCGGGCGAAGGTTCGCTGCCGGCACCCTGCGGTAGGGCCCGGCGAGCGAGCACGGCTTCGACCGCGAACACCAACAAGAGCGAAACGCCGAAAACCGGAAAGAGCACGCCGAGTGTCACGGCGGCCGCGGAAACCACAATGACCAGACGCTTAGACGCCTTGGCGCGAGTGTCAACCCCCACCCCCGTCGGCAGTCCGGTGCGACCGGCGGGACGGCGTTTCCACCACATCAACAACCCCGTCGACACGCTGATGAGCACACCCAGACAGGCGATCGTCGCCGAGATACGAGTCAGCCATCCGAGCTGGTTCCCCATGTGCATCGCGATGCCGAGGCTGGTCAACCGTGAGAGCGCTCCATCCTGGGCCGCGGTGGCATTGGTGATCGTCCGCCCGGTGAACTGGTTGAGGTAGAGAGTGCGCTGTTCAGACAACTTCTGCGGCCATGCATTGACGACCGTGTAGCTGCCGTACACCGTTTCTCCGTCATCAGTCACGTCCGAGGGCGGGATGATGGCGTAGCCGGGCACCATTTTCTCGCCCTTCGCGAGCCGGTCAATATCAGCGAAGGAGAGCCGCTGCGCAATCGTTCCGTCTGCCGTCGACGCGTACACCGGATCATCGGTGGCCGCCCATGCGATGCGGCGGCCGAGTCGGTCGAAGTCGCCCATTGTCGCCGGCGTCGAGGGGGCGTCGATCTCGGCCGACGGAGCGACGGTGTCCGAGAATGCGCGCCAGTTCTCGCCCCAATACCGCGACCACGTCAAGCCCGAGAGCACGTAACAGATGAGGATGATCGCGATCACCACACCCGTGAGCGCATGCAGATCGCGCCACCGGATCCGGCCGCCTCTACGCCATCGGATCTTCAGCAGCGGCTTCGCCGCCTCGATCGCCCTCGGCCACCATAGGGCGATCCCGCTGGCCAGCAGCACGAGGATCCATACCGCCGTCAGCTCCATCCAGAGATTTCCGACCCCGACTCCGATCGTGGCATCCGGATAAGCCGACGGCGCGATCAGGTGGCCGAGTGACGGCAATTGCACTTGGGGTCCGTCGTTGCCGAACATTCGGTGAAGCTGATTGGCCCACCCGACGAGGCTGGACAGCTCACTGTGCTGTCCGAGATATCGCCCCGTATAGGGGTCGACGAACACCTGGATGAGGTTGGCTTCAGCGGCAGGGTATTCGAGAGCATCCGCAGCCAGAAAGTCAACTCGTGTCGACTGCCCCGGCCCGGCAGGTGGCGTGACGGCGTCGAGGGTGTAATCCGCACCGACGTTCTTCTCGGCGACGGCTATCTGGTCATCGAGTGGAACGGTCTCAGGCCCTTCGGCGACGACGTAGAGATCGCGATTGAGCCAATCGTTCAGCGGCTGGGCGTACAGGATCACAAGTCCGGAACATGCAAGCACCACCAGTGCCGGTGCGGTGAAAAGAGCC